>NZ_JANQOP010000227.1 GCF_028285745.1 Acaryochloris sp. IP29b_bin.137 | reverse complement strand
AATTCAGATCTCTTGCTTGACTAGATCCTGATTCTCAGAGAGGCCTATGTAATTGTCAGGCGGTCATGTATTCGGTCTATGTAATTGTCGCCTATTAGCACTACCGACGAACTGATTTCAAAACTCCTGCTTGCGTCTTCTTCCTAGCAGACACCATTTTCTGATCTATCTGCGTAGAGATATTTAGATTACATAGGCAATAAACGAACGGCTTCTCCGCAGGGGAAATCGTTTAGCATTAATCCTCCTGGCGTCACAACCCATAACACTGGTAGTTCTGGATCTGGATCTGGAAATTCACCGTAACCATCAGTCAGGTATACGCACACGGCCTGGGCTTGCCGATCCCAGCGCTCGTCAACTTTTTTAAAAAAAGGCTGAAACGAAGTCCCGCCTCCACCCTGGGGCTGAGGAATAGGACTGTTTGGATTTAACTCATGGGGACCATAGGCATCAGCATCGACATAATAAAGCTCGCACTGTAAATGAGGATAAGACCTAAGGATGCCCTGTACTTCACTCAAAAACATGCGGAGGTCTGATTGATCAATGGAACCACTCGTATCAACAGCAACGTAAACCTTCACGGATTCACCTACCAAAGATTCTAGATAGAGTCCTTGGCCAATGAAACGGCGATCAAATCCTAAAAAGTCTGTGGGGGTCTGCACTAAATAGCGCCATAGATAAGCTCGCCAATCTAGCTGAGGAGTGGTGAGTAACATCAGTTCACGTTCTATACCAGCTGGGACTCGGCCTTGATTAGTAGTGCGAGCAATGATGGTGGCTTGCTGGAGAGCGTTGCGCCAGTGGACTTCTAAGGTAGCCTTTCGAGCTTCTGACAAGCTGTCGGTTCTATTGGAAGGAGTTGAGTTTTGGAATGTTTCCGTCTGAGAGATGACTTGAGTAGGGTCGGTCGCAGGCTGATCGGTATCATAGGTTTCGCTGGTAGGACGCTTGCCTGCAACATCTTCCTTACCTCCAAAAGCTTGCATTGCTTGACTAGTATTACCTTCTGATTCAGAGGGATTAGCATCTTCAGGCGATTGGCCAAGAAGATCTGGATTAGGTAGGTTCAGTTGTACAGAATCTTCTTTCTGCAAAAGCTCATAGATTTCCTCAACGCTCAAGTTCTCGAGCTTTTTGTCTCGTACTGGATTGGGAGGAAGTTCAAAAACATCTTGCTGAGCAATAATGCCGTTCACCACAATATCGGCAGCAATATTCCATGGCTTCGGATCACGAACACCCCGACGAATAGCATGCATCAGAGCTGCGTGCAAAACTTCATGGAGAAGAAGTCCATCTTGCTGGGTTGAGGGGAGTGATCTTAAATACTCAGCATTGAAAAATATATCTTTCCCATCAGTTGCGGCCGTACTTAGGCATTGTGAAGGGACAAAGCGGGCAAACAAAGCCAAGGTTGCAAAAAATGGCGACTTCATCCGAAGTCGCAGCAGAGAAGCACTAATTAACTTTTGAGAGTCTGTCGACATGGCAATTAAATGTTCCCATTGTTAGGCTACCCATCTATGTTGGGGAAACCTGAGGATAAGGTATGGAAGTTACCATTACCTGTTTTCCAACAGCTAGCCCAAGACGGAAACCGATTGATTTGAGCTGCAGCTAGAGCAAGTTTACAAATGGATAAGATATGACACCTGCGGAACTCAAAATCTATCTCGAGAACTTAATCTCTAGACAGCTCAAAATCAGTACGATGATTTGGGGACCTCCAGGTATTGGTAAATCTAGTATTGTCGGTCAACTAACGCACGAACATAAGATGGCCTTTGTGGATGTGCGTCTCAGCCAATTAGCCCCTACTGATCTGCGCGGATTACCTGTAGCTTCAGATGGGATGTCAAAATGGTATCCACCGGAGTTTTTGCCCCGTGATGGCCAAGGGATTTTATTTTTAGATGAGCTAAACATGGCTCCACCCGCGATGCAGGGGGTGGCTCAGCAGTTAATCCTAGATCGTAAAGTGGGAACCTATACAGTTCCTGAAAATTGGTTTGTCTGGGCAGCCGGGAACCGTAAAGAAGACAGAGCAGCAGTATTTGACATGCCGACTCCTTTAGCCAATCGCTTTCTCCATCTTCAGGTAGAACCAGATTTTAATAGCTTCAAAGCCTATGCTTTAGAAACAGGCGTTCATGAGCAGGTAATTGCTTTTCTATCCTACCGCCCAACACTGCTACATAAGCTTGACCCCCAACAACCTGCTTGGCCCTCGCCAAGATCATGGATAATGGCTAGTGATCTTCACAAGGCTGGACTAGATTTAGCGCCAGCAGTCGGGCCAGGAACTACTGCTGAGTTTGTAGCTTACATCCAACTGTATGAGAACTTGCCAAATCTCACACCAATCTTGGAGGGACAGGGCAACCACATAACTTTTCCCACCGAACCTTCGGCTCGCTATGCAACGGCGATCGGGTTAGCAGTACGAGCAGCTAGTGCCCATGAGGCTTACAACGCTTTTACTTGGCTCAGCCAAACTGCAACCCCAGAGTGGGTGCAGCTTTTCGCAGTGGATTTATTTCGGGTAATGCGGTCAATGGGACAAATGGGAGCTTTAGCGGCTCTTATTCAGAAAGATTCACGGCTCCAAACTTTTCTCAAAGACTTTCAACAGCTTATTGGATTGTAAATTGATGACCAATTCTGATGACACAGTATTAGCTGGAAGTCTTGAAGTGGAGAGAGCACTGGCATCAGATGTTAGTACCACTGCTGAACAACTCCAGACGTTAGCAGATTCTTCAGATGCAGCCACTCGAGAAGCCGTAGCAATTAATCCTAATACTCCCTTCGAGGTGCTTCTGAGCTTGGGTGCTGAGTTCCCAACCCAGTTACTGGATAACCCAGTCTTTCCGCTGCTTTTGCTGGAACATCCCAATTGGCTGGAGGAGGTTTCTCCCACAACTCTTCGTAGTTTACTGAAGCAAAAAAATGCTCCTAGCTATCTTCTAGAGCAGGCGGCAGATAAAGCTGATTTAGAATTGCAGTTGAAATGGGTAAGACATGGTCAAACCTCCGCTAAGATCCTGAGCTGCTTAACTCGTAGTCGCCACCAACAGGTTGTCGAGGAAGCTCAGCTCCACGTTAATTTAGTTGGAGAAGTAATCGAGGATTACGAAAAGCAAGTCAAAGTTTCGATTTCTAACTTTCTTGGTCAATCCAGCTTATCTCCCCAATACACGAATCAGTTAGAAGCTCTAGTCCAAATCTGTGCAATTCCTAATCAAATTTCTGAATTCTGGATAGAAGAACCGTTTTATCGCAATTTTTGTCGAGAGATTGCGGCATACCCCTCTGCTGATCCGATATTACTGACCCAGTTAGCTCGCCATTCCGATGAACGTGTCCGTCAAATAGTGCTAAGAAATCCTAGCTTACCTACCACAACGTTGCGGCAATCAGCTCAACAAGACTCAGTGCGGTGCTATGCTGCTGCAAATCCATCAATACCAGCAGATCTTGTAGAAAAACTAGTCCAAGATTCAAGTGAAGATGTTCGTTTTGCTTTGGCTAGAAATCCTCAAGTATCAGTCTCTACCTTGATGATGTTAGCCAGTGATTCTGACGGTAGTGTGGCTCATGCCGCTGGCCAAGCCCTCAGCTCAAAACGTCTAACTGAAATACAACAAAGTGATCCTCAAATGATCGCTCAAATCATGAAAGCTCATACAAATCCTTCTGAAGATGATAGGACTGTTCCCGCACAGCAACTAACGATTCAAGAGCTCCAAGCTCTAGCATCAAATCCTGAAACAACGGCAGATATCCTTAAAATACTTTCTCAAGGGCCGTTGAAACTACGTGAAAAAGTTGCAGCTAATCCCAATACTCCTGCTAGTTTGTTAGCAGAAATGGTCTATGACGGCCAAGAACGGATCCGTTGGGAGGTTGCTCGCAATCCCAACACGCCACTAAAAGTGCTATTCAAAGAGTTGGCTCGGGATCCTAAAATCCATGCAGTAATTGGCTTACAGATGTCTAGCCAATGGTACGACAACCCTGAGAAGGAACATGTGTTGGATATTATAGCTGCAGAAAGTACGAGTCCCCTCCTGAAACTATTACAGCAACTGATTCGAGAAGGAGGTAAGGCTGCGCGTTTGTTCTTAGCTCTGAGAAGCGATCTGCCCGTAGAACTTTTAACCCACTGGCCAGGTCAAGCTGAAGTTGAGGTAAGGGTCGCGATTGCTCAAAATAGCAATACTCCAGCTTCTGTCCTAACACAATTGGCCCAAGACACAAATCCAGACATTCGACATGCTGTTGCCCAAAATATAGCCACAGAGGCTACAACTTTAGAATTAATGTTGCAACATGACCAAGACAGTTATCTGCGAAGCCTGATTGCAGCCCATCCTGCTTTGCCAAGTTCTGTTTTAGAGGAATTAGCTAAGGATAATGATCGAGCCATCCGGTGTAGTGCGATGAACAACCCCAATCTTTCTTCTGAAGTGGCTAAACAAATTGTGTGTGGGGATTATGCCAATGAATACTTGCTGCTTCACCCCGATTACTTCACCAAGCATCCAGAGCATCGAACTGAAATCCTTAACACCTACGTTGATACCTGGCCTTTGAACGCTCGTTTTTGGGTGCTAAGGCAGCCTGAAATGTCGATTACTGTACTTCAAGATAAAAGCCAATCTGAGGATTGGCTGGACCGTTTTGCGATTGCTGAGAATCTAGCAACGCCGTTAGAAATCCTGCAAACATTAGCGGCAGATGTCAATAGGTTAGTTAGAGCTGCAGCCAAGCAAAGGCTATAAATATAACCCTTACTCCATTCATCATCAAATAGACTGAGCATGCATCCCTACTCGACGGATCATTCACAAACCCCAACCCCTGCATCATCACTGACAAACCCTCAAGATTTTCTGGAGGCTGTTTTAGCAGGACAACGTAATTTTGTAGGTGCGGATCTGGAAAATGCTGATCTCAGTGATGCTGATTTATCTAATCTTGATTTGAGACAAATCAATCTATGTGGTGCAAATCTGTCTGGGACTAACCTGAATCATACAGATTTAACTGAAGCGAATTTAGACAATACCAATTTAACAAATGCTAATTTAACAAGGGCCAACTTGACACGATGTGACCTACGAACGGCAACGTTAAAGCCGCAAAACTGGTATTGGGCCAACCTCAGTTGGACGAACCTAACGGGACAAAACTTGAGTCATGCATGTCTTGAACGGGTAGATTTTCAAGGCGCTAATCTTAGTGAAGTGAATTTAAGCCAGGCTGATCTAACCCATGCCAAGCTGGATGCAGCTAAGCTTCATTCTGCCAATTTAACAAAGGCAACATTACATGCAGCTTACTTACCCTATGCGCAACTAACCTCTGCTGATTGCTCTGGCGCTGAGTTGACTTGGGCTGACTTAACGGGGGCAAACTGCACACAGTCAAAATTCCAGCATGTCAATTTCAATATGGCGAGATTGCGTCAAGCCAATCTTCAATCTGCGAATCTACATAAAGCCTATTTGAAACACTGTAAACTCAACAAGGCTGACCTTAGTTCAGCAAACCTACAAAAATCTGACTTGACTGAAGCGGATTTAAAGGACGCTCTCCTCGTACAAACTGATCTACGAGGTGTTGATCTATCTGGTCATGAGGAGATTGATTTTTCTGCCTCAATTACAGGTCCTCATCCGAGCGAACAGATCGAGGTATCGAAGCAACTTGAGCTTGATAGTTGTGGCACTTCTGTCGCTCTAAGTGCAGATAGTCAACTGCTGGCTTATTTAGATTGGGATAATCAAGTGACCGTGATGGATACTAGATCGGGCACTAAAAAGCAAAAGATAGATATTCAATCGGACCCAGTTGTTTCTAATGTTTTCAAAACCGATGGTCAGCAACTTTACCAGTATTTATACCAGAACGAGCTGAAACTTTGGAATGTCGTTAATGGAGAGTTGAAGGAAAATTTAAAGGATCATCCTGAAAATTTAACTTCTGTGGTCTTGAACCACCAGGCAAAACTCATGGGGATGACCGGAGTTGGAGAACCATATGAGGAGTATGACTTAGGGCATGAGCGAAGAACTTTCAAAGGTTACTCCAGTGGTATTTGTGCAGAGGCTGAGAGTTCAGATGGATATCTAATTGCTCGTAGTCATGATAGTTCAGTTGGTCAAATTGAACTCCTGAAGCGGGAAACTGGTGAAGTTATTGAGATCTTCAAGGGGCATTGTGTCCCAGTTCAATCATTAGCTTTTAGCCCTGATAGTCAGATGTTAGCAAGTTTCAGTGCCAGCGAATTTAAGATTTGGGACATTGCTGCTGGTGCCGTCATGTTTGAAGAGAAAATCAATGTGATGTCAGAGCATATACCTACTTTGGCGTTTGTGTTCAACAATAATTCCGATGAACACACTCTGCTGACCGACCATTTTTTTTCAAAATTCTACCATCGAGATGCAGTAGCCTCATCCCGTCAATCTGCTAGAGATAAAATACTAGCCAGACGTAGAGAACGCAGATTGGGCAAGAGTCAAACCATTTCTGTGGATTGGAATGCTCAAGGAGGCGGTTCTATATCTCCAGCCCATTCTGTATTGAGTGGTAATGGTCAGGTTCTAGCAAGACAATATGGTGAACAGCCAGCACAACTGTGGAATTTGAAAAAGACTCAGGCAATCGGGAGTCTGGTGTTTAAAGATGATGCCAACTATCCGTTAGCACTGAATTTTTCTGGAGATGTTTTAGCGGTAGGTAACTGCAACGGGTTTAGTATATGGGATTTAACGACGCTCACTCTCAAACACCGATTCACTGGGCATGCAGATTATCTCCGCTATCTTGCCTTTAGTCCAGATGGTCAACTGATCGCCAGCTCTAGTTGGGACAACACCATTAAGCTCTGGAATTTAGAAGAGGAATCGGAAATCGCTACACTTCATGAATATACCTGCGTTACTTGCCTTACTTTTAGTTCGACAGGTTCTTTATTTGCCAGTGGTGATCGTGATGGCATAATCAAGTTCTGGGATCTTGAAACTCTCTCAGTTCTGCTAAGTTTTAGAGGGCATGACCGCGATGTTGAAAATTTAATATTCAGTGCTGATAATCAATTTTTAGTGAGTAGTGGTGATGATCGAAAAATCAGGTTATGGCAAATCACCTCTAATAATGTTTAGAAGACCTGCATGTAAAAGGAATAAGTTAATAAATCAGCTCAGAATTTATGTAATGAGTACTTTTACAACGCTATTTATCATGCTTTCTTTCTCTAAGATTTCTCTTAGCAATCTCAGGGATGCTTAATGAACGTTTAAAGTCTCTCAATTTCTGGAGAACTGGAATCGGAGTATTTGGGTGACTAGCAATTTTTTCTAGTAACAGTGGCTGTGGATACCAATTATTCAACACTGTGTGTAATGTTTCATCTCGTTGTTCAGCTAGCGATTCTAAAATTGACGCTGGAGTATTGGGGTGTTTCATGAGGCAATCGATTACAATATCTTCACCTTCATGGTCTCCAAACCAGTTCTTATTACCTTGTGCAATTATACGCTTAAAAGTTCAACTCATTTCGGGTTTTTATCCAGTTGACCCAACAAATCGGCTGTTTAACCTACATGAACAACAAAGAAAGAAGAAACAGGCAATTGCATCGCCTC
>NZ_JANQOP010000226.1 GCF_028285745.1 Acaryochloris sp. IP29b_bin.137 | reverse complement strand
GAGGCGATGCAATTGCCTGTTTCTTCTTTCTTTGTTGTTCATGTAGGTTAAACAGCCGATTTGTTGGGTCAACTGGATAAAAACCCGAAATGAGTTGTGAATCAGTAACACATCATGAAACGAATATTGCAAGAGGTCTACTGAAGCACTAGAGTCTTTTGAAGGGAATAAGGATGGAGCTTCTGAGTCAGTAGATCGGCTCTACATTGATGTCGCTCTGGAATCTGGCGAAGGTCTAGTTTGGATAAAAACCTCATTACCGAAACAATATGATCAAGAAATTTTACCCTTTTAGATGATTTAGTCCCTTACCATTTCATATTAAAAAGCAACAGCAACGGGGGGGTACCTCATTAAGATATTCACACAAGTAAGTTGAATCAAGAATATCCATGCAGATCAAAAATCCAAACAAGGCATTATCATTCAAAGATTCAGAATCTTAAGTACCAGAGAAATATTATTTACTGAATATATGAAATTGTTATTTTTCTGTAGCTGGCAATTCCAATACAAGAGGATTAAAACTTTAAAAAAGCAATATATAAGTTTTTGTTAGCATAATTAACTTCATCAGTATAATTGATGTTTAGGTTTCAGTTGTGTACCATGAAGCTAATTAATTCAAACATTTTTGGGCAAATCAAAAATCCTAAAAGTTTTGATGAGCTTTTTCAATCATTAATTGAGTATGAAAACAGCAATTCAAATTACCAAGCGAGGATGTGGCGCAGGCAAGGAAATATAGAATGGCCAATTCACAGCTCAGGCTATCGCAGAATAAAGCAAAAAGATGAATCTAGTTTAGCAGACTACGAATTACGGCTTCTTGAGCAAGCTACTCATAGTGGTTATCGTTTTCATGAAGGCAGACAGCTATCAGATATGGAATTGCTAGCTAGGCTTCAACATCATGGCACGGCTACAAGACTGTTGGATACCAGTCAAAGTGTATTGGTTGCACTGTACTTCTGTTGTGTATCAAATCCTGAAAAGATGGGTTTATTAATGGGTGTCCATACAGATCACCTAGCAGGATGTGAAAGCGAGCCAGACGCAAGAAAATATGAGGAAGTAATGGATGATATAAAAGACACAGACACGTTATTTACGTGGGAGCCTCCAGTGATTACCAACCGAGTTGCTGCTCAACACTCCCAATTCTTATTCAGTGAACTAAAGGAGAATAGTTGGGGTAGTTTGGTCTTGCCACGAGAAGAAGGAGCGACAAAGTTCTATGCAATATCACCCTCTCTAAAAGAAGAAAGCCTAGAAATCCTTCAAGAAGTTTTTGATATCAGACAATTCAGGTTGTTTCCAGATATAGATGGCTTTTGCCAAGCAAATAGTTATGCAAAAGATGAGTATTCCACATATAGATGGTGAATCATTTCATAAATCATAATCTGACAATTTATCTTTTGTCGAATATATTTCAGAAAATACTCTACAGCAGCTTGGCAGAATTTAACTAGCCTGTTTCAGCCCTGTCTGCCAAGGCAATGGCAATTGCTTCAAACTCAACTCGTCCTCAAAAATCTGCTGAATCGGATACATCTGCCCATCCGTCGTCATAAACTGATGTTCCGCCGTTGCCTGAATCGTCGAACCATCCGCCAATGTATATTCAAACACCTCTTGCTGACCTCGATGATGCCACTGGGCAATTGGTTGGGTATATAGATGCCCTTGCTCATTAATCGAAAACACCTGACACTCAAGCTGCCCCTGCACCACCTGACCAATCGGCAGCCAACCATACTCCAACGTCAACACCGGTGTGTCATAGCTCAGGCAATATTCCGCAAATAACAGCATTTGGTCAAAGAGATTTTCCGAGACCTTTTTATCGACTCCTTTTTCGGCAGCGCCATCAATAAAGATTTCGCGGTGCTTCTCCATCTCCGCCATCTTCTTTTTACCCATGGCTCGCCGCAGTAAATCAGCTTGTCCGAGGGAATATCCCGCCATATCCTGAGCAATCTTCATGATTTGCTCCTGATAGACCATAATGCCGTAGGTTTCTTCCAGAATCGGCTTAATCAGATCATGGGGATAGTCAATACTTTCGCGACCATGCTTGCGGTTAATAAACTTGGGAATCAGCCCCGCATCCAGCGGACCCGGTCGATAGAGGGCCAGAATCGAGGAAATATCTTCAATATTGGAGGGCTTCAAGTCTTTCACCACCTGCCGCATCCCCGAGGACTCTAGCTGGAATACCCCTTCCAGTTCCCCTCGTGCTAGAAGCTGGAAGGCTTCTGGGTCATCCATCGGCACTCGATCCACATCCAAATCAAGCTGGCGGTTTTGCTTCAGCAGATCCGTGGTCTTCTGGATCATCGTCAGGTTCTTGAGGCCCAAAAAGTCCATCTTTAGCAGGCCCAGGGACTCCAGATCCTCCATAAAGTATTGGGTAATCACCGCCCCGTCGTTATTGCGCTGCAAAGGCACAATCTGGTCCAAGGGTTCCGAGGCAATCACCACCCCCGCCGCATGGACCCCAAAGGTTTTGTTGGTGCCCTCAATCCGAATCGCCATATCCAGCCAGCGACGCACAATCGGATCTTTGTCGTATTTTTCCTTAAACTCGGGGGCAGGTGTTTCATCAGAGATCATCACCTTGAGCTTGGTGGGTTTACCCCGCGCCACTGGAATCAGCTTTGCCATCCGATCCGCTTCCCCATAGGGAATATCCAGCACCCGCGCCACATCCTTGAGCACCGCCTTAGAGGTCATGCGGTTAAAGGTAATAATCTGAGCCACCCGGTCTTCACCATATTTGCGGGTCACATAGTCAATCATGGCGTCCCGCTTCTCGATACAGAAGTCCGTATCAATATCAGGCATGGACTTCCGTTCTGGATTGAGGAACCGCTCAAACAGCAGACCGTGATGCACCGGGTCGATATTGGTAATCCCTAAGGCATAGGCCACCAGAGAACCTGCCGCACTGCCCCGCCCCGGTCCCACGGGAATATTGTTGTCGCGGGCATATTTGATGTAATCCCACACCACCAAGAAATAGGTGGAAAAGCCCATTTGCTGGAGCATTTCCAGCTCATATTCTAGGCGTTCTTTATAGGTATCCGTGACTTCGGCTCGTTCTTTGCAGTTGCAGCGTTCTAGAAGGCCATCCCAGGTCACTTCTTCTAGATAGGTTTCCGCTGTATAGCCCTCTGGTACTTCATAGTCAGGGCTTTGGGGGTCCCGGAAGATATCGTAGGTTTCGATCTTTTCGGCCACCTCTAGGGTGGTTGCGATCGCATCAGCAATCACGTCATCTGTCAGATGGTCCCGAAACATCAAGGCCATTTCATCCGCAGTTTTCAGATACTCCGTACCGCTGTAGCGCAGCCGCTTATCTTCCGTAATCAACTTACCCGTCTGGATACAGAGCAAAGCATCATGGGACTCCACGTCATAACAGGAGATAAAGTGGGAGTCATTGGTGGCAATCACCTTAATATCTAGTTCCTGGGCGATCCGCACCAATTCCACATTCACGACCCGATCTTCCTGGGAACCGTGATCTTGAATTTCTAAGTAATAGTCATCCCCAAATAGGTCTTTGTACCATTTGGCAATCCGTCGGGCGATATCCGGCTTTTCCTTCATAATTGCCTGGGGAATCTCGCCTCCTAAGCAGGCGCTGGTGACAATTAGCCCTTCATGGTGTTCTTCCAACAGGTCTTTATTAATACAGGGTCGAGAGAAGATGCCACGCCCTTGGACCCCATGTAGGCTGGAGATAGTCGTTAATTTAACGAGGTTTTGATAGCCTTTTTTGTTCTTCGCCAACACCACCTGGTGATAGCGAGGCCGCCGCTCTTGCTTAGTGATATCGCCATTGATCACGTACATTTCATTGCCGACAATGGGCTTAATTCCCTGCTTTTTACAGGTCTTAATCAAGCCAATGGCCCCATACATCACCCCATGGTCTGTCAAGGCAATGGCGGGCATATTTAGTTCCACGGCTCGGGACACCAAATCCGGGAGTTGACTGGCCCCATCCAAGAGACTATAGTCGCTGTGAATATGTAAACCCACAAAAGACATTGGCCACTTCCTTGCTAAACCTGGCTATAGGGTAACGGATTGCGATCGCAACGACTACAATCCTGACATCATTTGTGATTGCCTCGGATATCCCCCATTTCCTGGCGCTCTTGCAGTAGGTCTTTCACAGTTGGGTAGAATAGAATTTATAAAAATGAATTAACTATACACTTGGATAGATAAAAGCCAATTCATAGGGGACCAGCCTCTGTTAAGATTTGTTTAAACTGTCTTCTCCGTACCCCGATGTAGCATGAATTTAAAAGCTACAGTCACACCCACCGATCTCGAACTCCCCACTTGGCTACAGGAATGTATGCTAGAGGTCGATGCGTCTGAAGACAGTAACGGCATTGCCGAGCAAACGCTAATTTGCCGAGCCTTTAATTTTGGCTACCAACTTCATGAAGGTCAGCGCCGGGCCTCTGGAGAGCCCTACATTGCCCATCCCGTATCCGTTGCCGAGTTATTGCGGGATCTAGGCGGCAGTGCAGCCATGATCGCGGCTGGCTTCCTCCACGATGTCGTAGAAGACACAGAGGTCACCCCAGAAACCATCGAATCCGAATTTGGCCTAGAAGTGCGTCAGCTAGTTGAAGGCGTGACCAAACTCTCCAAATTCAATTTCTCGACCAAAACCGAGCGAGAAGCCGAAAACTTTCGCCGCATGTTCTTGGCGATGGCCCAAGATATCCGTGTGATCGTGGTTAAACTGGCGGATCGGCTCCATAATATGCGCACGTTAGAGCATCTGCCCCCGGCCAAACAGCGACGCATTGCTCAGGAAACGCGAGATGTTTTTGCTCCCCTCGCTAACCGCCTGGGGATCTGGCGATTTAAATGGGAATTAGAAGATCTAGCATTCAAGTATCTAGAGCCCGACACCTATCGAAAAATGCAACAGTTGGTCGCTGACAAACGGGCCGACCGAGAAGAGCATATTGACCGAGCTATCCATATTTTGCGTGATCGCCTTGAACCCATTTGCCCTCACCACCTAGAAATTTCTGGCCGCCCTAAGCATCTGTTTAGCATTAGTCAGAAGATGGAGCGGCAACAAAAGGAATTTCATGAGATTTATGATGTCGCTGCCGTGCGGGTGATTGTCAAAACCAACGAAGAATGTTATCGCGCCTTAGCTGTTGTCCATGACTGTTTTCGTCCCATTCCCGGACGATTCAAAGACTATATTGGCTTACCTAAACCCAACCGCTACCAGTCCCTACATACTATTGTGATTGGTTTAGGAGGACGTCCTCTAGAAGTGCAAATTCGCACGGAGGAGATGCACCATATTGCCGAGTATGGGATTGCCGCCCATTGGAAATATAAGGAATCTTCCAACCTGCCAGGTAAGACATCCTGGAGCCCCGATGACGAAAAATTCACTTGGTTGCGTCAGCTCTTGGAATGGCAGAGCGATCTCAAAGATGCTCAAGAATACTTAGATAACGTCAAAGATAATCTCTTTGACAGCGAAGTGTATGTGTTTACGCCCAAAGGTGCTCTGATCGATCTGACCCAAGGGGCCACCCCTGTAGATTTCGCTTATCGGATTCATACAGAAGTTGGGAATCACTGCTTTGGGGCTCGCGTCAATGGACGCATGGTCACCCTCGATACGCCCCTCAACAATGGGGATATTGTCGAGATTATGACCCAAAATAGTGCCCATCCCAGTTTAGATTGGCTCAACTTCGCCGCTAGTAATACGGCCCGCAACCGCATTCGACAATGGTATAAGCGTTCCCACCGAGAAGAAAACATCTTGCGTGGTCGTGAAATGTTGGAAAAAGCCCTGGGTAAGAAGGGCTTTGATGCTTTACTCAAATCTGAGCCGATGCAGATAGTTGCGAATCGGTGTAACTATCAAACCCCTGATGATCTTCTGGCAGCCCTAGGTTACGGAGAAGTGACCTTAAATGGCGTCGCGAACCGACTGCGAGAAACCATTCGTAGTCAGCAAAAAAATCCTGAAGCGCCCACATCCAGTCTGACCGAGGTTAATCTACCCTCACAAACCAGTCAGCGTCCGCTTCCAAGTTCGAGTGACTCTCCCATTGCTGGCATAGAAGGTCTGGTTTACCATATGGCAGGCTGCTGTAAACCTTTGCCGGGAGAACCCATTATAGGCGCAGTCACCCTCAGCAATCGAGGCATTTCTATCCACCGCCAGGGCTGTAGCAACATTGGTAATATTCCCGGTGATCGGCTGATTCCCGTCAATTGGAACCCGGCCCATCAAGCCGCACAAGGCCGTCGCTACACCTACCCCATTGAGATCCAGATTGAAGTGATTGATCGCGTAGGCATTCTCAAAGATATTTTGACTCGATTAACCGACAGTAAAGTCAACGTCCATAATGCCCAAGTCAAAACCTTCCCCGGCCAAACGGCAGTCATTAATTTGGGACTCGATATCGAACATTGCAATCAACTCGACCAAATTTGTGCGCAAATTCGCAAAATGAGTGATGTTCTCAAGCTAAGACGTCTCAGCCAAGTTGAAGACTGAAATACTGGAATATACGCAGATATAATGCCTGCGGCAACTCAATGACCAGCAGTATGGGTTATGATGGAGCGAAAATCATTAATTTCGCTAAAGCTTTGCTGAGAAACGACTCCAGGGCTTTATTAGGTATTAGTGCTTATACGGATTATGTTAACCTACTGAAAAAGTAGGCCAAGCATACCAATATCGGTCTAACAAGGCTGGTATTGGATGCTGTGCTGTGATCTGGGGGGTCTGTAAACATGCAATTTATCACTCCTAAATTCGAGAAATCTAGATGATTGGACAACCAGAATTCGTTGAAAATCCCGAGAATCGTTGCCCAGTAATTTTGCTGGTGGATACGTCTAGCTCTATGAGCGGTGCACCCATGGATGCGCTCAATAGTGGTTTAGAAGCCTTTAAAGAAGCCGTACTGCAGGATGAGCAGGCCGCATTGCGGGTGGATGTGGCAATTGTGAGTTTCGGACCCGTAGAGCTGGTTCAAGATTTCGTCACCATTGATCAATTCATTCCCCTTCAACTCGAAGCCCATGGTCTAACCCCAATGGGGGAGGCCATTAGCTACGCCCTCGATCTCCTTGAGAACCGCAAGACGACCTACCGCAATAATGGCATTCAATATTACCGACCTTGGGTCTTTTTGATCACGGATGGTGCCCCCAACCCCGACTCACCCTGGCAGCAGGCCGCAGAACGCCTCAAGAATGCTGAAGCTCAGCGTAAGCTATCGTTTTTCGCAGTGGGGGTTCAGGGTGCTGATATGTCCATTTTGAATCAGATTGCCCCACCTGAGCGTCCGCCACTGATGCTTAATGGCCTAGATTTCCGGTCCATGTTCCTCTGGCTCAGCGATTCTATGGTGAGGGTGTCTAGCAGTACGGTTGGGGGCGATATGGTGGCTTTACCCCCTGTTGGGTGGGGCCAAATTGCCACCTAGCGGTCCCAGGCTTGTGAGGGTTTGCTGCTCCCAAAGTTGAAGTCTCCAGGTCCTAAATCCTACCCATTTCTACTGTTATCCCTCAAACCCAAAAGGAGAGGCTGTGGCCTGGAGAGCAATCGTTCACTCTGCAATTGGTACCCGTCACCTAAAAAAGCAGTTACCTTGCCAAGACTTTGGCAGTTATGTGATCCAAGCCAATACGCTGATCGGTGCTGTTGCAGATGGGGCGGGGAGTGCAAAATTTTCTGATGTCGGTGCCCAAATGGCCGTCAAAACGGCCCTAGACACCCTAGCGCAGCAACAAGACGATTGGTCATCCATGGAATTTGAGACCATGAATGCCGAGGCTGAAACCCTCTTTAAGCAGATGGTAGAGACTGTTGTTGCTGCTCTACGAGCGGAAGCAGAGACTGGTGAGTATGATCTGCGCGAGTTAGGATGTACATTACTGAGCTTTATTGCGACTCCCCATTGGCTTGCCTGTATGCAAATTGGTGATGGCTTTATTGTCACCCAAGCTGAACAACACCAAGCTGAACAAATGGACTGTTTTGAACTTCTTTTTGAGCCCAGCAAAGGCGAATATATCAATGAAACGGTATTTGTCACCAGCGATCATGCTGTAGAGCAGATGCAAGTTGCTGTGCGTGCTGATCATCACCCCTTTGTCTGTGCTGCAACTGATGGCTTAGAAAAAGTTGCGATTCGTTTTCAGGATTGGCAAGCTTTTCCGCCATTTTTTAAGCCTTTTTTGGAATGTCTGCGCTCTATTCCTGATGCGAATGAACGCCAAGCCTATTTAGAGGCGTTTTTAGAATCCGAGCGCTTAAATGCGAAGACGGATGACGACAAGACGTTACTGCTTTGTCTATTTGGACCAGAGGCGGACGGATGACGGTTCTCAAATGCCAGGTTTCTGGGCGGACTCTGTCGCTGACCAAGAAGATCGCGAGCAGTGGCGAAGGCACCGTTTGGAAAACGAGTTGTCGTGGTTTTTTAGCTAAGCTTTATCACGAACGCAAGTCTGAGCGGTTTCAGAAATTGCGGGTAATGATTGCCCACCCACCCGAAGACCCGACTCGAGGCCAAAATCATATTTCCTTGGCCTGGCCTAAAGATCTGCTCGAAAACCAGAAAGGTCAGCCGATGGGTTTCCTCATGCCTGAGATTGACGAGAGTGTAAAGTTATCGACCATGTATAACCCGCGGCTCCGGAGTCGCAAAGCCCCTCGTTTTAACTGGTATTACCTTCACACTGCTGCCTTAAATATTGCCTCCAGTATGAATGCGGTGCATACGGAGGGGTATGTCGTCGGTGATGTTAAACCGCAAAATATTTTGGTGAATAACCAAGCCCTGATTTCTATCATCGATACCGATTCGTTCCAGGTCCAAGACCCCCACACCCGTGAGGTATTCCGATGTTGGGTTGGCTCAGAAGGGTTCACGCCGGCTGAACTCCTCGGCAAAGATTTAGCCACTATAGACCAAACCGAGATTCATGATCGGTTTCGGTTGGGGGTCATTATATTTCTGCTGCTATTTGGTGATCAGCCCTTTAAGGGAAAGTGGATTGGTCAAGGTGAATCGCCACAACCGACCACCTTAATTGAAAAGGGGTTTTGGCCCTATGCCCCCCAAAGTCTGATCCGACCGGGTCCTAATACCATTCCTCTATCGATTTTGCATCCCCAGTTGCAGTCTTGCTTTCATCAGTGCTTTACCCAGGGGCATGGGCAACCTCATCTTAGACCCTCGGCGCAACAATGGATGACGGCGCTGAAAAAAGCGATTGAAAGTCTGAAGACATGCCATCTAGAGTCGAATCACCATTACAGCCAAAGCTATGGCCACTGTTATTGGTGCGATCGCAAGTCTCGATTAGGAGTCGATATTTTTAGTCCCGCCCCAGTCATCTCCAAACCTGCAGTTAGGCCGACCCATTCGAAAAAGGTCAATCCTTGGACAGCCAAACCGGGGATAGCCAGCCCAACGCTGGCGGCAGCCTATGCCCAACGCATGCAGCAGTTGCAGAGCATGAAAATTCCCAATGCTGGGGTAACCCGTTCTATCCTACAAATGCCTTTTGCCCAGCGATCCAGCTGGCCACCTTCCATTTCTAATTCAGTATTAGGACTGGTGCTGTGTGGGTTTAGTTTTTTGGGACTAGGCCTCCTCTTGGCCCCCGAACTCAATCCTCAAACCTTCACCTATTGGTCTCAGTCATTGGAAAGAGCCGTTGACCAGTGGCTGGCGTCCAAATTAGGAATTGCCTTGCAGGGCGCCCCCTCCAATCAAACCCTACCTGGACAAGCCAACTCAGCCAGTGCGCTTGGCGATCCATCTATCCCTCAAAGAGGACATTTAGATACCGTTACTACGCTCGCCATCAGCCCCGATGGCCAGATCCTAGTCAGTGGCAGTCGGGACTTTACCCTCAAAATTTGGAATTTAAGGACCGGGAAACTCCTCAATACCTTGTCAGAACATTATGAGCCGATTGTCTCTGGCCACTTTGTGGACGGTGGGAGATCCCTAGTGAGCAGTAGTGTCAGTGGCAAAGTGCTGCAGTGGGATCTTCCATCTGCCAAGCTGATCCGCAGTTTCGTCAACTACACAGCCATACGGCCCGAAGGTGGGATTCGAACCACAGTCATTGATCCAGAGACGCATGTAATGGCCAGCAGCGCGTGGGGAGGATCTATCTTTCTCTATAATCTCAAAACCGATAAAGTGACGCGCATTCCGTCCCAACTGATGGCGTCTGAGCAAGCGATGGTTATGAGTCCCGATGCCAACACCCTGGTGACGAGTAACAGCGATGGTCAGATTCAGCAGTGGAATGTCAACACTGGAAAATTGCTGAAGCGTTTACCCAATTCTCAAGGATGGCAATCGTCTGAACTAACCAGTGCCCTTGTTCTGAGTGGTCGGGGGAAAACCCTGATTACAGGGAGTTGGGGCGGAAAGATTGGTTTATGGAATTTTCAAACCGGAAAATTGCTGAAAACGTTTAAAGCCCATGAAAAAATGGTTTCCTCGCTGGTAGTTAGCGTTGATAACCAAGTCCTTATCAGTGGTGGTGATGATCAGACGATTAAGATATGGGATCTCAATACGGGTCAACTGTTGCAGACCCTGACCGATCATAGGGGCAGTATCTCTGCATTAGCGATCAGTCCCAACAACAAATGGCTCGTCAGCGGCAGTAGCGATCGCAGTATCAAGATATGGAACTTGCAAACAGGTAAATTGCTCCGAACTCTGCTCAGTTCCGAAATTGGCAAGAGCTAGTCCTCCATCGCTTAACGTCCCTGTAGATAATTGATAATTCCTTGGGCAATGGCTTCTGCCAAGCGTTGACGATGGGCGGCAGTGCGGAGTTTGGCAGCATCCGTCCGCCCCGTCACAAACCCTAACTCAACGAGGACGGCAGGCATGGATGTTTTGCGGAGCACATAGAAGCGGGCTTGACGAATCCCTCGGTCGCCCACGGATACTGACCGCCGGATACTGGTGTGAATGGCCCGAGCTAACCGAAATCCGGTGACGTAATAGTAGGTCTCTAAACCATTAATGTCGGGCCGACTCAAACTAATGGCGTTGGCATGAATACTGACAAATGCATGGGCACGAACCCCTTCTGCTTTCGCCACCCGTGGGGGTAAATCCACTTCGCGATCGCTCGTTCGGGTTAATACAGCATTAATGCCCCGCCGCCGCAGCAGGTTATGAACTTGCGTCGAGACATCCAAAACAATTCGCTTTTCTTGTAGCCCCCCAATCCCAACAGCGCCCGGATCGGCTCCGCCGTGACCGGGGTCAATAACGACAACTTTAGCGCCTGACTTAACAGGTTTGGAAACAATGGGGCCTGGAGATGAACTCGAAGGCTTGGGAATTTTGGGGGGTGGCACCCGCACCGCAATGGTTCGTCGAGAGGCTTTCTTGGCATCTTTTAGGGGAAAGAACTTCGGGAGCTGTATATACCAACGATTGGGAGCAATGCCTCGGACTCTCACTCGGCGAGGGCTGAGGGTATATTTGGAATTTAGCTCTACGACGACCCGAGTGGTGCTGCGGCTATGCTGGGCGACCCGGACCTCTCGCACATACTTACTGATTTTGCGGCGGGCTTTGAGTTTACGAAACGTTGTATTCGGCAGATCAATCACCAACCGTGTGGGATTCATCACAACCTTGGCGCGAGGCTTGATGGCTGAGTTTGTAATCAAATCAATACGGCTTTGCTTGGAATTAAACTTCCAATACGTGAGCTGCCCTGCGGAGGCACTATCTGCCCAGCCCAAGATGCACAAAGCGAGCGGCAATAACCAGCTTGCTTTCATTTTTTTTCTGTCCCAAATACGTCGTTCAGTAGGCAACTCTCTAGGGTCCGATTCGCGTGGGGATGATCACTCATGACTAGTTTGAGTCCGATGAAGTTTCCTCGTCTAATCCTCTGATGCAGCCATCTTATCGCCCGCCATCATCATGGATTCATCCTAAAGATGCAAGTCTGAATAAGGCGATACAACTGCTTGTTTTCCCTGAAACAACTGTTGGCTATGCTTTTCAGGACTATCCAATGGAGAAGACGATGCTTAGCGTTTCTTAATTCCTAACCTGAGATTTTGCCTAAGAAAGCATCCCTAGGATTCAGTCCTGGCAGATTTAAGCGTAGTAATCACGCCATCGGGGTGTTGAACATGCTCACCCATCCGGGGGCATCGTTTGACTAGCTTGACGGCAACGATTGGAGCCCAAACAACCTGCATTAAATCAACTTTGCAGAGTGACGATCTAATCTTCAGAAGAGCGTAGGGCGTTGTCCGAATTGCTAAATAAACCTAGTATCGGCCCCAGAATCGCCCCGAATACAAAGCCCCCCGCATGGGCCCAATAGGCAATCCCACCCGCTTCCATCCCCACGGTTACGGGCGAGTCTAAACTGGCAACCCCGTAAAAGGCCTGCTGCAAAAACCAAAATCCCAGGTAGAGGATGGCGGGAATGCGAAAGGTGGTCAGAAAAATACCCAATGGGACCAGCGTCAGGATTCTGACTTGGGGGAAGCGAAAGATATAGGCCCCCATTACGCCTGCGATCGCACCACTGGCCCCCAAAGATGGCACCATCGATAGCGGATTGAAAAACCATTGGGTTAAAACCGCCAACGCCCCACAGACTAGATAAAACAGCAAAAATCGGACTCGGCCTAGCTGCTCTTCCACGTTATTACCAAAAATCCATAGGTAGAGCATATTGCCCGCCACATGTAGAAAGCCGCCATGGAGGAACTGGGACGTAATTAAGGTGCCCCATTCTCCCGCATCAACGGTCGAAAAGCCGCCAAAACTGGTGGTAAGTTCAATGGGAACGACTGCCCAGTGCTGCATAAAGAGGCTGAGCTGAGCTGGAGACAAACTTAATTCATAGCCAAACACCAATACATTCAGGGCAATCAGGCCATAGGTAACGTAGGGGGTAATTTGAACTGGATTTTCATCGCGAAGAGGAACCACTAATATGACCTCGCTCGGGGAACTATTATGCAGCTTAGTGCATTTATCTCTAGAACGGTTGTCAGGTCTTGGTCGTGGCGGGTTCAACCCGCAGGGTTATCAGGAATGCAAGCAGAGAAATGAGATAGAGCAAGATTGCGATCTCAAATCCGTTATAGCAGTCGCCATATTGAGAAGGACGTAAACTAGAGAAGTTATTCATTTCTTCTCCTGTGTGATGCCCAAAATTTATAGTTACGACCTACGTTGC
>NZ_JANQOP010000225.1 GCF_028285745.1 Acaryochloris sp. IP29b_bin.137 | reverse complement strand
GAGGCGATGCAATTGCCTGTTTCTTCTTTCTTTGTTGTTCATGTAGGTTAAACAGCCGATTTGTTGGGTCAACTGGATAAAAACCCGAAATGAGTTGTGGGGTATTTGACGCCTTGTGAATATGAGCAGCAGTGGAGACAACAGAACATGTATGAATAAGGAGGATAGCGCTTAATTCATCTATTGCTCTGTCCGAATATAGGGGTTCACTTCACTGTGTTGTTGCATATTGCGATCGCATCCCAACGATATACAACTCAACTTCTAACCCACATTTATCTTTAATTTTATTTCAGCGAGCTATTTTAGGTCTATGTTGCGACGTTTTCTGCCCGTTTTACCTTTGCTGGTGGATTTACTGCCAGCGTTGATTTTATCGGTAACGATCCGTCCTGCCGACGGTACGACTCTTCCGCCCACTTCAACTGGATCTATCCCCACTCCCATTGCCCAGGTAGACTCGAATAATGCAGTTAAAGCCTATGCCCAAGAGATTGCGGTTCGGATTCAGGCCGATAATAACCAAGGAAGTGGAACGCTGCTCGCCAAACAAAACAATGTTTATCTAGTCCTGACCAACGCCCATGTCCTGCGCGGGGCAAAGACCCTAAAAGTTCAAACCCATGATGGTCAGACCTACCCTGCGACTGCTATGGAGAATCCCTTTGCGTCGGGATATGACTTAGCCCTCGTTACCTTTGTCAGCAACCAGTCTTATGCTCTGCCAGAACTCGGCAACTTTACCCCTCGCCCAGAGCAATCCATTATCAGCGCAGGCTACATAGCTGGCTCTCAAGCGTTTCAAAGCAGCACTCATCAACTGCAACAGATCCTCCCTCAGCCCCTTCAGGGGGGATATCAACTGGGATATCCAGGGAAGGTCAAGCAGGGCATGAGTGGGGGACCCATTATAGAAACAACCACAGGGGAACTCGTCGGCATCAATGGTCAGAATGCCTTTCCGCTGGTGGATGACTACAAAACCCTGGAGGGTCAGGCGCTCAGCCCAGAAACCATTCAAAAGCTACGACGGAATAATTGGGGAATTCCGCTCCAAACCGCTCTGGCGCAGATTCAGTCTAACTTGCTGACCGCCTATGGTTTACCTCAACCCCTGGTCGCGTCAACGGTAAAAACGGCTCAAACTCAAGGTTGGGTTGCCGATCTAGAAGCCAAAGCGAAGACCTTTACGTTACGGATCAATAGTTCCACAGGGGCCAACGGCTCAGGGGTGTTGATTGCCAAGCAGGGAAAGACCTACACCGTGCTGACGGCGAACCATGTTGTGTGTGAAGCCCCAAACGGTCAGCCACCTTGTCCATCGAAAGACTATTCTGTTGTCGCTCCCGATGGACAAGTTTTTGCTATTGATTCTCAAACGATTCAACGCCAAGAAGGCATCGATCTCGCCATCTTTACATTTCAGAGTGATGCGGATTATGCGATCGCAACCTTTGGGGATTACAACCCGAGAAAAGAGGATGAGGTATTTGTGGCCGGCTTCCCAAAGGTCAATCAAGCCGAAGCCAGTTGGCAGTTTAACAGCGGCAAAGTATTCGACCAAAATGAAGGATTTCTCAAAGTCAATAGCTATAGTGTTCGCCAAAATGATGCTGTTTTTGCGCTGCCCCAAGCCAGCTTTGGCGGGGGCTACGAATTGGTGTATACCAGCATTACCTATGGCGGCATGAGTGGGGGTGTCGTTCTCGATCGCCAGGGCCAGGTGATTGGCATTCATGGCCTGGCGGAAGGCGAATCTGAAACCGGAGACTTAAAAATTCAGTTAGGGTTAAGTTTGGGGATTCCCACCCGTTCTGTATTGGGCACCCTACCCAAGTTTAATATCCGTCCAGCGGCCCTCCAGGTAAGTTCAACGGCACCTGCTCCCCTCTCGGCGCGTCAACAGGCCCAGTGGAAAGCCTCCGTGTTGCAGGTTGACGTTCCTACAAGTAATGCCAAAGCAGAAGTCTGGATCGAGCGAGGCAATCAGCTTTGGCGGTTAGAACAATATACTGAAGCCCTCGCTGCCTTTGATCGAGCAATTCAATTAAAGCCATCTTTTGTCCACTTGGCTTGGTATGGTAAAGCGCTGGTTTATCGATCTCAGGAAAAGTATTCGGCCGCTGAAACGGCTTTACTCAAAGTGGTTGAACTCAAACCGAACTATAAGCCGGGTTGGCAAGTCCTCAGTGTCGTGTATCGCCTCCTCAAGAAACCGGAGCAGGCTTTGATGGCAGTCAACACCGGGCTAAAACTTGCGGCAAATGATGCCCAACTGCTAAATGAAAAATACGTCGTTCTGTCGGAACTCTATCGGTATCCTGAAGCCTTAACCGCGATTAACGCAGCAATCGCCCAGGCTCCTCGGTCCGCCTTTTATATCAATCGGGGCTGGGTGCTGATCAAGATGGACCGATATGAAGAAGCGTTAGCTGCCCTTAACCAGGCGATTGAGATTGATGCCAATATGGCAATTGCCTACACCAATCGAGGGGTGACTTATGTATTTCTGAAGCAGCCCGATGCCGCGATTGCGGATTACCAAAAAGCCCTAACCCTTGATCCACAATACGTCTTTGCCTACAGCGGCTTAGGCATGCTTTACCACTTTCAAAAGCGCCATGAGGAAGCCTTGACTCAATTTGTCAAAGGCATTGCCGTCGATCCCAAAAACCCTATCAATTATTCGGGCCAAGGATTTGTATATTTTGCCCGCCAGCAATATAAAGATGCGATCGCAGCCCATACCCAAGCCATTGAACTAGAGCCAGAGAGTGCCAATGACTACTTCAGTCGCGCCAATGTTTATATCATCACTCAGCAATACCAATCTGCGATCGCAGACTTAACCAAAGCCATCCAGCTCGCCCCACCCGACCCGATTTATTTCAATAGCCGAGGCGATGCCTATGCCGCTTTGAACCAGCCAGAAGCGGCCCTCGCCGACTATTCCCAAGCCATCGAGGTGGACAAAAACAATACTCGGGCTTATATCGGACTGGGGACGGTATATCAAAACACTCGCCAGTATCAACGTGCGATCGCTAACTTTGACAAAGCCATTGAAGTCGCTGATTTCCCCCAAAAATTAGAGACGAATAAAAAGTATAAGGGGCTGGCCTACTCTGCTCGGGGCTTTCTTTACAGTGACCTTGGCAAGCTGGAACAGGCCATTGCCGATTTTTCCCGAGCTATCGAACTATCCCCTAAAGCCACCTATCTCTATCGCGCTCGCGCCCTGAATTACACCGCCTTAAACCGTTATCAAGAGGCCCTAGCAGACTATACCCAAGCTATTAAAATTGCCCCCAAGGTTCTATCCACCTATATCAGAAGGGGCAAGGTTTACCGCACATTAGGCCAGGAAGCTGAAGCCAATGCAGATTTTCAAAAGGTTCTGATGACTGAACCATCGGACAGTCAGGGGTATGGTGTCCGAGCAGATGTCTACAAATCATTAAAACGGTATCCAGAAGCCCTGGCTGACTATACCAAGGCGATTGAGTTAGCCCCCCCAAACCCATTTCAACGGAGTCTGTTCCATAGTAGCCGTGCCCAGATGCATGGCAATTTGCAGCAATACGAACAGGCCCATTCAGATTATTCAAAAGCCCTTGCCCTCCTGCCCAATCCCACCGTTCCCTTTGCGGCGGATCTATACATTGCTCGGGGCAATAACTTTTTAAGTTGGCAGCGCCAAGATGATGCTCTAGCTGATTTCAACCAAGCTATTGGTATTAACCCCAAAAATGTTATGGCCTATGTCGGTAGAGGTCGCCTATCCTTGGGGACCCAGAAATATCAGGACGCTTTGGCCGACTTCAATACCGTGATTCAACTCAATCCAAAGTTGGGATTTGTCTATGACTTTCGCAGTAGAATCTATCAGGCCTTGAACCGTATAGAAGATGCGATCGCAGATGCGGATAAATTAATTGAGCTCCAAACCAATGCAGCCAGCTATACCCGTCGAGGTATTTTATACGCCTTAGCAGCCAATCCTTCCCTTGCCCGAAAAGACTTTCAACAGGCTATCACCCTCAACCCCAAAGCCATTATCCCTACTGTCAACTTAGGCCTTATTTACTACGAACAAGGAAGTCGGGAGCAAGCTATCACCCAATTTCAGCGCGCGATTGAGCTTGATGGTTCTCTAGCTGAGCCCCAGCTTGCTCTGGCTGCTGCGCTCCATCACGGGGGGCAGCAACAACAAGCGATTACCCTAGCCCAATCTGCTCTCAAGCAAGATCCAAAACTTCGAGAGGTCGAATTTCTCCAGCAAAACCTATGGGGAGAACGCTTGATTGTAGATGTAAAAAAACTGCTGGCAGAACTCGCAGTTCAAGCCCCATAATCCATATCCATTGGCATAGGTGATGGTTGAAGGTTCAAAAGACTATTAACAGAATAAACAACCACTAAAAATTCGTAAGGGTAGAATTTCTTCTAGCTCTTGACAGGTAAAGGCAGATAGAAGTAGAGGGAAAGGTGCATATTACTTCTAAATCACCACGATATGGGACAAAGCGATTATGCCTCAATCATCTCAACTATTCTTTTAGAAAGTAATTTAAAACCATGATGCAAAGGACATTATCTGTACTCTCTCTGTTGGTCTTGTCCACAACACTCTGCACTTCTACAAGTGCTCGCCCTACCCAAAGTAGCCTCCCTGCAACTCATATTGCCCAAGCAAAGTCTGTTGATACCATCGCCACCTATACCCAAGAAATTACGGTTCGGATCAGGACAAACAACAATCAGGGCAGTGGCACTCTTATTTCTAAGCAGAACAACACCTATCTGGTATTCAACTCATTTCGGGTTTTTATCCAGTTGACCCAACAAATCGGCTGTTTAACCTACATGAACAACAAAGAAAGAAGAAACAGGCAATTGCATCGCCTC
>NZ_JANQOP010000214.1 GCF_028285745.1 Acaryochloris sp. IP29b_bin.137 | reverse complement strand
CCCGCTGGACACCGTCTGGTTTTACGGCCAAAAATGTTCGTTCCACAGAATTAATACTCCCTTCAGGGTTTACATCCTTATCTATGCTCAGAAAAGATGTGGCATTTGTAAAGGTGGGAAACACACTAACCCCAAATATTGCCCAGAAGACGAAATGAGTAAAATAAGGTGACATCACTTTTGCATTTTTGTAACTCAGAAAAATAGTGATTGGGCAATGCAATATGCAAACAGGATTCCGCCCATTACTGCCCACCGGGGTTGTTCTCAGTTAGCCCCAGAGAACACGCTTCCTGCCTTTGAGTTAGCCATTGAAAATCAAGCAGATTTTATGGAGCTGGATGTCCAAGAAACCAAGGACAATGGTTTGGTGGTGATTCATGATAGTCATTTGTTGCGTCTTGCAGGATGCGATCGCAACCTCTGGAACCTCACCACCTCTGAACTGGCAAACCTAGATGTCGGCCAGTGGTTCGGGGAGGCGTTTAAGCATACTCGAATCCCTTCCCTAGCCTCGGTGATGGATTTAGCTAAGGACCGCGTCAAGTTAAACCTGGAACTAAAAAGTCACGGTCATGAACAAGAGCTCGTCAGCCAGGTGGTTGAGCTGATTCACCAAAAAAATTGGCAGCAAAACTGTGTGGTTTCCTCCCTCGACTTTGATATTCTGCGGCAGGTGCGAACCCTAGATCCTGGGTTGATGATTGGTCCCGTTATTCCACCTTCTCGACCTGAGTATCCTGATTTTGAGGTTGATTTTTACTCGCTTCACTTCACCCTCGCCACACCAGAACGAGTCAAACAGGCCCATGCAGAAGGCAAAGCTATTCATGTTTGGACGGTTAATCAGCTTGCTGATATGCAGCGGATGATTGAACTTGGAGTTGACAATATCATCACCGATCAACTGTTAGTACTAAAAGACTTGTTGGATCAGCGAGAGAAGTAAGACTGAACCAATATCTGATAATTACGGTATTCCACCCTACTTGGCAAGTTGCCGTAATGCATTCTTATAGCGGCTATTAACCTTTTGATAAGCCACCATTGCTTGATCAAAATTTGGATCATAGGGCGTCAACAAGACACCATCGCGGGTATCAGTAACCAACACAGTATCTCCTTCCTGTAGCTTCAGCTTCTGCAATACCTCCTTCGGAAATATTGCCCCCAGGGAATTGCCCACCTTTTGAATTTTTAGCGTAGTCATGTCAATACACGCTCACGGAGTCATTTGCATAACTTAGGTTCCCCTAGGGATTCAACGTTTGGAGGCTGGTTAGAGGACTTTAATTCTAGGCAACGCAAACTTAAGCACTGAAGTATTTAGCAACGGGGTGATAAACCATAATGGCCGTGGTGGATTGCTCAGGATAGAGCTGTTCACTCTCATCCATATGCAACTTAATCCGATCTGTTTGCAGCAGATCTAGCTGCTTGTACTGATCTTGCATATTCGGGCAAGCTGGGTAACCAAAACTGTATCGGGAGCCTTGATATCGCTGGGCCAGCATATCTCGGATATTATCAGGTTCACTCTCGCCATAACCCAACTCCCGCCGAATGCGAGCATGGGTCCATTCCGCGACGGCCTCCGCCGTTTGGACGGCTAAACCGTGGAAGTAGAGATATTCAGTGTATTCGTCACCTGCAAATAGCTTTTGGGCAAACTCCGTGGCAATGTCTCCTACTGTGACCGCCTGCATGGGAAAGACATCAAACCGTTTCTGGTCAATGCCTTGTTCCTTGGGTACAAAGAAGTCGGCAATACACAACCGCCGCATGGACTTCTGACGAGGGAAGGTAAAGGTGGTGACGGGTTCAGGTAAGGTATCGCCGGGGTTCTCCGCCACTTTTGGATCATAAATATGGAGGGAGTTTTCTTCAGCTAGGCAGGGAAAGTAACCATAAATTGCCTGGGGATGCAGCAGCTTTTCGGCAACGATGCGCTGTTTCCACTGCTTCAAGATGGGGTAGACCTTCTGGTCTAGGAAGGCATCGTAGTCTTCTCGGGATTGATCCTTGGGCTTGCGGAATTGCCATTGGCCCGCAATCAAAGCTTGAAGATCCAAATGCCAGAAAAGTTCATCAAAAGGCAGATCTTCGGGCTGCAAAATGGTAGTTCCCCAGAAGGGTGGGGTAGGCCGCTCGATATCGATATCCACCGCTTCCGAACGTCGGGTATCCACAGGCATTGCAGCAGTGGCA
>NZ_JANQOP010000210.1 GCF_028285745.1 Acaryochloris sp. IP29b_bin.137 | reverse complement strand
TATACTCGTGCAGATGCTTCAATTTTTTATCAGAGGGGAGGTTTTAGAGCACAAATTAATATTCAAAACCTTTTCAATACTCGTTATTTTGAAGCAGCTAGAGACCAGTTTCGTGTGATTCCAGGAGCACCTTTTACCATATTCGGTAGCCTTTCTTGGGAGTTTTAATCACGTGAGACTGTTTATCAGAATTTGGGTCGGACAGCTGGTCTCAACGATTGGCAGTTATATGACTGTTTTTGCCCTTATATTCTGGGTATGGGGGGTTTCAGGATCAGCAACTAGTTTAGCTTTAGTCACTTTTTTCTCGCAGCTGCCACGCATCTTCATCACACCTTTCGCAGGTGTTCTTGTTGATCGATTTCCCCGAAAACGATTGATGCTTTTAGGGGACTTTGTGGCCATGCTTTGCACTTTGCTGATCGTTTTTTTGTATTGGAGTAACCAACTGCAGATTTGGCATCTTTACGGGGTAGTTGCGGTGTATGGTTGCTTTGGTCAAATTCAGACTTTAGCCTACTCCACTTCAATTGCCTTACTCGTGAACAAGGAGCACTATACTCGCGCAGAAAGTTTAGTGGCAGCAGTCAATTACAGTGGAGCCATCTTTTCTCCTATTTTGGCAGGCAGTCTTTATCCGTTAATTGGAGTACAGGGAATCATTGGTATTGACTTAATTACTTTTGTAGTGGCCTTTGTATTGCTTTTCACAGCTGATATTCCTTCAACAACAAACCTTGCTATCCAGGGTGACGCTCCTGAAACCAGTACGGAAATGAGTTGGTCCAATCTCACTTTTGGCTTTCGCTATATCTGGCGGCAGCCAGGATTGTTAGCTCTGGTCGTTGCTTTTTCCCTGTTTGCCCTTCCCAGTGATATGGGTAAGGCCCTGTATAATCCAATGATTTTGGCTCGCTCTGGTGGTGATTCGCATGCACTGGGGGTTGTGACAACTGCTGCAGGTTTGGGGGGAGTGCTTGGAGCATTATTTTTAAGCTGGCAAGGCGGTTTTAAGCAGCGTATTCATGGCCTTTTGCTGGGTTTTGCAGGCACGGCTTTTTGCAAAATATTATTGGGATTGGGACAAACGGTTGAGCTGTGGGTCGCGTCTCATTTCCTGGCCACATTGTTAATCCCGCTTTATTACAGTTCCAGTAACTCAATATGGTACGCAAAAGTTCCACCTGCTCTGCAAGGGAGGGTCTTAGCCGCTGATCAAATGATAGGACTTATGATTGGCGCGATCGCACCCATGATTGCTGGACCATTAGCCGATGGAATTTTCGAACCAGCGATGGCTGCTGAAGGGGGCTTAGCCCCTATCTTCGGCCCTTTATTTGGGACTGGACCAGGGGCAGGTATTGCCCTTCTATATACCCTGACGGCTTTCCTTATGCTTTGTGTTGGATTGGGTGGGTATGGTTTTCGGACGTTACGGGCAGTAGAAACTTTATTGCCGGACCACAGTTGAGGCTGCTCAATTTTGCAACTGTTTTATAGTGTTGGGCTATCATTACTTAAAAAAATATTAGCGATAATTGCATTAAAGCCTGAATAATCGGGAAAATCAAACTAGAAGCTGTCGTTTAGCTCAGTATATAAATAATTTGCTGATAAGTTTCAATATCCTGCTATTTAAGGGTGGTATTGATTTTTATCAAGACAATTTATCGGAAATTAACAGCTGAAAAGCTTCTCAATGATTTGTCTAAATGATATTATTTCCATATTACTTAATTGATAATAGTTCTCAATAGTTAGGTCTTTGTCTCCAAGATTTAGTTCATTTATTGACAACTGTATTTCATTTACTAGAGTTCAACAGCATTTCGATGAGGGATGGACTGTATGCAATGGAGTACCGATATTCCCTTTGCCAATTTCTAATACTTAACTGTTTGCATTGAGAAGGTCTGATTGAGCTGTTCGTTTCGATAGATGAGTTAGTGGCAACTGCTCCAATCTCCCCTGGCTGCCGGTTTCATCTATTTCGCATTTCGTAAATAGCCACATCCCAATAAGTCAGTTTGGGGATTTGGCAATCAAAATAGCTGACTCAAATGCTTATGACAACTTGAATGATCCTGGTAAACGATAAACCTTGTTGATGCTCAGGGGAGGCAGATAACTCCCTGTTTGCATCATTTGAAGGTTTTTTCCCACTACACCCTCGATCCGAATGCCCAAACGGAGACTTTAACCATTTCTGACTCAACTGGAGATTCTTCTATGCCGCTACCAGACCGTGTTATCACTGCTTTAGAGGATGCTTTAGATAACAACCTTCCTCCTGAAGTTCCGGGAGCTGCCATTGCTATCCTCACGCCCGAAGGGGAGTGGTTTGGGGCCAGTGGCGTGTCAGAGACCGCGAATAGTACGCCTCTGCAACCCGATGATCGGTTTGAAGCTGGAAGTATTACTAAAACGTATGTAGCCACTACCATTTTGCAGCTAGTGGAAGAAGGGCAACTTTCCCTTGATGACACACTGACGGATTGGTTGCCAACCCCGCTGGCGGATTTGGTGCCAAATGCTGATCAAATTACAATTAGGCAAATCTTGGGTCATACCAGCGGTATTGCGGATTACGTCGATGGTTTGACGGATCAAGCAATGAGTAATCCGACCCTCTTTTTACAAGAATGGACGCCTGAACAACTATTAGGATTTATCGACGGTGTTGCCCCATTGTTTGCCCCAGGAACTTCCTGGGAATACTCAAATACCAACTATATTCTTGCTGGATCGATTATTGAGGCCGTCACTGGGAACAGCTATGGCCAAGAAATTCGCGATCGCATCCTCAATACACTTGGACTTGAAAATACCTTCGTCTTTGGAGAAGAAGAGGTCCCTGGGGGCTATATTCCAAGTTACTGGGACTTTGACAGCAACGGTACCCTGGATGATCTAAGTGTTGTTAATCTATCTTGGACCGGATCAGCGGGCTCCATCATCTCTAATACCAAAGACCTAGCTGACTTTTTCGATGCGCTCCTCGTAGAAGGCAGACTGCTGCAGCCCCAGACCCTTGAGCAGATGCTTGATACTATTCCAGTGGACTCACCGAACTATGACTCCTATGGTTTAGGCATCGGCACCCTGGAGTCTCGTAACCGTTTTTGGTATGTCCATCGAGGACAAACGTTAGGCTTCCGCTCCAATCTTTGGTATTCCCCCTTAGAAGAGATTACCTACGTGGAACTGATCAATGGTCGTTCTAGCACTAATCTGGTCAGCGATTTATTGCCCACCTATCGACGGACAATTCAGCCTCCTACACCAGATATTGTGACCTATGAATTTGAATGGACGGGCCAAATTGCTGGTTTTAGTGTTGAGGGTGAGTTTAGCTACGACCTTAGCGAGTCCTATGAAGAGTGGATAGTTCGAGCAGAGAATTTGGAGTCCTTTGATATTTCCTTCTTTGACCCGGATGGCAACCTGCTAAGAACCTACGAAGATAATCATCTCACCTTCCCCGAGTTTAACTTTGCCTTTGATACCCATACCAAGCAGATTTTGACGGATGGTATTTTCACTGAGCCGGATGGTCTAAATGTAGGTGAAAAGACTGCGGTGGGTGATGGGTTTACTGGACTGAATCTTTGGAGCAAGTCGAAGGAGACGTCTTCTTCGTTGATTCATGTGGAT
>NZ_JANQOP010000194.1 GCF_028285745.1 Acaryochloris sp. IP29b_bin.137 | reverse complement strand
TAGTTGGTGACGGTTGCAATCCTTGACCGAACGGGGATATTGGTCGCATCTAGACCGGGGGAGGTGTTGTGATAATCAAAGGTCAGTTTGACGTCTGGCCTGAATATCAGGCAGTGGGTGGAGCCACCAAAATGGAACATCCCCAATTCTTGGCCTTTATCGAGATGTTGCCCTTCCTCAACCGTAATTTCACAGGATGAGACCTCTGCCATTCCCACAGCAATAAAGCACATCAAACCAATCTTGGGATTGTCCGCTTCAATGAAGATCACCGCTCGGGTAGCCACTGCTGTCAAAAAGGGCTGGGAATCATTGGGGGCGGATGGATCTGCTCCTTTGGGGTTGATAAAGCCTTGATATCGGTTTTCAAGATAGTAAGAACCGTTCACTACAAAGGCTTTCTTGACTGTGCCACTCACAGGGCTGTTCCAACGGTGATAGCTCAACGCACTGAGAAAAGCTTGATAGACCGTGCCACCAATGAACTGCTCAGCTAACGGATCAAAGTTCATCATGTTCTGCAGCGAGTATGGCTGACCTTTGAGCCAGAACTCTGCTGTTTCCGACACGTTATGCACAGCTTGCAATGGGGCAGATTCGCAAGCGTTAGCAATCACATCTTCGCCTTCGGCCACGGGTCGAATGCCATCTACAAAGGTGCGGGTAAAGAAGTCGTCCCAGGACTTGAAGCCGTAATACTCATCGCTTGGGTCGCTATTGAAGAAGTGCTCAAAGGGCTGCTGCTTGCAGGTAGTTGGATCGTCGGAGGCTTGACAGGCAACGGCTACCATCTCTTGTTTAGCGGTGGTACTCAGCCAGGCTAAGATTTTCGGGGTGCGATCTGGATAACTGTCGATCAAGACGGAACGGGAGTCTGGGGAGACGAGATATTCACTCCAGTACCCCAGGATCTTCTTGAGCTGTTGGTTGACTAAGGCATTGGCAAACACGTTGTATCCAAAGTTCGTCGCCATCGGCCAGTCTAGGAGAGCATTAATGGGGAAACCAATGAGTCCACAGGGCTCTTCTTCGCCATGAGCGTCAGGACATTCCGTGTACTCTGGGGCTTGGGTCATGATGCCGTTGAGTAGGGTTAAGAATTCATCAAAGTCTTGAACTTCAGGTGTGCCCAGTGGGGTCTGTTGTTTTAAGAGTGCCGCTTCTTGGAACATGAGATCAATGGCAAAGTTCAAGCTCGGATCTTGAGCGACTAAATCTTTAAACTCTTGAATGGGAGGTACCAATGGTTGTGGATGTTGGGCTACCCGTTGCTTTAAATCCCGAATCCATGTGTCGATATGACTTCTGTTATGAAATAGCCACCCACCCGCACGGAACCTTTTTAAGGGAGTCATCTTTGCACCTATTGGGTATAAGAATAAGGCTGAACAATGTTGCTCACGGAAGTTGATCTCACCGCAGCTTCCACCAGTGACTCTGATTGTAGGTTGCTTGTTTTGGCTTTGACATTAGACGAAGGTTTGCCTTAGTACTAGGCATTACCCTGTATCTGAGAAGAAGAGGAAATGGTCAACCTCGTCTGAAGCATCCTGCCTTGGAGTCTGGTTCAAGGATTAGTCAATGGGGATGGTGGCGGGATTGACGAAGGCGAACGGGATTGCGATCTAGAACAGAGTAAATGACAACAATGTGGTTTTGAGCATTTTCTGTGTTGCCTATGAGGTACACACTGAGGGCAGAGAGATTAAAGCATAAGCAACAAATCATTCATTCATTCTGGCTTCTTCGACTTCACTCATCGAAAAAGTCAGCACAATCAAATCACTCACAGCTATTGGAGGCTTACCTTTTTTACGGGTGGCATTTAAGACCATAATGATTTGATTAAGTCTTTCACCATTAATACGTGGCATATCAGATCTACGAAGTTTAATAACAGCAGTCTCGCTCACGCCTAAACGCCTTGCCATTTCCGCAACTGAGAGTTTGTTTGCGGACATTAATTCTTTTAGCCTCCAAGTGATCAAGTGCTGCTCCACTATTAAATCCTCCAATCATACGCTACATAAAGATTTAAGCTTTTTTAATTTGAATTAGTTTCTTATAAATTAGTTTAAGTAATTTAAGGTTGTTAAAATTAACTAGATTAACTTTAAGTTGCTTTTTCAGAAGAAAGCACTATAAACTAGTGAAAGCTTAGGCAGTTTGGATAGGGTTATCAAAATGAACTCCACGATTCACTAACGAACGAGCTTATGGAGTCGTAAATGGAAAACAGTTTTTCCCTAAAACTCAATTTGAAGTCAGGTTAAGCTCAAGAATCTATTTACAAGGAGGTGAATAGTTGATGAATATAGTACAAATGAACTATATTTAATGAGAATAATTTCTATCTAGCTACACATTTCTCAATCTGTTCTCTGGACAAAAAACAAACAGAACAGGCGATTACAACAAATGCTTATCGGGGGGGTGACATGAAGTATCAACGGTTTTTCCATTGCAAACCTGTTTTAGGTCATAGGGTATTTCGATCTGCGCTACCTAGATTGCCAACAACAAAAGATTGTTATTGCCCTCTAACCGCGATCAAACAACCAGAGGGTCCGAAACCTTAAACACAGATTGGGGCTAACAATAACGTCAGCCTCTTATGAAAAAACCAAAAGACCCTCTAACCGCGATCAAACAACCAGAGGGTCCGAAAACCTTAGACACAGATTACGGATCTGAAGGTTTAAACAATGGTATACACCAATGTTTTCAATCCGCAAACTCAGGAA
>NZ_JANQOP010000184.1 GCF_028285745.1 Acaryochloris sp. IP29b_bin.137 | reverse complement strand
TAGCAACTCCCGAAGTTTTGGGATAGGACTATGACCGCAGGGAAGGTTAAACCTTACGAGTCCTCCGGTCAAACCGGAGGCTTAAGAAGGATAGTTACTGGAAGTCTGTTGAAGTGTCCGACGGCGGTGGGGTCGAGAAATCAGGAGTAGAAAAAGGATCAAATGGGGATGGGCCAACGTCGGGGGCTGAAGGGTCAGGGTAGGGCTCTATCGGTGTTTGTAAATCAGAATGGGGAGCATCTGTTGCTAAGGGATCGGGGCTAAGGGGAACAGGCTCCTGAAGTGTGGGGTCTGACTCTCCCTCTGGGTCAAACTGGGGATTAAGGTCTGGCTCTTCTAAGGTTGGGGGAGTGGGGGACTCAAGGGGTGTTTCAGTTGGAGTGGGCAACTCCTCTATCGGTCTTCTGGTCGATCCGGGTTTGGGCAGAAAATCCTCATTTTGAACTTGAACTGGGGGAGCCTTTGCAGGGACCTGTGGGTTGGTGAACTGATTTTGGTAATGAAACCGTAGCAACAGCCCAAAGGCAATTCCCACAACCCCAGAAAGTACCGAACAGAGTATTAAAGCTCGGAAGGGAAAGCGAGGCGGTGCAGAATAGGATTGGAGACGAGTGGGTGACACAGTCGGGTTGGGCTCCTGAAGAGGGACTGTTGATTTTGAAGTGGTTGCGGTTGAATGATTCTCTGACTTGGAGACGAAAGAAGAGGGAGAAGACACTTCTGGAGCAGGGAAAGTAGGGTCTGATGCTGACGCGGCAGATGCCTCTAACGTTGAAGAATGTGCTGGCGATAAAGGTCCAGACAGTATTGGGGCAGGGGAATCTGGGCCTATGTTACCCGATTCTGTTGAAAATGATACAGGGGGTGGAGAAGGGGTGGGAAATAATTCCAACCACTCAGGAAGAGATGGCGGACGATGTTGAGGTTGTATGGCCATCCCCCGCAGAATGGCAACAACCGTTGCTTGGCTTAAGCTTGGAGGATGGAACTCTAAGCGAATATGCTGTCGCTGAGAGGCTGTAACCGGAGCTTGCCCGGTCACCAAAGTGTATAAAGTTGCGGCGAGTCCATAGATGTCTGTTGCGACGGTTTGTTGGCCTTGCGCAGCTTCTGGCGCTGCATAGGCATGAGAATTGGGCGGCAGTAAACCGGGGGTATTGGGTCTCCAAACCCAATTCACAAGAATGGGACGATGGTCTTGGGGGTGAACCACGACGTTTTTGGGTTGGATATCCCCATGCCAGAGATGTTGCTGATGAGCGCGGTGTAAGCCGTCGGCTATTTGAGTGATTTGTGCGATCGCATCTGCCTCCGGCATGGGCTGATGTTCCACCTGCATGTCCCAGGTCTGCCCTGATAGCTTGTCTTTGACCAGGAACGGGAGGACGGATTCTACAAAGACGTCTCGAACGGGCTCTAGAGACGGATGGTTTAATTGCTGCCATGCCTGAGCCTGCTGTAGAAAAGTATTGCGCTGTTGGGCAATTGTTTTAGGTTGCTGACGGGATGGGTTAAGGGTTTCAATCAGGACAGGTTGTTGACTGGGTAAATGAGTACCCTCGTAGGTTAGCTGCCAGCCCCGATGTCCAGTGAGTTGATCTAGACGATACGTTCCCTTTTGCAGGAGGGTACCGAGGGGAAGCAAAACCATTGTTGGCAGAAGAGGTTTCATGGTAGCGATGGGTGAAGAGGGAGGGCTAGATCATGAAGATGCTTGGAAAATTCTGGGGGTTCCTGGCTAATTCTGGTTTCTCTAAACCCTAAGCTTATTCTCTCAGGTATTTAAGCACGGTCATCGGTCTCATGAAGACGTAGGTTAGGGGTGTAGGGATTTCAAAGATCAGTCACTGAGAGGGATTAGCAATTGATATTAACCGATTCCTAACTTATCCAAAATAGGTTGAGTGGAGACAACGTGCTTTTCTAAGCCGAGTTTCTGAGGTTCGATCCCGAGGGCTAAACCAACTAACTGGGGGAGATGTAGCACAGGTAGCCCCAATGGAGTGCCAATCGTCTGTTCAACCTCAGGCTGACGAGAATCTAAATTTAAGTGGCAAAGTGGACAGGGGGTCACCAGACAGTCCGCCCCGGCAGTAATCGCGTCCTGAATTCTGCTCCCTGCCAGGGCAAAGGATTCGAAGGTGGCATAACTCGCTAAGGGCCAGCCGCAACATTGAGTTCGGCCTGAATAATAGATTGGAGTGGCGTCTAAGGCCAAAAATACATTCTCCATTGAAGAAGGGTGAATTGGATGATCAAAGGGAAGACTTTTTTGAGCCCTAAGAAGATAACAACCATAGAATGCGGCACATTTTAGGCCGCTAAGCTTACGCTTGACTTGCAGGGAGAGGGCTTCTAATCCATAATCTCCAACCAAGGCCCAGAGGATATGCTTGACTTCGGTGCTCCCTTGATAGGGCGAACAATGTTGCTCTGATAAAAGGTTGTTAATTTGGTCAAAGTATTCAGTGTCTGTTTCTTTTGCTTCCTTCAACCGCTCATCCACGTGACCGATAACGCCCTGGCAGGTACTGCAATGGGTGAGTAAGGGTAAATTGAGCTGTTCGGCTAGGGCAATATTGCGGGCATTGACGGTATCTTCTAGGAGCTGTGAATCTTCTTTAAAGGTGCCGGAGCCACAACAGGCTGCTTGTTTTAATTCAAGGAGCTGAATCCCCAAGGCTTGGGTAATTTCCTGAGTTGACATATATAACTCTCGGCAAGCGCCTTGAGCCACACAGCCTGGGAAGTAAGCATATTGAAGTGTTGGGACCGACATCTGAATTACTCGCTGAATTTGTGCCTACGCTAGAGCAACGCTAGCATGTTGGCTTGAGAATTCGAGATACCTGTGATTGAACATTACAAAATGGGGCAATTTGGTTCTTGGGTGCTACGGCAGCTGGGAAGTATAGGGTACCTGGTGCCGGCTGATGCCATGATAGAACCGGCTTGGGGGGCCAGAGATTATGTCTTCAATGTCAGACACAACGACGGTTCAGATTAGAGCCAGTACGTTAGCAGATTATGCTGTGATCGCATCTATATACAACGAAGCGATCACAGCGGGCAGTATCACCTTCGATACCCGTCAATTTGAAGCGAAAGATATTCAAGCCTGGGTGGATAAATTTTGCGATCGCGAATATCTATTGGTGATCAGACGTCAACCGCAGATTCTGGGGTGGGGCATCGTTAAACAATGATAGCGATCGCCACGGCTACAGATGCTGTGGGGAGTCCCCTATTTTGAGGCTACAATCCCAGCTTTGCGATCGCATTGTCCAGTGATCGCCCCACCTCGATCAGTTCAAGCCAGCTTAGTTTAATAAACTCCGTAACATCCAAGCGGTTTTCTCGTGAATTTGCATTCGCTGAGTGAGCAAATCCGCAGTCGGCTCATCATTAGCTGAATCAGCCAGGGGAAATATGGAGCGAGCTGTCCGAACCACTGCTTCCTGGCCAGCAACCAGTTCTTTAATCATAGCTTCGGCAGAAGGAACGCCATCTGCTTCTTGGATCGAAGTGAGTTGACTATATTCTTTATAAGTCCCCGGTGCTGGAAACCCTAATGTTCGGATTCGCTCAGCTACTGCATCAACCGCTAGGGCTAACTCATTATATTGTTCTTCAAACATCAAATGAAGGGTTTGGAACATGGGACCAGTCACGTTCCAGTGGAAATTGTGGGTTTTGAGATAGAGCGTATAAGTATCTGCGAGAAGACGAGACAACCCTTCAGCAATTTGCTGGCGGTCGCTTTCGGAAATACCGATATTGATTGGAGCAGCTTGCATGGTTTTTACCTCAAAAAAACTAGAGAATGGGCCAATCAGAAGAAAGGGGATAAACCGTTGTTGAAGAATACCGATCCAAGAAACTTAGGCTAAGTGTCGTTGCAAGACAGAGGGAGGGGCTCTACGAATACAACAAAGAATGGTGGTATATCCAAGCCGAGTACAGGCTTCATAGCGATGACATCCCGAAAAACCATAGTATCGGCCTTCAACTTCCAACACTTCAATGGGCTCTTGCAAGCCAATTTCAGCAATAGACATCATCAATGTCTCTACTCGCTGGGGATCATTCTGTCGGTACAGCGGTCGGTGGATTGAATCAATGGGAATCTCTTCAATGCGAGCCATAATCGTAGTCGAGACGAATCCGTATCTAAATCATAGTCGTTATGAGTTCGACTTGCAAGCATAGGAATTGGAATTTCTGATCCAATTACGGGGCATTTCCCTGAGGTAGATAGGGATTTCAATTGGCCCTCCAAGCAATGGAAACAGAGAGAGACGCCTTTAATCTTTAACTTAGATAATCAACTAGATTTGGCACTTCAATCCAAGTACCTTGTTGATGGGATTGGTGAGCCGCATCCATCAGCAGTTGGGAATAGACACCTTCCTTCAGAGAGGGAGCCGTCGTTTGGCCGTGTTGGATCATGTGGGTCCAATGTTCTACTACTCTCTGGGTCGGGGCAATACGCCCATCCGGGTAGTTTTTCTCGAACTGAAGCCAGTCTGGGATGGGGATATCCTGCAACTCGGCTCCCGTTTGACTGCCTTTTAATTGGAATCCGTGGATATAGTCCTTGGGATTGCTACTTCCCAGAACTAAGGTGCCTCGATCGCCATAGACTTCCACCCAATGTCCTCGACCGGCATAGGTGGTCGCACTAATATTCACCTGACAGGTTGTGCCATTCGTTAGCTCAAGGATCAGAACACAGGTATCGTCAGCATCAACGACTTTGGCAGTCCCACTCTTTGGATCGGGGCGAGAGGGAATGGTGGTCACCAGGCGGGCACAGATTCGTTTAGCAGGACCAAATAGCCAAGTAATATAGTCAAAGGTATGGGAAGCCAATGCCCCCAGTGAACCACCGCCTAGATCTTTACTAGCATGCCAACTCCAGGGGCGATTCGGATCAGCTCGTCCAGGCACTAACCAGTCAATTTTGATCAGGCGTGGTTGTCCAACATAGTTTTCAGCCAGCAAAGCTTTCATCTGCATCCAGGCTGGCACAAATCGAAATTCAAAGTTAAGGGTTGCCTGAATGCCTTGCTGCTGCGCGAGCTGATACAGTTTTCGCGCCTCTGAAGCCTTCAGGGTAGTGGGTTTTTCCAGGAACAAATGCTTTTTGGCCTGGAGGACCTGGGTCGCCATCTCATAGTGGAGAAAGGGAGGGGTTGAAATACTCACACCCTGAACATCCGAGCGACTCAGTATTTCGCCGAGATCGTTGGAAGAATAAGGGATGTTGTGAGATTGTGCGATTGCAACAGCCTTAGCTAAGTCACGGTTATACACCGCTACCAGATCAGTCCCTGGATAGTCTCGAAAAGCAGGAATATGAACTTTTTGGCCAAAGCCAGTGCCCACAACAGCGACACCGATAACAGATGGGGAAAAACTATCAGCAGGCATAGGGTTCTTCGGGCTGGAATATCACAACCCGTATCATACCGACCTCAGGGGATTAGCAGTGTACATGAGAGGAAATTTGTCTGTTTCTTTATGTTTTATCCCGGATTTGATCACATCATTTCCCCTAAATTGATTAGACTAGAGGCATTATCTCGGCTTTCCTTTAGAGATAGCTTAATCCTGCTTGATAAGGTTAGATGTTGTCTAATCTCTGTCCTCCTCCCATCCATATTTATGGCAGACTCCTCAGCAGAAACCCTACTCGCCATGGCTTCACGCCTACTGACCTACTACAGTTATGAAGTTGATGGGCATGCTCAAGACTTGCTACTTGAGCGTTGGTTGCATGACTATTCTCCCGAGTGGGTTCGATTGGCTTTAATCGAGTCATTATATAGGGGACGGTATAAGACGATCTCTGTGAGAGGGCTGCTGGCTGACTGGCAACGGAAAGGGCATCCCACCTGTAACTTTAACCGAGAATTTGAGGCCCTTATTTGCCACAACTTCCCTCAGATCTGGTTCAAGCAAGACATTGGTGTTCAAGATATTCCAGCTTCTCCAGCGACTATCAGACAAGACTGGGAGCGGCAACTTCCGAAAACCCAGCCCCCCCCTTCCCTGCAAAAAAACGCTGTAGACTTAAATTCCGTGGTGTCCTCTGCTCAGGCATCTCAACCATGGACCGCAAATCGATCAAACGCCGACGCATCATTGATGGGTGAGAAGCTGTGGGAGGGGATTGAAAATACCGAAGTTCATCAGAAGATGTCTGCCCTGTTGGGGCAAAATACTCCAGACCAGACTAGTAGTTCCGCGTCCGTTAAAAAAGTAACTTCTCCTAAGTTGGACGTTTCTCCGATTGGGCAATTTACCCCCAAAAGTGAATTTTCTGAGTTATATCAAAAACTCGTGTCGATGGTGTCTTCTGCGTAAGGGACTTAGGTATCAGCAATCGCAGAAACGCTTCAAACAATCTGGCATCCTGCCTTTGTGCTGAACATAAAAATTGTGATGGATCTTAACTAGGTATTTTTTAAGTTTGCAGATAAAAAGATAGGGGCGGTAAACCCTCCATCGCGCCCTTTTCCTTCTCTTTGAGGCCAGTGGACAAGAACTGCGTCAAGACCCTATACTAGACCCTCATCATCTGTTTAGCGTTTTGGTACTAGGAGGGCACTATTCCTGAACAGCTAACCCTGACTGTAAGTTTACGAGGCACACGGGATGTCAGGGAGAAATACCAACTCTTTCGCCTCACCGGCTTACTAGACGCGTTTTCAGAACCTGTTTTCCGCAAGGTGATGACGAAGTGTCTAGATGAAAGTCCCTTTCACGTTATTTTGGACCTTTCCAAAATTGACTTTATCGATAGCTCGGGTTTGGGGGTACTTGTTCAGCTAGCCAAAAAAGCACAAACGGCTGGGGGATCATTCCAAATTGTTTCTAATCCGAGAGTTACCCAAACCGTCAAACTGGTTCGATTGGAAAGTTTTCTGTCGTTGCAACCCAACGTTGATACTGCGATCGCAAATGTTGACAAATAAAGGGCTCTATCGCTTACGGTAATGCCCGATGATCAACCCAGTGATCAACCTTAACTGAAGCAGCCCACTGATGTCCCTCCCTGTTGCTTAGTGCCTGAGCAACAACAATGCTATACAGTCTTCCATTTTCTTTTCTGCAGCTGACATCCCTTTCCCCCACAGAAGTGCGGGCAATTTCGCCAACGGCGCTTGCCTATATCGGCGATGCGGTATACGAGTTATTTATCAGACGTTACTACCTCCTGCCGCCATCCCGATTACGGGATTATCACCAGAAGGTGGTGGCTTGTGTTCGGGCTGAAGCTCAAGCTGAGATTGCCCAGGAGTTGTATCCCCTGCTTTCTGGCGCTGAACAAGCTATTCTCAAACAGGGGAGAAATGCCGCAGTTGGAGGCCCAAGGCGAACGAACCCCGTGACTTATCAATATGCAACGGGGTTTGAAACCCTGATTGGTTATCTCTATCTCACCGATCCCCCTCGATTGGAAGAGCTGCTGGCACAAATTAAGCTTGATCCCTCAACGTCCAATTCTGCTTAAAATAGCTCCAATTTGATTTTTCCAGGACATCCTCTTTGGCCCATCGATCAAAATTTTCATCCCCCATGACCAAAGCGCGGCCCTCCCAAAACAACAAAGGCAAAAATAAGCCCCGCAAGCCGCGGCGCTCATATTCATCGACCCAAAAGCCTCAACATCAGGCCATCCCCTCAGGATCATCTCAAAAGCCCAAAAGGATTTCTAAGGAAACCGCTGCCGCTCCAGAAGAGAGGGGAGACTTGATCTATGGACGTCACTCCGTCCAGTCCGCGTTAGAACATCAGCGCTCCCTCAATCGCATCTGGGTCGTGTCTAAACTGCGGTACAATCCCTGTTTTCATAGTCTGCTTAATCAAGCGAAGTCACAAGGGACCATTATTGATGAAGTCGATCACCGTCGCCTGAATCAACTCACCCAACACGCTGCCCATCAAGGGATCGCTGCTCAAGTGGCGGCCTATGAATATCTGGATTTAACGACGTTAATCGACCAGGCTTGCTCTGCCACCCCCAAACCTGTCATTATCGCGGCTGACAGCATTACCGATCCCCATAATCTTGGCGCTATGATTCGGACTGCCGAGGCATTGGGGGCTCAGGGGATGGTGATTCCCCAAAGGAGAGCGGCTGGCGTTACTTCCGTTGTGGCCAAGGTCGCAACCGGGGCCCTAGAATCTCTGGCAATAGCCCGGGTTGTGAACCTAAACCAGGGGCTTGAGCAGCTCAAAAAAGCTGGATTTTGGATTTATGGATTGAGTACCTCCGCCCCGCAGCCGGTTCATTCTGTGGCGTTTACAGCGCCCACCGTATTAGTGATCGGCGCCGAGGGGCCAGGCTTAAGCGTATCTACACAACACCATTGCGACCAGTTAGTTTCAATTCCCTTGCAGGGAAAAACAGCCAGCTTAAACGCATCAGTTGCAACCGGTATGGCTTTATATGAAGTCTATCGCCAACGTTGGGTAGAAACCCTCCATTTGTATCCTTGACGTATACGGATGTTACAGAATATAAAGGGGCTCTAGCATACATTGTTAACCAAAACGGTTTGAAATTCAGGACTTAGCATTGCAGAGGAAAGCATTTTCACCATGACGACAAAAGACAACGCCACAGATTTGTCGAGCCGCTTTGCCGAATTCTATAATCGCTTAGGATTAGCCTGGTGGGTTGAGATCAAGACATCTTCACCAGTGTGCATCTATTTTTTCGGCCCTTTTATCACTCAAAAGGACGCAGAAGCAGCTCTACCAGGTTATATTGAAGACTTAGAAGCTGAGCAGGCTAAATCAATTGTGACAGACGTGAAGCGTTGCAAACCTGCCCAATTGACGGTTTGTGATGAACCAGATGTTGAGCCAGTGATACCTGTCAAGATTAACCCCCAGTTGAATTAAGAGTGACTTTGGGATATTTCTTCAGCCATATCAGGAGATCCTGCTGTATTCGATCAGGAATTTCCCACGGCAGCAGGTGGGCGGTTTGCTGGTAGCAAATCCATTCACTGTGTGGGAGAAGGTCGGCAGTCGCTTTACTGGCTGTCGCCGTGATGTGGCGATCTTGCTCCCCTGCCAACACTAAGCAAGGACATTGAATGTGCCTCAATTGTCCCTCTTGGTTATATCCCTGTCTTAAAGCTTGGTTGAGAGCCCCCTGTGCATGGCGAGATGTGCGGATAAAGGCTGGAACAGCGTAACGGCCCAAATATTTATAGGACTGCGGAGTTTGCTGAACCATCAAATGGCGCAATAACGACCGTCGACCCAGGGTATTGATATTCCAACGCCAACCAGGTCGGATCCAGTTAATGATCCCCGCTAGCCCGGTAAAGAGATTGTCTTGCCAGGTAATGGGGGGATGGTTGCTGCGGGGATAAGCTGCTGTCGCTATCAAAATTAGGCCGCTGACCCGACGGGGATAACGGATAGCCAACTCCATTGCCAGAATGCCGCCTAATGACCAGCCCAAAATTAAACATTTTTGGATGCCGTGCTGGTCCAGCAGTTGGATCAGATCCTGAAGATGATCGCCCATGTCAAAGGCAGCACGGGTTTTGCTCCGACCATACCCTCGCAAGTCAGGGGATAAGGTTTTATAGTTTTGAGACAAAAAATGGGTAAAAACCCCCATGCACTGACTGGTGCCGGGGTGACCATGTAAGCAGAGAATGGGAAAGCCGTCTCCCAAAACCTCAACGGCTAAGGGAAAAGGGGTTGGACGGGAATCTTCAGTCACAGGGCAAGGAAGGAAAATAGACGGGACGGCTTAATCCGGCCGCTCGGTACGATGGGTCTGCATGGCCTGGACGAAACGGGCAAACAAGTAATCTGCATCATGGGGACCCGGACTCGCTTCGGGATGATATTGGACTGAAAAAACGGGCAGGGTTTGGTGTTTCATGCCAGCGATGGTTTGATCGTTGAGGTTTAAGTGGGTCACTTTAACCTTGGCCTGGCTTATGGATTCAGCCTTCAGGGCAAACCCATGGTTCTGGCTGGTGATTTCGACCTGGTGTTGCAGGCCAGCGGGTTGATTCAAGCCCCGATGACCAAATTTAAGTTTAAATGTATCAATGCCAAGGGATAATCCCAGTAACTGGTGTCCCAAGCAGATACCAAACATGGGTTTCTGTTCTGCAAGCAAGGCTTTTGCCGTCTCAATGCCCGCAGAGACGGCGGCCGGATCCCCAGGGCCGTTGGACAAGAAAATGCCATCTGGCTGATGGCTGAGAATTTCGGTGGCAGGGGTATGGGCAGGAACGACAATAATTCGACATCCATAGCTTGCCAAGCGCCGAAGGATATTTCGCTTAATTCCAAAATCCAGAGCAACAACGGTTAAGGATAATTGGTTTGAATGAGCAGGGGGTGGGGATTGCCTAAACTCCCAGGTGGCAGGGGTTGGGTCTACCCATTCATATGCCGTTTTTGTGGTGACTAATTCTGTCAAATTCAACCCTTCCATGGAGGGGGCTTGCAGCACCTTTTTCAGTAAGGTTTGAGGGTCCAATATCTCGGTGGAGATGGCACCATTCATTGCACCTGCAGAACGGATGGTCCGAGTCAGGGCTCGGGTATCAATCCCATAAATGCCAGGAATTTTATGTGCTTGCAGATAGTGAGATAGGGGTTGAGTGGAGCGCCAATTGCTGGGTTGATGACAAAGATTGCGGGCGATTGCCCCTTTGACTTGAGGTCGCTCTGATTCATCATCCTCAGGGTTAACGCCGGTGTTCCCCAATTCAGGATAGGTAAAGGAAACTAACTGGCCGCAATAACTCGGATCCGTCAATACTTCTTGATATCCGGTCATCCCCGTATTAAATACAACTTCTCCAACCGCAGTCCCCGGTGATCCAAAGGACCAACCGGGATAAGAGCTCCCATCTGCTAGGACGAGCAGGGCCGGTTTAACATCAATGTTGAGCATGGGAGAACGTCGCCAGTAACCAAACAATGGGCTAGGAATAAACCTTAGTAAAGAATCGCACTTTCTGGAGTGCTTCTTCAATCACGTTCAAAAGTTGTCCTTGGGCAGTCGCAGATTTATGGTGAGCGTCTTGATGTAATTGAGAGGCCAATAAGTGGACGACTTGTGCACCAACGTTATGGCTGGCGAGGGCGAGGTCTTCAGCGGTAGAGGCCAACAAGACTGAATCTTGCTGAATGATGGCGGTTTTCATCTGCTCCAGGCTGAGATGAGCCCGTTGATCATAGGTTTGCAAGATTTCTTGCTCAAATGCAATATCCCCCCCAGAGACCGTTTGCAGGTGTTTTAAGTTGATGGGCAATTCCCGAATGAAGAGGAAAGTAAATTTTTCAGACTGGCCAAAGTCAATTCGATCTCCAAATTCTAGCGGGTGATGGTGACCAACGGGAAGCTGAATATGGTTCACGTAGGTGCCGTTTGTACTGTTGAGATCTGCGATCGCACAGTCAGTATGCACAATATGTAGGCTGGCTTGCTGGCGCGAAACCACTTCAGAATTGGGGAAGTTTTGCACATCAATATGAGGACAGCTATCTGCACCCGCCTTTCCCACCACGATCCGGCTAACCTGTGCAGGGAGTGCCAATAATCTCCCGGTTTGAAGATGCAAAAGCCTCAGAGATTCTTGTTCAAATTGGGTTTTACGACAGTCATCCCTCTCTGCTTGATCGAAGTCACCATCGAGATTAACCGTTCTGGTTGGACTCGTCGGACGTTTGCGATATGAAGTACTGGGGATGGTCGCCGCCTGTATAGGGGAAAGTTTCTGACCACAGTGATAGCAATATCGAGCAAAGGCCAATCGAGTTGCACCACAGTTGTCACAACAGGGAATATGGGTTAAATCTCGTAAACAACGGGCACAATTGCGATTCGTTGATGATTCGTTTTGGTAAAAACAATAGGGGCAGAGCCGATTCATGACCCTTGCGTCATTTTGGATAACGTCAGCGACAAGATAGCATTATTCCCCAAGCTAAACATCAAAATTGACACAAACCCTCGATAAGCTCAACACTATTGTTCTGGGAAAGGCAAAAGTAAACTGTTAACTCATATCAACTGGGAGCAGCATAAAGCCAACGGTGTGACAACATCAAGGTTAAGATTTTGCCTCCCTATCGGTTGCCAATACAGGGCGTCTCGTTAAAGTATTGAAAGATGTTAAGCCACCCTTTTGGGGTCGTACACATTTGCGACGGTGATGGAGAAATTGAAGGAGCGATCGGGATGAATGCAGCGGAGCAAGCCACAAACCCTGAAGCTGCAACCAAAATAGCTGCGATTGTCAATCTCTTTAAGCATCAGTTTCCAGAGGTCAAAGTAAACCTCACCCCATGGACCAATGATCCGGATACGCAAGAATGGGTTGATCCGAATTCGATCGACATGGGGTTCAATTTGCCTGCCGGACAAACCTTGCTTCAGCTCCGGATGCATGAACGTCGTCTGATCGGGATTGAGGCAGCTTGTTTCGGCCCTTTTGGCAGCCAACGTTGGCGATTTTCAACGGTTGGGGACTGGAACTTCTTAGGGAAGACACCACCCCCACCCGGCTTTCAACAGCAGCTTAAGCAGACATGCCAAGACATTTTTCGTCTTTTTGATGCCCCAGAGACTCAATCCCCTGACCCATCGGCAGATAATGACCCTTTCTGACGGCTTTCAGATTCTGACGACTTTCAGACGTATTCTTAATCCAGGAATGGTGGGATAAGTTAGGTCTTATCTGAATCTTTATCTCCCCCCAGTGACTTGCTATGAGGGAACCCATGAACGCACAAAAACTGTCTATGGCCAAGCTTGTGCCCTACCTATTCTTGTGCCCTGCGATCGCAATCTTGAGTATAAGTGTCTTTTGGCCAGCAGCCCAGGCCTTCTATCTGAGCTTTACGCAATTTGAGACCCTTGGCCAAACACCAGAATGGATAGGTCTGGGAAATTTCCGTCAATTGTGGGTTGATGAGGTTTTTTGGAAAAGCTTGGGAAATTCCTTACTGTACCTGGTGGGCGTAGTCCCCATTTTAGTCACCTTTCCCCTGGGATTAGCGATTCTGGTCAATCAAAAACTCAAAGGAATGCATGGATTTCGGGCAGCTTATTACACCCCCGTCGTTATTTCCATGGTAGTGGCAGGTATTGCCTGGCGATGGCTGTATGATGAGCGAGGCTTGCTAAACCAAGGACTGAGTTTCCTTGCCCAGAACCCAATTATTGAGTCTTTTCTCAAATTATGGGGATGGACCGGAGAACCCATTGTCTGGCTACAGAATCCTGATATTGCCCTTTTCTGTATTATGGCGGTCACGATTTGGAAGGGACTGGGGTACTACATGGTCATTTACCTAGCAGGATTACAGTCGATTCCCCAGGACCTATATGAAGCTGCAGCCATTGACGGCTCCGACGGTTGGCAAAAACATTGGGATATTACGATTCCCCTGATGGAGCCCTATTTGATGCTAGTGGCTGTAATTTCGGCCATATCTGCTGCCAAGGTATTTGAAGAGGTTTATGTGATGACCCCAGGAGGGGGGGTTCTAGGCAGTACGATTACCATTGTGGCTAATTTATATGAGCAAGCGTTTTCTGAAGTGGGGCAAGGATACAGTTATGCTTGCGCGATGGGCTTGGTCTTATTCCTGATGATCTTTGGCTTGTCAGTTTTGAATTTGAAGTTGGGGCAGTTGCGAGGATAATTAGAGCATCTAACGACAAGATGTAATAAATTAGGGACAAAACTAGACGTGCTGGCTAAAACGTAATAGAATCCAGCACGTTTACAATTTGATTACAAATTAAAGCGCTTAATTCAAAGTGCTGAGTTATCTTTTTTTGAGGGTAAGAAACAGTGGGCCTTTTCAGTCGCTTCTCTCGAGACATCGGTATTGATCTGGGTACAGCAAACACCCTGGCCTATGTATCAGGCAAAGGCATCGTCTTGCAAGAACCCTCAGTGGTTGCCGTGGATCAAGTCTCCAAACAAACCCTAGCGGTAGGGGCCGATGCCAAGATGATGTTGGGACGAACGCCTGGTAACGTAACAGCCATCCGGCCGCTGCGGGATGGGGTGATTGCCGATTTTGAGAAGGCTGAGTTAATGCTTCAGCATTTTATCCGCCGAGTGCACGGGGGAAAGAGCTTGGTTTCGCCCCGGGTGGTCGTCGGGATTCCCAGTGGTGTGACTGGCGTGGAGCGACGGGCCGTTATGGAAGCGGCAACTCAAGCAGGCGCTAGAGAGGTGCATCTGTTAGATGAACCGGTCGCTGCAGCCATTGGCGCAGGTCTCCCGGTTGATGAACCGACCGGAAATATGATTATTGATATTGGTGGGGGCACCACTGAGGTCGCAGTGATGAGTCTCCAAGGGAGTGTCATTAGTGAATCCGTTCGGGTCGCCGGGGATGAATTAACGGAGTCCATTGCCCAATACATGAAGAAAGTGCATAACCTGGTGATTGGTGAGCGAACGGCAGAAGATATTAAGATCCGCATTGGATCGGCCTACCCCACCAACGATAATGATGATGCCAATATGGAAGTTAGAGGGTTGCATCTATTGTCAGGTCTGCCACGCACGGTTTTAGTCAAGGGTCCAGAAATTCGAGAGAGCATGACCGAACCCCTCTCCTCCATTGTGGAGGCGGTTAAGCGAACCCTAGAGCGAATGCCACCTGAGTTAGCGGCAGACATTGTCGACCGCGGTATTATGTTGGCGGGGGGAGGTGCCTTGTTGAAAGGCTTAGATAAGCTTATTAGTCATGAAACAGGGATTGTGGTTCATATTGCTTCTGATCCGCTCTGTTGTGTTGTGATGGGAACCGGCTTGGTTTTAGAGAACTTTCAGCAGTTTTCTCGGGTTTTCTCCAATCAAACTACAATTCTCTAAATATTTATCTGATTAAATTGTTTTTAGGGTGGCATGCCCTAATAAGAAGTGATGCTTTGGGTCGTCTAGCGACCCCGATTGAGGGCGTTTGATTCATGTTCAAAGCCTCTATACAATCAAGCCAGTGGCCTGAATCTGCAGGCCTATCGCCCTCAAGTGAGTTGGGAGAGCCGTCCTTTAGTTTGTTGATCAATGCTTTTTCTGTTTCGCTGGTGGGAACGGTATCGACTGGGATTAATCCTCGCAATTTTGTGCTTGGGAGGAGCATGGATATTCAGTCGCTCCCAAGGGGTGGGGCTGTTAGAGGTGTTTCGGTTTATCAGTGGTCCTGCGCAAACAGATGCGGCTAAGCAAAAGCAACTCGTTGACGCCCAAACCGTTCAACTTCGGCAGCAGATGGCTGACTTAAAGTCCCGCAATCAAACCCTCCAAGAATTACTGGACCAAGACAGTGTCCAAAACAAGCAAGCGATCGCAGTGCAAATACTGGGACGCAGTGCTGATAATTGGTGGCAGCAATTAACCCTAAGTAAAGGTCGCACAGATGGCATTGATGTGGGTTCAGTTGTATTTGCGCCGGGAGGATTAGTGGGGAGAGTAACGGCGGTTTCTCAAGGGACCAGCCGGGTGCTTCTGATTAGCGATCCCACCAGCCGGATCGGCGTCATTGTCAGTCGCAGTCGGCATATGGGAATCCTGCAAGGACAGTCTAGTACGGACGCGATTGTCACATTTTTTGACAAGGATCCAGATGTTAAGGTGGGGGATGCGATTGTTACCTCTTCCCTGAGCCGATTATTTCCTCCTGGCCTTCTGGTCGGTAAAATTAAGACCTTAAAATTAGAGCAAAATTATAATCCTCAAGCCACTGTTGAGCTGGCCGTACCGATTAGTAAGCTGGAATGGGTCACCGTATACCTGAATGATCAAACCGCTTCCCTTCAGAAAACAGTCCCCGCTAACCCTTAATCTCTGGAATGCCGCCGTTGTTGTCGGCTCCGTTATGCTTTGTGCCCTGATGCTGATATTGCGATTGCCCGTCATGGTGCTATCCGGGATTGGTCCAAATTGGCTGTTAGTTTGGGTGGTGACCTGGAGTATTAAACGAACCTCTGTGGAAGGGGTATTAGCGGGAATTTGCTTGGGCCTGATACAAGATGGTTTGACAGCCGCTCAACCAACTCATACGGTGGGGCTTGCCCTCGTCGGTTTACTCACCGGGCGATTAAACAAAAAACGGTTTATTCAAGAAGATTTTATTTCGATTGCTTTGATTGTGTTTGCGATGGCGCTGATGGTAGAGGCGGTTGCTGCCATCCAATTTGGGCTAGGGGGTACCCATCGTCTTGAGGATGTATGGCTCCATTTTCGCCAAATGGCCCTGAGTTCTGGAATTTTGAGCAGCTTGTGGGCACCCGTCGTGTACTTCCCCTTGAATCGGTGGTGGACCCGTTACCATCGATTATTGGGAATTGAATAATCCGCTCTTGGCTGATATCAGTTTTTGTCGTATCCCGATTGATCCTATGTTGAAACCAACGGTCTGGGATCAATTCCAAAATCAATTCCAAAATGGATTCAACTTGAAGGGCTGAAATCGACTACAGTAGAGGATAGCGATATAAGCAAAATTGACGGGAGACGGCTCCGGTATGCATCTGAGTGAAATTGTTCACCCTAACCAGTTGCACGGGTTATCTATTTCAGAATTGAAGCAGATTGCCAGGCAAATTCGCGATAAACATTTGGACACGGTGGCGACGAGCGGAGGCCATTTGGGGCCTGGGTTAGGTGTCGTTGAACTCACCCTGGCCCTCTATCAAACTCTAGATTTAGACCGAGATAAAGTGGTTTGGGATGTGGGGCACCAAGCCTATCCTCATAAGTTGATTACCGGACGATACAATCGGTTCCACACCCTGCGTCAAAAAGACGGAATTGCCGGCTATCTTAACCGTCGAGAAAGTCAGTTTGACCATTTTGGTGCGGGCCATGCATCTACCAGTATTTCGTCTGTTCTAGGTATGGCTCTGGCCCGAGATGCCAAGGGAGAAAATTTCAAAACGGTTGCCGTGATTGGTGACGGGGCGATGACGGGTGGAATGGCTCTTGAAGCGATTAACCATGCCGGTCATCTGCCGCACACCCGGATGCTAGTCGTCTTAAACGATAATGACATGTCGATTTCCCCCAATGTGGGTGCCATGTCTCGCTATCTGAATAAGATGCGGCTCAGTCCCCCGATTCAATTCTTATCCGATAATTTTGAAGAGCAGCTTAAGCAATTGCCCTTTGGGGAGCAGGTGGCTCCTGACTTGAAGCGGCTCAAGGGTGGGATGAAGCGCCTTGCCGTGTCCAAGGTCGGTGCAGTTTTTGAAGAATTGGGCTTTACCTACATGGGGCCGGTGGATGGTCATAGCCTAGAAGAGTTACTGGCAACCTTTAAGGAAGCCCATCTGCATGAAGGTCCGGTGCTAGTGCATGTGGCCACCACGAAAGGGAAGGGATATGCGATCGCAGAACAAGACCAAGTCAGCTACCATGCCCAAAGCCCCTTCAACTTGGACACCGGTAAGGCTAAGCCCTCCAATAAGCCCAAGCCACCCAGCTATTCCAAGGTATTTGCTGAAACCCTAATTAAAATCGCAGAAAATAATCCCCGAGTGGTTGGGATTACCGCCGCCATGGCAACCGGAACGGGGTTAGATAAATTACAGGCCAAGCTGCCTAAGCAATATATTGACGTTGGTATTGCTGAACAGCATGCCGTGACGCTGGCCGCTGGGATGGCCTGTGAAGAGATGCGGCCTGTTGTCGCCATCTACTCCACCTTCTTACAGCGGGGCTATGACCAAATTATTCATGATGTCTGCATCCAAAACCTCCCCGTCTTCTTCTGCTTAGATCGAGCCGGGATTGTTGGTGCGGATGGTCCCACCCATCAAGGGATGTATGACATTTCCTACCTGCGCTGCCTGCCCAATATGGTGCTGATGGCCCCTAAAGATGAAGCCGAAATGCAGCAAATGCTGGTCACGGGTATCAACTATACCGAGGGTCCCATTGCCATGCGGTATCCCCGAGGCAGTGGTCTGGGTGTGGGCCTGATGGAAGAGGGGTGGGAACCATTGTCTATTGGCAAAGCGGAAACCCTGCGCCATGGCGATGATGTCCTGCTGCTCGCCTATGGCACAATGGTGAATTTAGCCTCTCAAGTGGCGGATATGCTCACTGAGCATGGCATCCGGGCCACCGTGGTGAATGCTCGCTTTGCCAAGCCCTTGGACACAGAATTAATCATTCCCCTGGCTCAAAAGATTGGTCAAGTGGTCACCCTGGAAGAAGGCTGTCTGCCTGGAGGATTTGGCTCGGCAGTCCTCGAAGCCCTGATGGATCATCAAGTGATGGCCCCCGTGACTCGCATTGGCGTCCCCGATCAACTCGTGGAGCATGCCACCCCAGATCAATCTAAAGCTGAATTAGGACTTACCCCTGCTCAAGTGGCAGAAAGAGTGTTAGGGTTGCTGAAGCAGAAACCTGCACCTAGCTACGTTTCCTAGCCCTTGTCCACTAAAGCCCCAGAAAACTAAAATCTGATGACTGTATCGGTTGCCAATCCCGTTTATCCCGTTGTTTGGCGTGGCGACCACGTTGAACTGATTGATCAGACCCGCTTGCCACAGCAATTTAGTGTAGTGGAAATCCGTCGTTCCGATGATATGGCGACCGCGATCAAAACGATGATTGTCCGGGGCGCCCCTGCAATCGGGGTAGCTGCCGCCTTTGGCATGTACTTGGGGAGTCGCGAAATTGCCACGGCGGATCGGGACTCTTTTTTGAATGAACTAGTTGGCGTCGGTGACAAACTGAAAGCGACCCGACCCACAGCAGTAAACCTATTTTGGGCCATCGATCGGATGCTGAAAGTGGCCCGCCAAACCTTAGGATCCACTTCTGAGATTCAAGATCAGCTTTTGACGACTGCTCAAGCCATTGCGGCGGACGATTTACGCACCTGTCAGGCCATTGGCAATCATGGTCTGAGTGTTCTTCCCCCTGACCCCCAAAAGCTCTGCATTCTCACCCACTGTAATGCTGGGGCATTGGCAACTGCTGGCTATGGGACGGCTTTGGGGGTGGTGCGCTCAGCTTGGACGGCAGGCCGACTGGCTAGAGTCTATGCCGATGAAACCCGGCCTCGGCTGCAGGGGGCTAAATTAACCGCTTGGGAATGCGTGCAAGAAGAGATTCCTGTGACACTGATTGCAGATGGAATGGCGGCCCATTGTATGCAGCAGAACCTGATCGATGTGGTGGTTGTGGGAGCCGATCGCATCGCTGGGAATGGCGATGCCGCTAATAAAATTGGAACTTATAGCGTGGCTCTCTGTGCCAAAGCCCATCAGTTACCTTTTTACGTTGCCGCCCCACTCTCAACCATTGATTTTGATTTGGCAGGCGGTGGCGGAATTCCCATCGAAGAACGGCATCCATCCGAAATTTATCAGATTGGGACTATGGATATTTGCCCGGGTGGCGTGGAGTTTTATAACCCGGCCTTTGATGTAACCCCAGCTGACTTAATCACGGGGATTATTACTGAGCATGGGGTATTTGCCCCAGGTGATATTCGAGAGAAGCTGAGTCATCATCGGTCATCCTAACGGCTCAGATGTTTACTGAGGCACCTGGGGGGGCGGTAGGGGAATCGATGGCCCTGGATCGACAGAAGGCGTTGCTGGGGCAGAAGGGGGGGTAGGTTCTGGGTTAACCTGCCATTCTGCTAGGGGTCGATTGATCGCATTCAAAAAGGCTGTTGGGACCAGAACAACCTGCAAGGTTTGACTGGAGTCTGTCCTTGGGTCCACTTGAGCATAAAGATAGCTTTCGGTAGGATCTTGACCACCCAGGGTTAGATGGTGGGTTTGGTTATTCTCGAGAATGACCTTGATACGGCCTGGGGATTGGTCAAAGCCGAATTCCTTTTGTCGTGATGTCTCTACAGACAGGGTTCTGGGACTTTTAGTTGTGGCTAGGAGATTCAGTAAAAATGCTATCGCTGCCTCATCGGCAGGTTGATCTTGGGGCTTTTTCATGCGCCAGGTATGGGGGAAACTCTGTTGCGATCGCTCAAACACCAGCGCCAGTTTGGGCGTCTCTACAATCAGCGTAGCAACCTGGTCTTCGTTGAACTGGAACAGTTTTTTTACTAATTCCTGCTGCTCCGTCATTTCTTCCGGGCGGTCTTGAGACGTAGTCCACCAGTAAACCCCCACCCCACAAGCAATTGCGGCACAGAGTAAGAAAATCGTTGTAGATTTGAACTTCATCCCTTTATTAACCGTCAAGATCTGTCTTTCTCTCAGTTTTCCTACCGTCTTTGCCACCAAAGGGCCGCAGCAGTTGCAAAAGCGACGAGGGGCAATAGGACGACCCCCAGTAAATTAAGCAGCATACGCGTCTGCTCAGAAATATCTAGACTTCTTTGAATGACCGATTTAGGGCGAATGGACAGGGTGGGATCATCACCATCTGCGATTAGCCAAGACACCGCGTTGACGAAAATATCACGGTTTACGGTTTGATCGAAATAGGGGTCATCTTTGGCAAAATCGGAGTCGCCAATAATCACAATTCGAGCGGCCTCCCCTGTAATCTCGGGCTGCAACGCATCAGGAGAAGCAGGCGGGGGTAAAGCGTCGGTGGAGACGGGCTCAGATGGGGTTGGTTGGGGCTCAGTAGCGGGGCTGGCTGAAGGAGTGGATGGCGGCTCTGATGTAGGGGAAAGAGAAGTCTGGGCCGGAGAGGGTTTGTTTTTGGATACATCTGAGCGGGGGGCTGACACGGATCGGTTAATGGCCACACCGATAGTTAAAGGACCTTTGCGATCGCGCTCTGCATCAAACTGAATTTGTTGGCCCGTTAGATCCGTCTCCGCCCAAGTTTCTTCGCTAGTTTGGAGAAGATTAGTGACTTGCTGCCCGGGTTGATCTTCAATATCGATGGCTTGGGCAAATGGAAAGAAAGAGATCTTCTGACTAAACGTGCGAGTGATGGGATGCTCACCATAGGTGACAGCAGCTGGCCAAGCAAGACGAGCATGTTTTGGGTCGACAATCAATCGACCATCTAATGTCACGCCGATGGATTTAAGGATGGGTTGCAGCCCCACATCAACCTCAGGATCCAGCATTAGGAATAGATTGCCGCCTTGCTTGATGAATTTATCAAGCAAGGTTAGCTCAGCTTCTAGCAAAGGCAGTTTTGGACCCGCAATCACTAGTACATCAGCATCCGTGGGGATTTCTTGCTGCAAAGAGAGGTTCAGGGGCTCAACGGTGATTCCCTCCAGTTTGAGTTGATTGATCGCACCAGCCAAGCTCTCCGTAAACCCAGATAAGGGGACTTCATTATGGCCCTGGATAATATAAGCCGTGGCTTGCCGACTGTTGGTGAGTAGCGCCATGGCAGGTGTGAGATTGACCTCTGATAACCCCGTGGATAAAAGCTTCATCCGCTCGCCATAGACCAAGCTAATATCTCCGAGATTGCGAATATTATGCTTGCGGGCCAGCCCAGGCTCTGCTTGAGGATCGACAAATCTAAACTTAAAAAAATCCGGCTGTTGTCGTTGATATTCCTTCAGTAACAGTTGATTTTGGAGAACAATTTGGCTTTGTGTATCTGACCCAGAGGGATCATTGCCGATAAACACCAGTACTTCAACGGGTTGCTGGAGGGCAGACAGGACATTGAGGGTTTGGGGTGCCAGAGAGTAGGTTTTCTGTTCTGTAAAATCGGCGCGGAATGGATAACGGACCGCTACAAAATTGATTAACCCCAAAATCACCAATACCGCCAAAGTCGCGATCAGGGCATCCGTGCCAGATTGAGCCGCTCGCCAGTGCCATCCGCTGCTGCCTTGCTTTGGCCGCTGCCACAATAGGGCAATCCCTAAAAGAACAATCCCTGCAATCATGACGCCCAAGGGTAAGGAAAACCATTGACCGGACACCAAACCAGCCGTAAGACCTGCAACGAATACGGCGACTCCGAACCAGCCGAGTAAATTCATAAACTTGGCAAAAACCCGCGTCACGTTTACCCCATTAACCTCACAACGTTAAATCTATCTCTTTCGCCAAAAGGATTAGCGGCGCTGGAATCGCAATAAATCGATGGATTGAGCGGTTAGAAATAAGCCCAAAACAATATAACTTACAAATAAAATGATGCTGCTGATATCCAGAACCCCCTGAGTCAGAGTGACATAGTGCTTGACTAAGGACAACTGATCAAAAATAGCGACCCAAGGTTCTCCCCATCGCTCTCCCAACAAGAACAACAGCGATAAGATTAAAATCAGCGCATAGGTGAGGATAATCGCCAGAATGGAGCTATCTGCTAAGGACGAGATAAACAGTCCTAAAGACAGAATTGCGGCAGCTAACAAAAATAACCCCAGATGACCCACGATAAAAACCCCTGCAGTAATGGGGGGATCCGCGTAACTCAAGAACAAAAGTTCAAGCAAACACACAGGCAGCATCAACGTTATAAACAGCGTCCAAACGGCCAGGAGTTTGCCCAGTGCAACGGCCCAATTGGTAATGGGAGACGTGGCTAATAATTCCAAGGTACGGTGACGCCGCTCATCGGCATAGAGGCCCATGGATAAGCTAGGCATAATGAACATCACCAACCACCACATCCCAGAGAGAAAAGATTGCAGGCTTTCTTGGGGAACATCCACTACTTGACCCGCTTCCTTTTGCGCGGTCCACAACTGTACTTCACTAACCCATAAGCTACAGGCCAACAGCCAAAATACCCCCGCAATCACGTAGGCCAGGGAAGATTTAAAGTAGCCTTGGAGTTCTTTGCGAAAGATCGCCACAATATTGTTAAAAATCAAACTCATGGTGCGTCCTTATCATTAGCAGAAGTATCCACTTCTTGCGTGGTTAAGTCCAGGTAAATTTCTTCTAAACTGGTTCCCAATCGTCGCATCTCATGGACTTCTATCCCGGTATGGACCAAACTATGGCTCAATTGGTGACCAATGGGCGTATCCGGGTTGCAGGTCACCCGAACCTTGCGGCGTTCTGCAGTCTGGGCGGGTAACCATCGCCATGTCAATACCCCATCTAATGGCTGCAAACATTGTTCCACCCTATCCCTGGCCCCTTGCACATCCAATTCATAGGTTAACAGGTCGGTTTGCTGGGCTTTGAGATCGGCGAGGGTACTGGTTGCTACGACTTTGCCGTAGTTGATGATCGCCACCCGCTGGCAGGTCATACTGACTTCTGTCAGAATATGGGTCGATAAAATCACGGTTTTGTCTACAGCCAAGGATTTGATCAAATGACGTACATCGATAATCTGGCGTGGATCAAGGCCAATGGTGGGTTCGTCCAAAATAATGGCAGGGGGATTATGAACAATTGCTTGGGCGATTCCCACTCGCTGACGAAACCCTTTTGAAAGTTTGTGGATTAACGTCTGTTGGACGTCTTGTAAATTGCATTGCTTGATTGACCACTGAACCCGCGAGGGCCGATCGCCTGCAGATAAGCCTTTCAGTCGTCCCACAAAATGCAGATAGCCTTCCACAGTCATATTGGGATAGAGGGGAGGAGCCTCTGGCAGGTAGCCGATTCGCTGGCGGACAGCCATGGGATGCTCATGGACTTCAAAGCCAGCGATATGAGCAGTGCCTTTAGACGCGGGCAAATACCCGGCCAAGATGCGCATGGTGGTGGTTTTGCCTGCGCCATTGGGACCCAGCAGTCCGAGAATCTCTCCAGGCTGGGCTGCAAAGGTGACGTCTTGAAGGGCCGTTGTTGAGCCGTATACTTTACTGAGATGCTCAACCTCGATCATGGCATTTTGCACTGCGTTACGATTATCAAAAATTCCCCACCAACCTAGCTTATCCCCCGTTTGTATTCCCTGACACTCCCAGTTGTGACCCAGGTAATATTCTTTCGTTCCCAGGTTATGCCGAATACCCATCAGCCTATCTGGCAACTGTCACAAGGTCATCTCAATCTGTTGGAATCTTGTCCCCGCAAATTTCAGCATCGGTATCTGGATCGGATGGAAACGGTTGCAGGTTTAGAAGCTTATCCCCATCAGCAGCTCGGATCGCAATTTCACCAACTGATGCAGCAGCGATCCCTAGGATTAGAGATCGAACCCTTGCTCAAAACCAATCATCGACTACAAGCTTGGTTCGATGCTTTTCTCCAAAATCCGCCGATGATGATCGAGGGCGAGCAGGACAGCGAGCATCAGCGACTGTACTGGCAAGATGGGTTTGTGCTGGTGGCGGTTTACGATCTCCTGATTCAAAATCCGAATCAGGCACAAATTGTGGATTGGAAAACCTATGCCTTGCCAAAGCGAGCGGATCGCCTCCGCCATCATTGGCAAACCCAGCTTTATCTGTATGTATTAGCGGAAACCAGTGACTATCAACCCGAGCAACTGTCGATGACCTATTGGTTCGCGGAAGCATCAGCCCAAGCCCAGACCCATTTTCTGACGATTTCCTATTCGACGACGTTGCATCAACAAACGAAGCAAGCACTGGCTCGCTTACTAACTCGGTTAAGGCAGGATCTGACTGCCTATGAAACGGGAGAGGCGATGCAACAGGTTGCCTTTAGCGATGGCAAGTGCGTCTCGCCAAATCATCAGTGCGAGTTTGCAGAGCGCTGCCAAAGACAGCTCCAGGAAGAGGCCGCCATCGCTCTGCAAGATGAGTTGGCAGACATTGAGGCAATGCCAGAGCCACTGACCGACTGGCTGACATGATGGGAATAAACCCAACAGGGGCGTGGGAGATTTGATGATGAATCTATGATTAGCATCGAGGGGGCAACCGTCGTTAAAGCCAATGATGTGTTGATCAGCTTTCAATAAGGGCTTTGAGGTATCTCGTCCTCTCCAAAGGCAAATTAGTTAAAGGGCTTTGCGATTTAGCTTGCCCAGAGAGGTATAGGGCAGCTCTTGGCGGAACTCAATGATAGCAGGCATTTGGTAACGGGCCACGCGTGGCTTTAGCCATGTCAGCAAAGCTTCTTTCTCCAATCCCTGAGCAGGGTCAGAAATAATGATCGCTTTCAAACGCTGTCCAAACTCTGGATCAGGAATCCCCAAAACCACTGCCGCATCAATCGCAGGATGTTGGAGCAGCACGTTTTCCAGTTCCAGGGGATAGACATTCTCCCCCCCAGACACAATCATGTCATCCACCCGACCACACAAAAAGATATTCCCTTCTTTATCTTGATAAGCCAAATCTCCCGTTTCTATCCACCCCTTAGCGCCCGCAGACCAGGCACTACGGATACAAAGCTGCCCTTTCCCCGAGGGGCCATCCGGCTGGATCTGGACCTGAACCCCGGAAATCGGTTTGCCAATGGACTCGGGCTGCTTTTGCAACAGCTCTGGATCCGCCAAGATACAGAACCCCGCTTCAGATGTGCCGTAGAGGTTAAACAACACTGGGCCGAGCTGCTCCAGGGTCGCTTGGGCCAATGCCTGTCGCAGAGCTGCCCCTCCCGTGAGGATGCGCTGGAGAGAAGACAAGGCCTGGGCATTATGGTTGAGCATCCGCTGCAGCATCAACGGCACCAGGGTAATCACCTCAATGTTGTCTTGGGCAATCAGATCGCAGGCCCGACCGGCATCAAATCGGCGGGTAAGATACTGTTGTGCCCCCAACGTCACCCCAATTAACAGGGCCGCTAGCCCAAAACCGTGATAAATCGGGGTGGCGATATACACCGTGCGATACCGATCCAAATGAACCTGTGAGAGCAGGGCAATAAAGGGAGGGAGAAAATCGAAGAGAGAGGGTTTACGGCTGGCCGGTTTCGGTTGGCCCGTCGTGCCCCCCGTCATCACCACCACCTTCCCCGTCTTTACCTTGTGCAGGGGAGTGGTGGATGGTAGCGCCACCGACATCCGATCTACAGAATTACCAGAGGGATGATAGGTGGGAATGGCTTTATGGCCGAGAGAAAGGTCATCAACGACTGGAGTAAGTTCTGGATCATGGATGTAGTAGTCAAACTGGAGCTGATGCTCCATCGTCCGAATTTGATCGGCGCTCATTTCGGGATTAATCAGAAAAACATCGGCCCCTAATCGGGAGACGGCAAAAATGGCTTTGATGGCTGCGGCATGGTTTCGAGCTGCGATCGCAACTTTCTGGCGAGGCTGAATTCCACAGTCCCTTTGCAATCCAACCGCAACCGCCTCCGCTTGCTGCCATAGTCTTGAGTAGGTTAATTCTTCCTGGTCATCAATCATAGCAATCCGCTCTGGATGCAGCTTGGCCGCAATTCGCAACAGAGCCATTAAGTTGACTCCCGTCGTCCAGATCGCTTCCAGCAAACGATATAGACCAACAAAGGTTAACAGGCGCGTCCGATGCAGTTTTCTCAGCAAAGTAAAGATCATTACTTTATCGTCTCCACCTCATAACCCCACTCCAAATCACTTCTCCCGGCCACCGCAGCAGGATGGATGCCAACTCCCCCATCATCAACCACCAGGGGGCAATGGTCCGAGGGCGAGCAACCATTGCTTTGCAAATGAGTTTAGCCACCTGATCTGGACTTAGCGCCGGCATATTCTGATAGGCTTTCGTCGGCGCAATCATCCGAGTACGGACCAAAGGCAAATAGATCGAAGTGGTCTTGACCCCTTGAGCATTTAGCTCGGGCGCTGCACAGCGAAACCACTGGTCAAACGCTGTTTTCGAAGCCTGATAGGCTGCCCATTGAGGGGCTGGCAGAAGCAGCACATTAATCGCCGAAATATTAATAATATGACCTTGCTGAGCCACCATGGTGGGGGTCAAGGCCAACATCAACTGAACAGGACCAAAGTAGTTGATGTTCATGGTCCGGGTAAAGTCATGGAACCGATCCAGGGAATCAAATAGCGATCGCCGAATCGATTTCCCCGCATTACTCACCAGAATATCAATGCGATGGGGGAGCTGCTCTAGCAACGCTTCAACTGCGGCGGGTTGTCTCAGATCGCAGGGAAAAATATCTGCCTGCCCACCACGGGCCTCCACCTGGGCTTGAACAGCCAATAGTTTCTCTTCAGTGCGCGCTACCAGGATCAACTGAGTCGTGGGCAAAGCTAAGCGTAAGGCCAAGCATTCTCCGATTCCATAGCTCGCTCCGGTAATCAGAACCGTTTTTCCTGCCAGCAATCGTTTGAGTCTACGCTGATTAACCCTGAGAAAGGGAAAGAACAGTAAATCCATTAGGCCGCCCCTCGTTCGCCCAAGCGCGCATCTGCCAACGGAAGTCTGCTGGATAGAGCTGGGTTAGTTTGAGCTGGCCTAGCAAAACATATGGTTGCAGCAGACATAATCTTTAACGCTTTCTCAAGTCACCCACGCTACAGGGGCATACTACCTTAAGTCATTGCTCCAGCAGCCATATCAGGGTCACGAATACCCCTACTTGAGATCAAGTGATAAATGGATTTGCCATAAACTGGCCGATGACCTTCTGCGAGCTCATTGACCCCAAAGACATTAATTTCAGCGTCTTGCCCTCTCTTATGAATCTATTTTCTAGTGTGGTTGAATTGAACTCGCCGAGCAACAGCAATCCATAGCCTTCCAATACAGCTATAAAATAATCTCAAGTGATGAACCCACCTCCAGGAACACCCATGTCGCTAGCCCTAGACTCCAAACCCGATACCGATAAACTGACCACTTATTTTCGCTGTATTGCTGGCTGCCCTGGCAAGCACTCCATCTATGACGTTATATACACCTGTCCTATCTGTGGCAGCTTGCTAGAGGTGCATCATGAGCGGGAACCGCTGAAAATGCGAAATGCCCTCCAATGGCAGCAATTGCTCAGTTCACGAGCAAGTACCTCCATCTGGCCTTACGGGAGTGGTGTCTGGGGCATGCGGGAGTGGGTGGTTCCATCCCTAGCCGACGAAAACGTCGTCAGCATGTTCGAGGGCAACACCAACTTATTTTGGGCAGAACGCTTAGGCAAACAGCTTGGCGTCCCCGACTTATGGATTAAGCTCTGCGGCAATAGCCATACCGGTAGCTTCAAAGACCTGGGCATGACCGTCTTGGTCAGCGTCGTCAAACAAATGATGGCTCAGGGCAGTTCCGTCAAAGCCGTGGCCTGCGCCAGTACAGGAGACACCAGCGCCGCCCTCGCCGCCTATGCCGCCTATGCGGGCATACCAGCCATTATTTTCTTACCTGCGGGTAAAGTCAGTACGGCCCAGCTCATTCAGCCCGTCTGCAACGGTGCCCATGTCTTAGCCCTCGACACTGACTTCGATGGCTGCATGAACATTGTCAAAGAGGTCACGCAAGACAACTCCATTTATCTCGCCAACTCGATGAATAGTTTGCGCATCGAAGGGCAAAAAATCGTTGGCATCGAAATTATTCGTCAGTTTAATTGGCAAGTTCCCGACTGGATCATCATTCCTGTGGGCAATCTGGGCAATATCAGCGCCCTCTATAAAGGCTTCAAGTTAATGATGGATCTGGGGTTGATCACTCGGATGCCCAGACTCGTCGCCGCCCAAACGAAGAAAGCCAATCCGTTTTATGAGTCCTTTAAAAACGGATTCAAAGAAAAAATTAGCGTGACAGCCCAAGACACCTTAGCCAATGCCATCAGAATTGGTGACCCGGTCAGTTACGACAAAGCGGTTAAAGCAATCACCGAAACAAACGGCATTGTCGAACAGGCCAGCGAAGACGAATTAGCCGCTGCTGCCGCCAAAGCTGATTTAACAGGGATGTTCACCTGCCCCCATACGGGCGTCGCTTTAGCCGTTCTAACCAAGTTGATTGAACGTGGCGAGATCAAATCCAGCGATAAAACGGTGGTGATTAGCACCGCCCACGGTTTGAAGTTCACCGACTTTAAAGTCGGCTACCACGAGTCGACCCTGGCAGATGTCAACAGTCAGCATGCGAATCCCGCCGTTCACTTGCCTGCTAGTGCGGATGCAGTAAAAGCTGAAATCGAAAAACGCCTTGGCTAAACAAGCGTTAAACCCTGCCCACAACAGGCAGGGTTAACTTAAAAAATTGAATCAATCTCGTTAGCGAATGACCTTCACTGGCGTTCCCACGACGACAAGCTCGAACATCTCTTCGATATCCTCGTCGTACATGCGGACACAACCATGAGACGCAGATCTACCAACCGAATCACGATTGGGTGTACCATGAAAGCCAATCCAGTTATTGCCGTCGGTCCAAAACCCCATCCAACGACGACCTAATGGATTTTCAGGATCCCCCCCTGGAATCACATACCCCTTAAAGGGATGAAGCCAGGGTGGATTCCGGTATTTCGTTTTGACTTCAAACTCACCCGCAGGCGTAGCCCAACCGGCTCGTCCAATGGCAACAGGATACGACTTAATCGCTTTATCATGCTGAAAAACGGTCACCCGCCGCTGAGATAAATTCAGCACGAGCCGCATGGGGTCAATGGCCGGCGGCAAATGATCCGTCGCATTGTCTAGACCAGGTAACGGGGGTACGATCGCAATTTCTTCTGCTGCTTGGACCGGTTGACCTAGGATTAAAGCACCTGCAACCCAGCCAAGGGTAATCAGTTTTAGTGAAAGATGCCGCATGATTGGACCCGTGATCTTTTGTCAGTCAAATTCTAGAAGCAGAATGGTATTTCTATTCTAGCGAATAGAATAAAGACCGATCCTGTTCCCCACCTTTAGATTTCCCAACAGATAGGGCGGAACAAGCAAGTTTAGACAGCTGCAGCCAGTTCTGCTAACTGTGCCTGCTGGTCTTGAGCAATACAGGTCTCTAGAATCAACTCAATATCTCCCACCAGTACCTTTTCTAGGGGGAAGTTTTGGTTAAGACGATGATCGGTGGCGCGATTATCTTTGTAATTATAGGTGCGAATTTTTTCTGAACGAGCTCCAGTTCCCACCTGGGAACGGCGCATGGAGGTCACTGATGCCTGCTGCTCTTGGAGTTTCATCTCATAGAGCTTGGCCCGCAGAATTTGCATAGCCCGCTCTTTGTTTTGCAGTTGCGATCTCTCTTCCGTACAGAAGATCCGAATCCCCGTCGGTTTATGGACCAAATCGACCGCCGTCTCCACCTTGTTCACATTTTGTCCACCTGCACCGCCAGACCGAGCCGTGGACATTTCAATATCTTTGGGGTCAATTTCAATTTCAACGTCATCCACTTCTGGCATCACCGCCACGGTTGCTGTAGACGTATGGACCCGTCCCGAGGCTTCCGTTGCCGGGACCCGCTGCACTCGATGCACACCTGCCTCATACTTGAGCTTGCTATAGACGCGCTCGCCCTGAATTTCAAGGATGGCTTCTTTGAATCCGCCCATTTCTCCACCGGATTCACTCAGCAGCTTCACCCGCCATTTTTGGCTTTCGGCATACTTTGAGTAAATGCGAACTAAATCTCCCGCCCAAATACTGGCTTCATCACCGCCAGCTCCGGCTCTAATCTCCAACATGATATTCTTCTCATCGTTGGGATCCCGAGGTAGCAGCAGCACTTTCAGCCTCGTTTCCAGCCCCTCTAGCTTTTCACTCAGCTCGGTTGCTTCTAAAGCCGCCATCTCTTTGAGTTCTGGATCTTCATCCCCATCTTTGGCCATCTGCTGGGCATCGGTCAGCTCCTGTTGAGTGACTTTCCAGTCTTCAAAGGTGCTAACCGTCTCTTCCAAAGACGCCCTTGCTTTGGCCACTTCCTGAAACTCAGCCGGATTGGTCGCCACCTCTGGATCTCCGAGGCGACGAGTCAACTCATGAAACGTTTGCTCAACTGATTTCAGCTTTTCAAGCAGGTAGGCTTCAGCCATGGGTCTGTACTAAGCGAAACGACAAAAAAGAGAAGGATCGCTTCGGGTTAGCCCTCTTTTTTCTCGTCTTTCTTCTTGGCGTTGCCCTTACCCCCGGCACCTTGGCTTTCGCTCATGCCATACTTACGCATAAAGCGTTCCACGCGGCCTTCAGTGTCAATAATCTTCTGGGTACCCGTAAAGAAGGGGTGGTTGCCAGACCAGACATCCACGTGCAGCTCTTCTTGGGTAGAGCCGACCGTCATCACGACTTCCCCATCGCAATAGACTTTAGCTTCGGGGTACCACTTGGGATGTATATCAGGTTTTGCCATCGGTATATCTCTAAATTAAATGTCTATCGTGTGATCCAGCCGATTAACGCTTGGAGTATTGCGGAGCCTTACGAGCCTTACGCAAACCATACTTCTTCCGCTCTTTCGCTCTTGGATCACGGGTTAAGTAGCCTTCCAGCTTTAAGGGCTTACGGTTCTCAGGATCGAGTTCACAAAGGGCGCGGGCGACGCCTAAACGAATGGCATCAGCTTGTCCGGTTAAACCACCGCCTCGGGCATTCGCCAAAATATCGTAGTCGTTTTCCAATCCGAGGGATTCTAACGGCGCTTTAGCATTGCTAATGTAGCTGGGATTGAATTGCAGGTAAAGATCTCCAGGCTTGCCATTAATCGTCATCTGTCCACTTCCCGGAACGAGGCGCACCCGCACGATGGAAGATTTACGACGACCTGTGCCCCGATAGGCGACTCGGTTAGATTCGGTTGCTTGCATTATGATTTAGCTCCTGGGATGGTCTGAATAGATAAAACTTCGGGTTTTTGGGCCGCATGAGGATGATCGGGGCCCGCATACACTTTGAGATTGCGGAAGAGCTGACGACCGAGAGCATTTTTAGGCAGCATTCCCTTAACGGCTTTTTCGATAATGCGCTCAGGAATCCGTCCTTGTAAATGGTTGAAGGTCTCTGTCTTCATCCCACCAGGACGACCGGAATGGCGACGATAAAGCTTTTGCTCACCTTTGTTGCCAGTGACCGTGACTTTCTCAGCATTGACCACAATCACAAAGTCCCCGGTATTCATAAAGGGGGTGTAGGTGGGCTTATTTTTGCCCCGCAGAATCATTGCAATCTGGGTGGCCAGACGCCCTAGCCGTTGATTTTCAGCATCAACGACG
>NZ_JANQOP010000137.1 GCF_028285745.1 Acaryochloris sp. IP29b_bin.137 | reverse complement strand
ATCAAGCGATCACGGGTTGTCATTTCGATCACTGGTTGTCGTTTTGATTTGAAGGTATCGTGTTAGGTCTGAAAAAGAGCTAACGCAAAGGACGTGTACGCCAAATAATACGGTTCAAATTTAGGGGTTGATCCACCTTTTGGCTGTCGCGACTCGCCAATAGCTTGACATCTGATACCGCCCACCTGAAGCTGCATCAGAAGTACATCAATAAATGGTCTGCTTTAGCCGAACTGTCCCTCATTCCGGGTGTGGGAACCCAGAACAGTGGCTTACTACTCCATGCAGGCGTGGGTTCGACAGCCCAATTAGCACAGATGCCAGCCGAACGCCTGCATCGACAACTCCTACGGCTACATGTGGCAATGTTAAGGCAAAACTCCCTTTGTCCAACTGTCGCTGAAGTCACGCAGTGGATCTTCCAAGCTCGCCGCCTGAACCGCCGCTAGCGCTTTAGTGCAGGAGCAACTAGGCCAATTCACGAATCTGTTTCAATACCCGATCGATCTCATCGGGGGTATTGTAAACGCCCGGCGTTAAGCGAGCGTAAGACACCTCATAAGGGGTAGTGCTGGCAATGATATTGTTCGCCTTCAGCTTGGCAACCACCGCCTTTGGTGTCAGTCCCTTCACATCAAAACAAACAATGGCGGCAGACAGATCATCTTCCATGGGGGTATACAGCTTAACGTGCCGCATATTTGATAACCCTTTTTTCAGTTGACGGCTCAGGGAATGCAGGCGTTGGGTCACTCGTTTCTTACCCATCTGTTGGTGAAAAGCAAAGGCCTGAGCCATAGCCCACTGATGCTCAAAAGACTTGAATCCCCCAGGTGTCATCCAACCGCCCCAGCCTGCCCCGCCCGTGAAAGTTGGGATCGTCGGTGTAACGGCATCTTGGGTTGCGGGCTTACCCCAAATAAAGCCAGAGCCTCGTGGCGCAAACATCCATTTGTGGGTACCGGCGACGAAGAAGTCACATCCTAGGGTAGGCAAAGCGTCGTCTTCTACCCCTAAACCATGGACGCCATCGACAAAAAATAGAATGCGATCTTCATCTGATCGATTCTGGTTGAGTTCCTGTAATTGGTCCGCGATTTTGGCAATGGGGACTTTGAGTCCCGTACTGGAATGCACCCAGGTTGCCGTTACCAATCGCGTTTTGGAACCAACCCCCTTGATCAAGGTCTCGACCATTTCGTCTTCAGTGACGGTCTGGATGTCCCGATACAGGGGAATTTCTTTGACCATTGCACCAGTCCTGGCAGCCTTATATTTCAAAGAGGTATGGGTGGAATAGTAATCAAAGGTGGTGGTCAGCATTTCTTGATCCGGTTGAATGCTAAGCCCATTGATTACCAGAGCAGTGCCCATTGTCGTACTGTCAGTCAGGGCAATGTCCTCAGATTGAACCCCCAAATAGTCAGCCGCATTGTCTCGCACCTCTGCCACTAGATCCTGCCTGTGGTCATAGAGATAGTGAGTAGGGTTTTCATCAAGGCCCTGCCGATGCCGATCGATGGCAGTTTGCACTGGCGCTGGATGGGACGCTAGCAGTAACCCCGCCATGTGAATATATCTGGGGTCCAAATTGAAGTGGCGTCGAACCGCTCGCCAATCTTTAAATTCCTGCTGATGGGGGGAAGTGTTGGCATTTCCCGCGGCTTGAGAAGGGACTAGGGTGCCTGCAGCTGTTCCCAAACCTGCGGTCAGTAGAAAGTTTCTCCGAGTCCAAGCCATGACTGTTTTCCCTAGCTGTTCATGACCGATCCTACAGTCTAGGAATGAGATCTCGGATGTGGTTTTCTAATTGTTTAAGGGCTTTACCTGGGGTTACCTGATCAATATCATGCACGCACCAATAGTCAATTTTATTTTCCCAGTCTGGGAATTGTGCTTGCATCAGTGGGCGGTGTTCCGTTTCATCAACCGCGATCACCTGATCCGCCTCGGTAAGATCCGTTAGGGTCAGCGATAGCGGTAAACGGAGATTGTCTGGAAGCTGAATGTTGTAGCTGAGTAGACCTTTCCGGGCATATTTTGAAATTGCCCCCACGTTATGTCGACCGCGTTCTAATGCTAATCCTCTGGAGTCAGCTTTCCAGTTCAGTGAGTGTTGGTTGGCTAAATGGTTGAACAGGAACTCAGAAAAACGACTGCGATAGTAGTTGCCGGTACAGAGAAATAGAATGGTTTGCACTCAATGGGGCTCGCTAATTGTGGGTGGGTGGCTCGTGATGATTAACACCAAACCCTCAGAAAGTGATCACTGCCTTCTGAGTTTAGCCTAAGCATACTAAGCCTTAACAGGCAAATGGAGTACCAAGCTATGGCTTTTATCGATACCCTCAGAATTTTGGGTCACGCATCTGCAATATCACTGTTTATGTTTGTGTTGATGTGGGTGTCCGGCGCTTTCTCAGGTCTGAATCGCTTTCAAAAGCAAAGCTAATACATCCAAAATTTTCTAGCAGTAACTGACGTTCTCAAGGTTACTCAGTTTTCTCAGAAGTCTTTCAGGGTAGTCTTAAGAAGATTGCCTATTCTTGAGACATCGCAGATAGGGCTACATCTTTAGAATGTTATTTGAGAATTGCGTGGCCTTTTAATACTTGACTTAGGTGTCAGTTCTGATGGTTCCGTCAGGCATGATGGTATTACAAAAAATCGCAGTCTCCAAATAGGCGAACCCTGCCTCCTGGTCTCCAATGAAAGCCTCAAACAAGTTAGCGTCCGTCAAATTAGCCCCATCCAGATAAGTTCCGTGCAAATCAGCACCGGTCAAGTCAGCACCGGTCAAGTTCGCACCAATCATGCTGGCACCACCCAGGTTAGCCTCAATCAACTTGGCATGGGTCAAGTCAGCTCTATCCAAGTCGGCAAAATAGAGGCTGGCATTGGTCAAATCGGCCTCTCTGAAAATTGCCCCATCCAACACCGATTCGAAAAAGTTAGTCTCTCGCAAAATGGCTTTGGTGAAATTAGTCCGCTCCATAAACCGTTCTTCGAGTACGGATCCACTCAAATCAATGCCGCTAAGGTTAACTTGACTCAGGAAGGAGTCGGAGTTCCCAAACCCAATATCTTGGATATTTCTGAAGTCTCTCTCCCCAGCAGCATAACGCTCCAACAATTCCTCAGCAGTCATCACTACAACTCCCAAAACACAATAGTTCCCACCTGGCTCCAATTCCTCCAGGACTCCACTCCATTTAACCTCAACATCGAAATCACCGATCTCCCCACCGGCCAACTCGCCGATGGTGGCTGGTGTTAGCCTTATCCCGCATCACCTAAAGCTGGGAAGAGCCTTTGTCGTTGACATTTGATAACCATCTCCCAAGATTGCATAAATCATAATCATTGCGAACCAAAATTATGTTCATTAAAGACGGTGGGCTTGTTGTTTAAACTCAGACAAGCCCACTTTTAAGTGCATTATCAAGACCATCAATGACTCAATGGTGAGTGTAGGAACGACTTTTACTCTTCATCACATTCCTACAATGATTGACCATAGACAGAACCCGAGTCCTAAGCTTGTCATATGCTGAGGAAGCAGAACGGTGATGGGTTGACGGGCAATCTTCTGGGTGAGTATCCAGGTTAGGGAGACAGAAAAGAGTAGGGTGCTGCCTTGCAGAAAACTAACCACTGCGGGATGGGCCACCCAGATTGGCAGTCCCGAACCAGAGAAACCAAAAGTGGCCCAAGTGACTGGTAAGATTTGCCCTGCTTCAGTCAAACCTAAACGCAAGTAATGGGCCAAACTACCCCCTAGGACAAGGGGGAGATAGCCATAGGCCAGCTCTTGAAAGGGTCTGGGTTTTAAGTTTGGGCTAAATCGGCACAAGATAGTGTGGGTCAACAGGGGAATAGCAGCAACCATTCCCAGAACCACGACTGACACCAGCAAATGAGCTGAAAACTGTTGTAAATGCAAGTCAATTCCCAGCCAAATCTGCAGTTCGGGGAGTCGATGTAGAAAAATTCCTCCCAACAATAACAGAAGTAATGCGACCTCATAGATTCGAGGCGTATGGGTCGTCCATAATTCAATGCCGGGTGGCCGTAAATTAAACTCGACCGAGCGGTGGGGACAAGCTTGCAGGCAGGTCATACACAGCACGCAATCTCGATTGTCTTCTAGTTGAGCAGGATGGGAATAGAGAGGACAGCCATCCGTTTCTTGCCCTTCCCCTTTTTCAGGCCCGCCTTTATAGCATTGATAAGTACTGCACTCGGCAGAACAAGTCCCTTGTTGCGCCCTCAGCTCAGTCATGGACAGTTTGGCAAATAAGCCATTCATGCCTCCAATGGGACAGAGATAACGACACCAAAACCGCCGTTCAAAAATCTGGGAACAAATCACCGCCCCAGCGGTAATCAGCAGCAGCAGGCAACTCGACAAATAGGCCGTATCCTCTAAATTCCACAGCTCTTCCCACAGAAAAATCAGAGCAAACAGACCAAACAAGAACCAGCCCCCCCACTGCTCTGCCTGCTGCCGGGGCCAGCGCTGCAATTGCCTCGGCACCAGCCATAGAGATAGCTTTTGCAGCAGTTCACCACAAATCATAAAGGGACAGACGGAGCACCAGAGACGGCCCACAAAGGGAAAGCCGATTAATATCAACGGCCACCACCAGGCCCAAAATAAATTCAAGGCAAAGTTCTGACTCCGCTGCTGGGGACCCACAAATAGAATAATCACCACAAAAATAAACAGGGGTAAGACAATGCCATAGTTGATGCGGGTGGGCCACCAGGGACTGCGGAGAAAGCGGCGTAGCCAAGGGTTAGCATTTAGCAGGTTAAGACGGAAGCGTTGTTGGCGATCCTGGGCGGCCCAAAAGATTTCTGCGGTGAGATCTTCGTTGGGAGACGATTGTGCGATCGCACGCTCTACCAAACTTTGCAGTTCAACCACATTGCCTGGAAAATTGTAGCTTTGCAACCGCCTCAAAGCCTCTGGCGTCACTTGACGTTTGGAAATCCCTTGCTCCTTAGTAATCAGACTGATGTAGTACTCAACTTGAGCCCCTAGATCGGCTTTACTCACTCGCAAGGGGGGCATTTTAATCCGATGGGCAATCAACCCATCCAGTTCTGGCTGGATTTGTTCGGACGTGAAAATTAATCGTGCTTTATTCTGACGGGGTTCCACCGCTTTACCATCTCTTTGAACCGGAAAATAGGTCTGGGTTTCTAATAGCTGCTTGAGCTGTGGACAGAGCGCCTGAGGAAGGTCCTGGATATTATTAAGGAGGACGGTTCCCTCACCCACTGCCTCCAGTAGTCCTGGCTTTCCTCCCACCCGACCAAATAAGTCCGCCCCGCTCAATTGCAGAGTATTACAGTTAATTTTCACCATGGGTTCTCGACGCCCAGCGGAGCCAAAGTGAATCAGCGAGGCTGCATTATCTTTTTCCAGGCCCGGCTCGCCAAAAATCAATACTGAATCGCGAGTTTGGGCCGCCGCTTTCAGTTGCTCCCGCAACCGCTTAGCATAGCGGCTAACCCCCACGATGCCTCGATTAATTTTTGGTATTAAATAGGGTCTGATAAGCGCTTGTCGTTCTTGTTCATCTGCGAGCTGTTGGGAAACTTGAGCTAAATCCTGAGACAGCTTTTGCGAAACAATTCGATTCATCTCTGGATATTGCCCCGCAATCCTGAGTAAATCTTGTTTGTCCACCACCCAAAAATCACAGTCTGTTAGGGTAATAATCGTTTGGGAAGTGGGCCGATCGAGCAGGATATCAAATAGATGCAGGACTGCTCCTGGCAGCAAGCTGACGGCTTGCGCCGGATCAACCAAGCTCGTGTGATAGCTCTCTAAGTGGCCTCGTCGCAGAATGTAGACTGCCTCTGGTAACGTATCTTCTAAGATCAGCCGTCGATTGGCAGCTACCGTCTGTTCTTTGACCTTTCTCGCCAAACGATACAGAATCTTTTCTGGAAAGATATCTAAATCCGTATGGGCCTGTAGCCAAGCGGTCATCGTTTCTGAGGATGCCATGAGTATTGTTTTCCTCAATGGGGATAAGAGCGAGTCATCACTGGTTAGTCCTAACCCACTTTTAGGCCCTAACAAATTCTAAAAACTTAATCCAACGCTCATTAACGGAGATAAGACAATACTACTTCCTAGCTCACTTGGATAAATTAGGGGCAACCACTTCAGGAAAATTCTCAAAATTACGCCGGACCCAATCCATCCCGACTTCGTTATTGAGCTTAATTTGTTGGGAGGAGTCCGAATACAACTTGCCCAAAATATCCACATCTTGCTCAACGGCAACTTGCCCAAATTTCAAAAACGTACCCCCCACAGATTTAAAGACCGGATGCTTACTCTGGCTAAACAGCAAAATATACGTGCGAGTTAGGTTCTCTGCCTCTGGAATAAAGAAATGGCATTGAGCGATTTTTCCCAAAGGCGTTTCCCCATGAAAAATGACTAGGCTCGGGAAGTAGTTCTCCAAATGCGCCTGAATGGTTTTGGGTAACAATATCAGATCTGGCTTTCTCAACTTTTCCGTCCAGTGATAGATTTCTGTGGGCATATCGTAAAACGCATGGGATTGATGCCCGTTGTCGATAAACTGATGAAATTCAACCTCGGTGATCTGAAATAAATCTCGGTGAGTGCCATTTTGATGATTGTAGTCATGCATCACTAGCAGCATGCTCAGTAAATCCGTCTCTACACTGTAGTCAGCGGCATATCCGATAAAGTCATAGGCTTGGGCAACTTCGTTCATGATGTTGGGAATCGGTATCTTCGGCTCATGTCCTCCATAGGACCAGATAAAATCGCCTTGAATAATTAGTTCTGGAGGCTGTAATTGGGGCAACGTCTTTCGTTGAGTACCAGGCAGAATGGTGCAGCCAGTCCCATCAAATTGGAGAGCATGAAAGGGACAAACAATTCCCGATTGTCCATCATTACTATCTGGCAAGGGTTCACACCAACCTTCTGAAAGCATCGCCCCCATGTGAGGGCAGCGATTGGGCAAGGCTTGCACTGTCCCTGAGCCATCTTGCCAAAGCACATAGTCCATCCCATACAGTGACACCTTGAGGGGCTGATTGACGGGCAGCATGGACTTGTGCGCCAATAACCAAGGCGCACCCGGAAGCATGGATCGCATCATCTTCTTTGCTCGCTATAAAATTGTGAAAGATTCGTCGTGTTTTAAAAATATGACAGATAATTCATATTCGTCAAGTTATCTCCGTCGACAGCCCAAACAGCAACGAGGCAAAGACAGGGTCGATAAAATTCTAAATGCGGCAGCAGATATCTTTGATCAGGTGGGTTATGAGGCTGCCACTACCCACCAAATCGCAGCCAAAGCAGGAACTGCCGTCGGCTCCCTCTATCAGTTTTTCCCCAATAAAGCCGCCATCTTCAACGCTATGGAATTGCGACACATTGAGCGCGTCAAGCTTTTTTGGAGTGAACTCAATACCCCAGAAGTGGTGCAGTTACCCCTACGTCAAATGATGCATCAGCTAATCACAGCCGCCGTTGGCCTCTTTGAACATCCCGTATCGCGGGCCATCTTTATTCAGTTTTATACCTCGCAGGATATGTTTCAATCCATTGATGAGAGCATGACCCAAGAAGCCATCAACTTTCTAGCGGATATCCTTCGTCAGCGAAATCCTTCTCTACCAGATAAGCAATGCAGCCTGCTGGCGGAAGTCTGTGTCCATAGCAGTAATGCAGTTACCTTATCCGCTTTACGCACTACTGACTTGGAGCATCGCCAACGATTAGCTGAGCAAATTGAAAATTTGCTTACGTCATATTTGGAACCCTACGTGGGGGATAACCCAATCAAGAATGTAATGAAAGTAATGAAATGCCCGCATTGCACTTCAGAGGATATCTCAAAAAATGGATTCCGTAGAGGTCAACAATGCTTTCTCTGCAAAACCTGTCGGAAACAATTTGTTGAATCTGTAATGATCGGGAGTGATTTGTAGCCGCTAATTCGCCAGGAATTGGTGTGTCTGGCAGTGTTGTGAAGGCTTCAGTCAAATACACCTGAAATTAGAGTAAATGCAGGTAGGTGGAATAGGGCTGGGTTCATCATTACAATTCAGAAAATTTGGGGGTACGCGCATATTCCAGCATCCAATCCGTTAAGCGATCGCAAATAGGTTCTCCCGTCAACGCCTGTAAGCGGGCAAACCCACCGATATTGCCAACATTGATTTCGCTAATTTTCCACGTCCCATCATCATCCAGTAAAAAATCGTACCCCAGCGTATGCAGGCCGCGCTCAGAATAAGCACCGACGGTATTGGCAATGGCTTCTTGTTCTTCAGGCATGATCTCAGCCAAGGTACAGTCCCCATCCACACTGACATTATTCACCCAGTATCCCGTTCGCGATCGTCGCAGGTATGCGCCATAAATCTCACCATTAACAACCACCACCCGTTTATCACCCGCAGTGACCTTCTGTAGGTAGCGGACGAACTGCAACGGTTCGGACACATTACCTTGCAAGTACCCCATCACAGACTGAAATGTTGGGAACCCATGAGTACCCGTTAGCGAATTATCAACCCAGAATTGGTTGGCATCTTGCCAAATTTTAAATACCCCTCTGCCACCACAGCTATTGGCTCGTTTCGCCACAATCATTTGATGTTGCTGGAAAAATGATTGGGCTTGTTCAACCTCACTGGTTACCAAGGTATGGGGAATATATGGACCCGCAATTTTACTCAGAAAATCGGGCTGCATTTGTTCTTGTTTACGGATTGGATGATTTAAGAACTGTGTTTGACGAGACCATTGCCCCAAAATATCTAAATAACCCGGTGGAAATGGCTTTAATCGTCGGCAAAAAACCAAATCAAACTCAGCCAGCGAATAGGTGGATTGAGGCAGGGTATCGAGTTGCAGAAATTCTGGATAGGTCAGCGATTGGGGGACCTGTACCGCCAATACTTGCTGAGGATCGTTAACCCATTCCGCAGGCGCATGAAACAACTGAATCTGAGGATGTTGGGCAAAATGGATGTAGGTTGTTGGCACATCTTGCTGAGGCGATGTGTACAGGGATGGATCGCAGATACAAAGAAGCTTAATCATTAAAATCTTTTCCCACCTAAATTGGTTACTGACATCGGGTCGACTTGTCTTATTCGCAATAAATGATCGTTCTGCAATTAAGCCTCCTAGCAGTTCTTGTGGAGGTTAGCTGAAGACTTTATCCTGAGCGGGGTAGAGATCTCTAGAACCAACCAGCCTAAATAGATCTAGTTCAGCAAGCTGTTGATTTGATCCCTTAAGGCCTGAGTGGTTTGTTGCAAAGGGCTAGATAAGGGAGTTGGCATTCGTTCAATACGATCTAGCATTTGCTGGTGATGCCGAAGCAGAGTAGGGCGATCGCCCCATAAACCTTCTATTTCATGGGTAACGAGATCCTCGGGCAAGCAGAAAAACACTCCCCCATTTGTGAATTGGATTTTGCCTGAGAACAGATCAAAAATACGGGCATCTCCAGTGACTGCACCTTGATGATCCTCACTGCCATAGACATGTAAACTGAGAAACGACTCTTGACCAGGATTCCCCATTTGGTGAATTAAGTCGTGATCGACGGCAATGACTGACCCAGCGTTGAACGGCAGGATGGCCTGGGTTGTGAGGATAGTATCTTGCAACTGGTAAATGCTGTGCTCAGCTTGCCCAAAGGACTGCACAGCCCCCCATTGTGCAGCGCCATGATCATGGAATGCACTGAAGTCTCCCGGCGCCCAGGACATCACCATAATTTCAAAATTCTTGTCCTCATAGACCAAATGTCGACCGTAGCTATCCGCCAAAGGATGTTCGAAATCGGCCCAAAACATCAAATCCTCAGCTTTAATGTTGGCGTCCTGCACACATTGACAGGCAATTTTAGGCGTCATATAAGATTGCTGACGGATAAGCTGGATAAGAGACTCCAAACTCTTGGGTAAGGTCAAGGAAGCAAATTCAACTTGGTCTAACATTATCCAAACCGAGTAACGACAAAGGGTATTTTTTCCCTAAAAAGCAAGAACTGCTCCAAGAGGGGCTATATTCTTCCCTCTATTGTCAAATTATGCCCAGGACATGAAGGTTTTCTGAGAAAGGCGTTAAGCCATCTTAAAGGTGCTCAGGTTTTTCCTGAGAATTCATAAACAGTAGTCAAGCCAGCAGCTGTAGGGTGTCGGTGTAACGTCGCTATCCGTTATACTCAGCCGAAATATAAACCTCTAGACTATTTCGATCGACCTGTACCGATAGGAGATTTGGGCGACAGCAGACTTGGCAATCCTCTACGTAGGACTGCTCATACCCCGCACTGACATCAATAAAGGTTGTAATTAATTCTCCGCAATAGGAACACTGGAATTCTGCTGTGGTTTCCATCGGTTCGCTCGAATTCTACTTCACCATTGTCAATCCTACTGAACCTAGAAAATACTGGGCAGCGAACCGAAATGATGTTCCGAATTGTTCGCAAATTAAGCGGCCTGGATTTCCAGTGGATGAGTGGCTTCTCGTTCAAGCCATTCAAATACGATATTGAGCTGATTGAGGGTAATTAGACCATGTTGCCAGAGGACAATATGCAACTGTCCCATCTGAGGATCTTGGCGACGGAGAGCAACATTCAGTTCGGCCTTCGAAATTGCGAGGTCGGTATGGAGAAAATGGATAAATTTTTGCTGGAGTGATGATGACATGATTGCTATGCCCTAGTGAGAAGCGTCATAAGGTTGATCAGTTTCGAGGACGTCTCCCTTCCAATCCTCGTTGGCTCGCAACGGTAGCCGATTAGTCACTATAGTGCCTATGCAGACAGCAGAAACTAACGGTAGAAATACTGAATTGTCGGGCTTTTGCGGAATTTTCAGTATAACTATGGAGAGATTAATCAGTAGCAGAAAACCTTTTTCCGTATATCTTTGGACAAGGAGAAAGGGAACAGCATATTAGGAGCCCTCTATCTTATGGGCCACAGCTCCAAGAGATTGTAATGATTTGATCTGGGCTGGTGATAATCCCGTGGTGCCGGAAACATTCATCCCTTCGTAGGGGCGCTCCGGTTTAAGAACATACATACATTCACCAGAAAGAACATCCCAAATCCGTAAAGTTTCATCTTCGCTAGCACTGGCCAACAGGCAGCTTTTGTCCGATTCAACAGGATTGAAGGCGATATTGGTAATTAATTGGGTATGTCCCGTAAAAGTTCTTTGACAATTGCCAGTCTCGACATCCCAAATATTAATCGTACGGTCATAACTTCCACTGGCTAGTCGCCTCCCAGAGGGGCTAAAGTCGATCCGGGTGACCTGCGCCGTGTGGCCCGTCAGAGTCTGCAGTAGTTTCCACGTTTTGGTGTCCCAGAATTTAATGTTCCCATCGGCTGTGCTGTAGGCCAGAAATTGGTGATCAGGACTCCAGGCCACAGACCAAACCCAATTGTCTTCATGAAACGTTTGCAGACAATCTCCTGTTTTTACGTTCCAGACGTTTACTGTTCCATCTATTCCACAGCTCGCCAAGCATTGGCCATTGGGACTCCAGGCAACCTGCAACACCCAACTTTCATGTCCCTCCAAAAGTTGTAGACATCGCTGAGTGTCCGCTTCCCAAACCCTAACTCGATGATCTGAGGAACCGGTGGCAAAATATTGGCCCTTGGGACTCCAGGCCAGACAAAAGACAAATCCTTCATCCTTCTGCAATGTGGCTAGACAAGCATTGGTCTTTATATCCCATAATTTGACAGCGTTGGATCCACTGGCTAAAACTTGTCCGTCAGGGCTACAGCTAACAGACCAAACCCAGTTTTCGTGCGCTTTCCAGGTTTGTCTGCAGCGACCTTGTTCCCAAGTGCGTATCGTGTGATTGGAGCTTCCAGATATTAGGGCTCGTCCATCAGGAAGCCAAGTTAGAGCATAGGAGTAGTCGATATAACCAGCCAAGGTCTTCAACGGTCGCCCGGTTTGAACGTGCCAAAATCTAACGGTTTGATCGCTCCCGCCGCTGGTTAGCATTTGACCATCCGGACTAAAGGCCACAGACCAAACCCAATGCAGATGGCCAACTAAGGTTTTCAGGTGCTGGCCACGGATATCCCACAATCTGACGGTGCGATCTTCACTGGCACTGGCAATCTGTTGACCATCTGGGCTGAAGGCAACGGCTGTAACAATTAGGTCATGACCGGATAAGGTTTGCAAGCACTGACCTCTCTGTACATCCCAGAGCCGGATGGTATGGTCAGCACTGCCACTCGCTAAGATCTGTCCATCTGGACTAAAACTGACGGAATTCACCCACTCAGAATGCCCTGTAAAGGTCTGCTGACACTGTCCTGCTTGCAGATTCCAGAGTTTAAGAGTGTGATCATGACTGGCACTGGCTAACGTTTTGCCGTCAGGGCTGAACTGGAGCGATCGCACATCGCTGGTATGTCCTTGCCATACTTTGGGCAACTGATTTCCTCTAAAATCCCATAGCAAAATATCTGCATCACTGCTGCCAATCGCTAGGGTCTGACCATTGAGACTAAAGGCTACAGACCAAACCACATTACACCTGAGTTCCAAACTGTTAATACACTGGCCTGTGGTGACATCCCAAACCCTAACCATATTGTCTTCGCCACCACTGGCCAGTTGTTGACCATCGGGGCTAAAGGCCAATGCCCACCCCCAGTAGCTGTGATCCTCAAAAGACATATGGAGTTGACCATCCGCAACCCGCCAGAGGCGAACACTCCCAGTTGCATCAATGGTCGCTAAAAAGTCTCCTTGAGGGCTGTAGGCGATGTTAAGAATGCCGCTGAGAGATTGAGTGAAAAGGGTCTGCTGGAAGTTTGCCTGGGAAAAATTTACCCGAGGCAAAGACATATCCCGTAGGTTCGCTTGCCAGATGGGAAGTTGGGAGAAATCACAGCCCGATAGGTCAATCTGGAGCTGACGACAGAGATTGATCAAATTTCCAGGCCCATACCCAGTCACTGGGCTGGTGCGGAGATGTGCCAGTATCGATTGCATCCATTGCGCCAGCATTGGGGCCGAGAAAAATATGTTGCGGAGTAATTGCGCTAAGGGCTCTAATATCAGGCGCTTTTGGCTGTCTTGAATGTAGTCTTTGACGGTTGTTTTTAACAGGGCATGGGTATGAAAGCAGGACTGTGATGATGATAGACCTTGCCCCTGCGCCGCCCGAGGGTCTGTATCTCCCATCAAATCTTGATACACCTTCTGGACTAAATCATTGGTCACATATTCCATGACCACAGGTTGCAAGGTGTATTGTCCAGATTGCCCTTGGCGACTGACGTTCTTCTCAATCAGGCTCCTCCAGGTGAGGGCTTCTAGAGATTCCAGCAGACTGGCCATGGATACCGTGGGCACAATATCTCGCTGCAATTCAGCAATCGAAGTCCACTCTCGATTAATCGCCAACCAGTTCAGAATGACCTTTTCCAGGGGACTCAACCGCTTAAACTGCTGATCCAACAGGCGACGTATGCCGTTAAAGGCCACCGTTTCTTGGGCTAAAAAGTCGTCTAGATTGCCCTCAAATAAATCTTGGATTGAGCTGGCAATAATTTTAAGGGCTAGTGGACTACCCCCATAGTGATGGCTCAGCTGCTGTTGCTGCTCAGGGCTGCCCTCAATTCCTTTAGCATTAAGTAATGCAGTGGCGACTTCAGATGAACCCCGCAGGGCAAAGGAACGAACGGCTAGGTCCAAGCCTTCTAATTCGGCTACCTCAGGCGGTTTCTCTCGGCTGGTCAGCAGTAAACAGCTTTGGTGAGCCGTTTCTCCCACAACCCGCAATAGATTCCCGTACTCTTCATAACCTGGGCGGTAGTATCCCACCTGTCCAGCCTGGAGAATCGACTCCACATTGTCGAATATGATCAGGCATCGGGAGGATCGCAGACATTTAACTAGTTGGCGGGTCGAGAATTGATCAGATTGTTGCTCAGATAGGAAGGGGATCAACTCTGCCAACACTTCGTCTGCTGTTGGCGCGTTGCGGAGCGATCGCCAAATCACAAAATCGTAGCAATGTTGGACCTGCTGGGCCAGTTTAGTGATTAAGCTTGTTTTACCAATGCCGCCCATGCCCAACACGGCCACTAATCGACACCCCTCGGTCAGATTACAGGTGGAAATTTGGGCAAGCTCTTCATTGCGGCCATAAAATTTAGAGACATCGGGGGCTTCGCCCCAGTCCACAACAGGGGCTTTCTCATTTGATATCCCTGTAGGGAGTGAGGTCAATTCCTCTGCGATAGGCGGTTTAACTAGAGAAATTTTGCTGACATCAGACTCGCCCAATCGCTGAATCAATAGGGATCGGAAATTAGTTTTTGTAACTTTTTCGCCTAGTTCTGAGGAAATGCTTTTCCAAAGTTGAGCGGCCACACTTTTGATATAGTCCGTGTCGTAGCCAGCCTCTTCAGCAATTTCTGCATAGCCTTTACCGTCCCAGGCTTGCTTAAACACCAATGTCTTAACTTGGTTGAGTGTTCCGGGGGGCAGGGTTTTTTCTAAAACAGCCAGAGCATCTACAGCAATCAAGGTTTACTTTCCAGGCTTCAGAAAATCCAAGTGTAGGCCAATTGTACCGCTGTGCCCAGGCGGAGGCATAGTTAGGCCAACATACCGATCTCACTTTTTGATCACATTGCGGCTGAATCTTTGTGATCTAGGCAACCCGAGCTTCTTACTTTTCTATTACTGACGCAGCTGATAAATCGCCATAGACTCAGTTCAACAACCTGAATGGTGATGGCTGAAACCCAAACCGAATCAACCATCGGGATGAGGAGATAGCCGCCGACCATGCGTTAACGGCAGTCGGGAAAACCACGGTTGTGCATTAACTATCCACCCAAATCACGCCGATTTAGCAAGGAGACAAACTTTGTTTTCCTGCTCAATCGCTTTGCTCATTATTCTTAATTTGGAGAAAAATTATGACTACTTCTTCCTCAATCACTCCTGTCAGTGAAGAAACCCAAGCCTTGGTCAATCAAAAAATGGCGAATGAGTCTGATGAGATTAAGCAAAAAGCCGGAGAGTTGGTCGACTTAATTAAAAAGCGAGCCGAATCTGAACTTTCTGCTGCTGACCAAATCACCCGTGAAACCTACCATCAGGCCATCAGTCAAGCGAAGGTAACCCTCAATCAAACAGAGACCTTTTTCCAAGAACAAGGTAATGCTTTGGATCAGTCTCTTAAAGAACTCAATGATGATGCCAGTCGCAAATGGGACACCTTTGTAGCTGAACTCAAAGGCATGGGAGATCGCTTCGATAAAGCCGTCAATTCTGCTTGGGCTGCCTTGATTAAGGAGTCATAGCCGGATTTTGCCGATGATGGCCTGATGGGCCTCTGCACTCTTTCCCCTCAGTTAGTGCTTGGATATTCCGAAGCTCTAATTCCAGGGGAAGGAGTGTCCCAGGACAAGACTAACTGCTAGGAGGTGGACATTCATGAAATGGAAAACGCTTCTGACTCAAATCACAATTTGGCTAGCGCTTGAAGTACTGCTTACAGCAATTGGGCTTGATGATATCGCTGATTATAGTGAGTTTCTAATTCATAGAACGTCAGGCTTCTACAGCCATGTCCAACGGGTTGCGACTTAAAGCTTAGAGCCATCGACCAAGCTTTTCAGAACCAACCCGACTAACCGATACCTACACGAGAGGGAGACGATCATGGGGTTCAAATATATCAATGAAATTGCCACGCCTGACAATATCAACCAGCTCTTGACCTTTATTGATCATGTTGCCGGGGCCGGGACGGATGTGAATGAGGTATTTGATATTAGCGATTTGCTGCGAGATAGCCCCCAAATGGAGCGCTGTCTGACCTGGATGAGAGAAGATCCAGCTACTGCTCAAATGATTGAAGAGCAATATTTAGGTCCAGAGTATGACTTGGATAAAATGCTGCAGATGCCGGAAGGATCATTGGGGTGGACCTATGCCCGAGTGATGAGTGCATTAGGGTACGAGCCCCACTTCTACCGTCTGCGCAATATGGAGACGGATGCGGATTATGTCATTAATCGCATTCGTAAAACCCATGATTTGCATCATATTTTGACA
>NZ_JANQOP010000015.1 GCF_028285745.1 Acaryochloris sp. IP29b_bin.137 | reverse complement strand
GCTTTGGCGGGTTAATTCGTTTGCTACTGGAGACATTTAAATCATGATTTTTGGCGTAGGGACTCGTCCGAGCTGGCGTCGTATCGGTCAGCGTTGTATCAGTGTGCTGATCTTAGTTTTTTTGCTGTGTGGGTTTGGGATGATACCGTCTCAAGATGCGATCGCAGGCATTTATGACGACGAATTTGACGGCAATATTTTTATCCTCTATGCCAGCAATGCCGCTTTGGTGCCGCCCAAAGTCAGCTTAGCGGCAGCCATCCAAAAGGAAATTCCCACCTTGATCATGTTTTACACAGACGATAGTCAAGAGTGCAAACAAAATGCCTTGGTCTTGACTCAACTGCAAGCGGAGTACAAGCGGCAACTGAACCTGATGCCCATCATGGTGGATGCCATTAAAGCTCAGAGCACCGATGATCCAACGGATGCCCGCTACTACTACAATGGCCAGTTTGTCCCCCAATTTGTATTGGTAGATGCGACCGGCCAAGTCGTCTTGAATCAGAACGGCAAGATGAGCTTTGAACAACTGGATGAGCCCGTTAGAACTCTGTTGGGCTTAGCACCGAGAACTGAACCCTTAGTCTTAGATCGCCCATTATTCTCTCCCTCTCCTTCCGCTGATCAGACCTTCTTTGGGGAGGCAGTCAGAAGTTTCCAAGACGCCCCACCAGAAGAATAATGGCAGCATATAGAGCGGACAGTCGCACTTTAAGTTGCAGCATGTCCACCCAGGTACAACGCCCCCACATTGGGATCATCCAACAGTTGTGGGCCAGGACCTTCAAAGCGATCGCGCCCCGAATCGAGGACATATCCGCGATCGGACATCGCCAGCGCTTTGCGGGCATTCTGCTCCACTAGGACAATGGCTGTGCCTTGAGCATTGATTTCTTTAATTTTGGTCAAAATATCATCCACCAAAATAGGAGACAGGGCAGCAGACGGCTCATCTAGGATTAAAAGGCCCGGTTCGAGCATCATGGCTCTTCCCATCGCCAACATTTGGCGTTCCCCACCAGAGAGGGTTCCCGCCTGCTGACGACGGCGATCAGCCAGCCTAGGAAAGGTCGTAAAAATTTTAGACTTCAGATCCCCCAAAGGAATATCGCGAATAAATGCCCCCATCTCTAGATTCTCTTCCACCGTGAGGGAGCGGAAGACATTGGCTAATTGAGGAACGTAGCACACCCCCAAAGTTACAATTTCATTGGGTTTACGACCTGCAATATCTTGACCTCTCCAATGAATGGTGCCTGTATGGGGAGTCAACAGGCCACACACTGCTTTTGCCAAGGTCGATTTACCAGCACCATTCGGGCCGATAATGGCAACAATTTCCCCGGCAAAAAGCTTGAGATTAATGCCTTGCAAAATATCTAAGCCGGGTACATACCCTGCAAAAACATTCTCAACTTGCAGCAGTATTTCTGGTTCAGCAGTGGGCATCACAGAATCGGTCATGATGCTCCAAAGTTAGGAAGGCGTTTTCTGTAAATCGGCCCGTTCCTCAGCCAGGATGGCTCCATCTACTGGGCATACTTGCAGACAAATGCCACAGTCAATACAGGTAGAAAAGTCAATCCAATACCAGTCAGTACCCATCACGTTTTTACCGGGTCCTTCGTGGATACAGGCGACAGGACAGGCATCCACGCAATCGGCAATGCCTTCACAAACATCGGTAACAATGGTGTGAGCCACAGGTATCGTTCTCCCTCAATAAAATACTTGCCAAAGCAAATGGTGTTATCAGGGTAGCAGGAATTCAGAAGGAAGACATCCTTGCCCGTCCAACAGTCCCATGCCCGCTGAACAATACTTCTGATTCCCCAGAAGGCTTGCTAAAATCACGGTTAAGATTCTCCACCCCCTGGGCAAGCTGTTTTATGACCGATCCAATCCTCCAGATCCGGAACCTTCGCGTGCAATTCCAAACGGAAGGACAACGGGTAAATGCAGTAGATGGTGTATCCCTCACCTTGCCCCGGGGACAAACGTTGGGGATTGTGGGAGAGTCTGGTTCAGGGAAATCCGTCACATCCTTATCTGTGATGCGCTTAGTTCCGACACCTCCAGGTCAGATTGTTGAGGGTGAAATCTGGTTCCAAGGAGCATCTCCAGACACAGCCGACGCCAATAATGAACAATCCAATCCAGTCGATTTGCTACAGCTGCCAATCAGCGCCATGCAAGCCTATCGGGGTAGCCAAATCTCCATGATCTTCCAAGAGCCCATGAGTTCTCTGAATCCGGTGTATACCTGTGGGTTTCAAATTGTCGAAGCGCTGCGTTTACATGATGATCTGTCGGCTGCAGCCGCTCGACGGCGTGCCATGGCTCTACTCCAAGAAGTGAAGTTGATTCCACCCGATGCAGAACTTCAGCAAATGGTATTAGAGACCGCTGGTAAAGAGAGTGCATCTCTGAGTGAGACTGAGCTGCAGAAGCAGGTTAATCGTCAAAAGCGCTCCTATCTGAATCGTTACCCTCACCAACTCTCAGGTGGGCAAATTCAACGAGTGATGATTGCAATGGCGATTGCCTCTAATCCAGCCATTTTAATCGCGGATGAACCCACGACTGCTTTAGATGTGACAGTACAAGCCACGATTTTGGATTTGTTGCGAGAGCTGCGCGATCGCAGACAAATGTCAATTATTTTTGTTACCCATGACCTAGGGATTGTGGCAGAACTCGCAGATACCGTTGCCGTAATGTATCAAGGTCAAGTGGTGGAAACGGGGACTGCCCAGGAGATTTTTGAAAATCCTCAACATCCCTACACCAGAGGACTATTAGCCTGTCGTCCCCGTCCCGATCAGCGATTGAAACGCTTGCCGACGGTTGCTGATTTTATGGCATCTGAACCATCTGAAACACAAGACCTTGATCCTGTTACCGATCCGCCGATCACAGATGCACCCCTGTCTCCCGCACAGCCAGAAATGTCTGAGTCAGACATGCAGGACCGACTCGAAACCTTAACGCAACAACCACCCTTACTCAGGGTTCAGAACCTGCAAGTGTTCTTCCCCGTCAAAGGGATGTTCGGCAAAACGGTCCGCTATGTCACTGCCGTCAATAACGTCTCCTTTGATGTCTATCCGGGTGAAACCCTGGGACTAGTCGGGGAATCGGGTTGTGGCAAAACAACCCTAGGCCGCACACTGGTTCGCCTAATTAAGCCCACCAGCGGCAATATCTTGTATAACGGACGAGATATTACCCAACTCAGAGGCCGCCATCTACGGAAACTGCGACAAAACTTACAAATTATTTTCCAAGACCCCTACAGCTCCCTCGATCCGCGCATGAATGTGGGCACTGCCATTATGGAACCCATGCGGATTGCGGGGGGGATAACCGATCGGATCGCCGCTGAGCAAGGGGGCAATACACCGCGCGATCGCGCCGCCTATCTGTTAGAACGAGTCGGACTGACACCCAATGATATGAGCCGATATCCCCATGAATTCTCAGGCGGTCAGCGACAGCGGATCTGTATCGCTCGCGCTTTAGCTTTAAATCCTAAATTTATCATTTGTGATGAGTCCGTCTCCGCCCTAGATGTCTCTGTTCAAGCTCAGGTGTTGAACTTATTAAAAGAACTTCAGCGAGAATTTGATCTAACCTATATCTTTATTTCTCATGATTTAAGCGTAGTGAAATTTATGAGCGATCGCATCATGGTAATGAATCGGGGCAAGCTGGAAGAAATAGGCGCTGCCGACCAAATTTATTGTCACCCGCAAGCCGAATATACCCGCAAACTCATCGCCTCTATTCCAGCCGGACTCCCGACACAACCCAAAACGGCCTAAATCTTTCCTATGGCGAGAGGTGCAATTAAACGATTATCATGAGAACAAGTCTGCCATCTTCGCCAAAATTCAGCATTTAATTTTTATGGATGACCTAGAACTCTTACAAAGATTTGTATCAAGTTATCTATCGGGTCAACCCACATTGCTCTCTAACTCAGATCTAAGAGTCGAGCCCATTAGCGACACGCTACAGCTTCTCGCTAAAACAGAAGGATTAGTCGCAACCGCCAAGTTAGCAGGTGAAAAACGCTTTACTTCCATTCGCTTTAAATCTAGCTTCTGGCCCCAATTGCATGAAGCAATGATTGCCCAAAAATGTCTGCCCATTCGTCAATCTAAAATCGCAGGTTTTTACGAGTACGAACCGATTGAAATTCCAGACCATTATCAGGTCTGTTTTACCGATTCTTTAGACTTATTACAAACATGGTGGAGCTATAAAAAAAACGATAAACAGCTTGCATTAATGAGCTTATTATTTTTGCATCGCGGCATTTGGTACCCTATTCGCGATATTGTTTGCGAACATGGCACCCTAACCATTAAAACTGCGGGTTATGAACAACAGATATACCCCTTAGATATGCTGGTTTGGCTTCAGAAAACAGAGACGAAACAGCCCTCTTCATCAAAAAAGGGCAAAAAACAAAACATGCAGCCCCATCTTCGCTCTGCCAAATCGGAGCAATATCTATCCATGCATCGTCGGGCTATGGCGTCTCATTATCCTGATAGCAAACGGATTGGGGGATATCTTATGGATGCTGGATTGTTGTCTCCTGCTCAAGTAGAAGTCGTTTTGTCTGACCAAGAACTTACCGGTATGCGCTTTGGGGAAATTTTAGTGTCTAGAGGTTGGCTTAAATCCCAAACTATTGAATTTCTCTTTCAGAATGTGATTCTACCCCATCGCACCTTAGCCAAGCAGGAAGTCGAAAAAGCAAGGCAAAAAGCAGTTGATCATCTTAAAGAGGTCAACACTGCAGCTCAGTCCCCATCCGTATCACTGGCAAAACCACACCCTCAACCGCAAAAGCAGACTGATCCGCGACGCAGCCTCAAGCCCTCGTTAAATCAAGATCATTCCGCCACTCCACCTGAGCCGCAGGGTAGTAAAGCACTTACTCAACAGTCAGCACCACCTGTTCCTTCAGAGTCTTCTCCCAGCATTGATGAGGCCAAACCTGATCCCCTAGATTCACCTCGCCACCCCTCCATCCATGATCGAGAAACCTTAGCGACTTACGATAAACTGCATTTGGAAGATCTTCCTGATTGGTTGGAGATGGATGCCCAAGATGTAGACTAAGCCCCCATTGGAACGGAATGGATTGCCATCCCTACTGAAGTCGATCAATCGTACGATATTGAATTGCTTCCGCTACATGGGGTGCTTCCAGACTCGGTGAATTGGCCAGATCCGCAATTGTTCTAGCAACTTTCAGGATTCGGTCCGTTGCTCTAGCGGATAGTCCTAAACGCTGAATAGCCGTTTCCAATAATTGGCGCGTTGCATCATTCAACTGACACCAACGCCGCAGTTGCTGACTATTCATTTGAGCATTGCAGTGTAAATTATGTTCTGTCTTAAATCTTTGAGTCGCAGTATTGCGAGCCGATTGTACACGCTCCAAAATCGGTGCTGATGGCTCACCTTCAACCTGCTGAGTAATCTCTTCTGGCTTAAGCCGATTGACCGCTACTTGCAGATCAATTCGATCCATTAAAGGGCCAGACAATTTAGCCCAATAGGTCTCCCTTTGCCTCGGTGAACAAGTGCAAGCTTGAATTGGATCGGTGTAATATCCGCAAGGGCAGGGGTTGGTACTAGCTACTATAGCAATTGAGGAGCTAGTTAGGACAAAATAGGACCATGTCTTTTCTGCCTATTTCAATGCCCGCCCCCTATAGCAATGACTTCCGACAAAAA
>NZ_JANQOP010000067.1 GCF_028285745.1 Acaryochloris sp. IP29b_bin.137 | reverse complement strand
CTCTCAACGAGGTATGGTCAGATCGTGTGACACTCTTCAACCGAAAGGGAAGAGTAACAGGGAAAACAAACTTGACCTAAAACCTTGAAGGAGTCCTCTCTACCCGACGGCACGATGCCTACTAAAACTCTTGCAAAATTAGTTTCATGATGTGTTGCTGACTTAATATTGTGCCACGATCTGACTCGAATTTTTAGTCCTCTACCTATCGTTAGCTTAATTATGCAAGAGGTCCACTCATGCCTGAAATTACACGGCAGAAATATATTCGGGACTTTTGGGGGAGATATAATTGTACAGTTTTGTTATCACAAAAATAGTGAGAATTCCTAGGAAACCACCCATAACATCAAATGATGATTTCCCCAAAGCAAATAGGAGCTAATTTTCGAGGTTTTATGGTTTTTATTCCCTATAAAATCAGTAGTTTTCCCCTAATTTAAGATGTGTGACGGGCAGCAAACAAATCATTGAAGAATACATAATATAAATTGTTGTCTTTAATACAAAAAATAAAAAATCTTGTTATATAATAAACATAATATCTAAGATTTATATTTTCCATTTAAACTTTAATCCCCGACGGGTAAATCGAGGATTTTATTTATCTCTAAGGTTGTCAATAAATCTAGCAAAAACAACAGAATACATAAATCTTTTATGCCTGTTCTAAAGAAGATAAATAGATCCCTTGATTATTGAGTAATTGCCATGATAGAGAAAACATTAAGGTTGCCATATAGATTGAAAGAGAAATCCATAAAAGATGGTTATTTTGGAAATGCCAACCTGCGATCGCAAATGGCGCATATCCGAATAACAACGCTGTAAGGGCTGAATTTCTGAGGATGGCCCCTTCTTTTAAGCCAATAAAATAGCCTTCTAAAATAAAGGCCACCGCCGTTAAGCTCAACAACGGCACAAGACACACTGTAAAGGTATGGATAGATTGACTTACTTCGGTGTGGCTGGTTAAGAGGCCAAAGACCGCCTCAGGAAAGAGAATGGGTAGGATTGCAAATGGCAATGAAATCAACAATCCATGCAATAGGGAGGTATATAGGACAGGCATCATTAAGTCCACTTCTCCTTTGCCCTTGAAATTGCCGATCAGAGTCTGGGTGGTCAGTCCGACGCCATTAACCGTGAATTGGCTAAGGAAAGCGATTTGGAGCAGCAAACCATTCTCTGCCAGAACCGTGGTTCCCAGGGTGGCGCTCAGGTTTGTAAAGATAGCATAGGCAGAAATCAGTGCCACAAACCGGATCAGGATATTCCCCTTCAACATTAAAGTCGACTTGAAGGCAGCCAAGTCCCACACCTTTTTTAGAGCGGCAGGTATGGCTGACCATTGGATGCTGAAGCCCACGGCCACAACGGCCACCGCCAACGCCAGATATTGACTGAGGGCTGTGGCTAACCCTGCTCCCACACTTTCCCACCCCCAACGGTTGATCATTAGATAATCTAATAGAATATTAGAGCCATTGCCCACGAGAGAAATAACCAGCACGATTCGGTTCATTTCCCGTCCCAAGAACCAACCGATCAAGACGAAGTTAAGAAGCACTGCGGGTGCTCCCCAAATACGAGCATTGAAATAATCAATACCGGCGGCCTCGATTTCTGGAGGCCCAAATAAAACGGCAAATCCTAACCGTTGGAGAGGATACTGCAGGAGGAGAATAAGGGCGGCTACTGCGATCGCAACCATGCTACTTCGTAAACCAGCCAGCAGAACGTCTTGATGATTATCTTGCCCTTCTGCTTGGGCTGTAATGGCATTTGTGCTATTGCGAAAAAACTTGAGGATGCGATAGAGATAGTCAAACAGAACGCTTCCTAAAATCACACCGGCTAAATGCCGAATATCTGCCAAGTGCCCTAAAAATGCAGTATCAAAAAGCCCTGCTAGTGGCACCATCATATTGGATAGCGCACTAACAATAGCTAACTGATAGAAACGAGGCAAGAAACTTCTATAACTTGCGGGAATCGACAAGCCCATCATGCACTTTCACTATTTTGTCTGAAATATAGGCTTAGTAGCTAAACACGATTCAAGAGTTAGGCAGACTGTAAGACTGATTTAAATCAGCTTGTTACTGCTATAAATCAGAAAGATATTATGGGAGCAATCTAGTCTGAGTTATCTTTGGCAAGCCTGTAATAGATTATTAATAACATGGTTTTTTATCGCCTTTAAGCAAGCTTAGACCACCCTTAATAGCCTGTTTACCTTTTATTAACCTTGGTTCTATGGGGTGGCTTCACTTACTGACGGGGGAAACGCTTGATGAACAATAACTTTTCTCAGCCATCTGCGCCTAACGCCCTCGTTGCAGGGGCTGTTTAGGAGCGAGCTGCTGTTCGAGAAGCCATAAAAGAATATTGGCTACGATCGCAACCCCACTCACAACTATCGTTCCAGCCCAGATTTTGTCATACCGACCTGCTTGGGCAATTCCTTCAAATAACAACTCCCCCAATCCACCCGCACCAAACTTAGCGGCAACCGTTCCCAAAGCAATCATCACGGTTGTCGCTAATCGAACGCCAGCCAATAAGACAGGGCACATCAAGGGAACTTGGACTTGCCACCAACATTGCCAAGGGGTCATGCCCATCGCCTGGGCCGCTTCCAAAATCGGTGGAGGAACCGATTGCAAGCCAACCACAATACTCCGCACTAATATAACTTGTGCATAGAGGATCATCGCCACAATGGCAGTGATGGCACTGAGTCCAAAAAGGGGAATCAGCAGGATCATTAAAGCCAAGCTAGGGATGGTATAAATGACGCCCAATATCCCCATAATGGGCCGCTGCAACCCAGCAAATCGATACATTATCCAAGCAATAGGAACCGCAATAACCACGGCTACCCCGATTGCAATACCGGTCATTTGCAGATGTTCAAGCAGCAATTCCAGCACAATACCTGGATTCTGGAGGATATAGCTCATTCGGGTTAGTTACTCCACAACCGTACACTCCTGCTGCAACCCAAACTCCCATTGAGCAATGTCTAGACGTTATCTAGGCATCAATCGGTGCTTCAGGGTTGCCTCTGCCTGTTGGAGAGTGGGGGATTCATTGGTTATTAGAGCCATGCCCAGGTCTGATGAAATATAGTTACTTATGCGAAAAAACATATTTCCTGCACCCTCCAATCACCTCTTTGCGTGTTTACTGCCTACCATCTGAAATTATTGGCCTTTAGCCTGATGATCATCGATCATACAGGACGATTATTCTTCCCTCAGGCCCACTTTATGGTGGCAATGGGACGTTCGAGCTTTCCATTGTTTGCCTACTTAGCTGCAATGGGCGAGCAATATTCCACGAATCTGATCGTTTACCTATCGAGGCTGGTGCTATTGGGCCTCCTAACACAGCCTGTTTATGCTCATTTTTCCAGTCTGCTGTTTGAACAGCAATCGCCACTCAATATTCTATTTGGTCTAGCTATGGGAGTTGTAACTCTCCGGTGGATAAGAGCGTTTCACCATCCCTTATTCAAACTGGCTGTTGTTCTCCTATCCTCAGGAATAGCGCTGATAGCGAATATTGAAGGTGGATTAACCACCATACCCACAATTGTTTTGATGTCCACGTTTCAAAATTCTTTTGCCTGGTGGGCCAGTTACACCTTATTCGGACTGGCTGGGGTATGGATTTTGTCATATCCGCCCATCAGTCTATTTCAGTTGTTGGCCCCGCTTATACTGCTTGGCTACAATGGCCGACAGGGCCCAAAGTCCTATCTGTTCTATCTGATTTATCCGCTCCATTTCCTCCTCCTGATTGGCATCAATAGAATCACTCATACCCAAGCGATTTAGCCCAAACAATCTAATAGAGATTGAGACCCCAACCCATGGCCTCACCTAAGGGAAGATAGCTCTGTTGAATCCCTTAAACCTCTCGCGTTACAATTCGCAGCTGATTCGGATCGGTAATGATCCAACCTCGCACCTGATCTGTGGAGAATGATTCTGTTCTGGTTTCCCCCTTATGATCCACTAACCGCTTTAAGGTGGCTTGAGAAGCTTGAATATCCTCTTGACGGCTGCCTTGTAGAATTCGATCAAAGCGGGCTTTGATTAACTCGGGTTCAGTGGTGCTGCGGTCGAAGGTTTCGGCTGTTTGCAGTATCTTGTTCGACTTACATCCGTACATCACTTCTAGGGTCATGCCGGGCGCAATTTGATAATGTTCAAACCAAGGGTCATACCAGGATTGGGCGTCTGCAGCTAGATCGGCATCAGTCGGTTGCCGATAGATAGGCCAGTTGGAGCTGTAAGTATTGATGGGGGAGTACCCCAATTGTGTTTGGACTTGATCAACTTGGGTTTTGGGTTGAACGGCTGATAGGTCAGAAACTCCCACTCCTGCCAAGCTTCGCTTGGGCTTACCGGGTGGCTTTTCTAAGTTGATGACATCCAATTCTTGATCGATGAGCTGACCCAACTCTAGGTGGACTAAATCTGCAATTTTCTGACGGGCTGCTTGAGCCTGAGGAGAGGTCGTTGGCACATTCAATAGGGTGCGAATGGCAACTAGTTTTTCCCCTTGCTTGGAAAAGGTATTCGCAGCAGCAACCAAGGAGGTGCCAGTATCCATATCTGGATTATCGTTGACTTTAACCGCTTGAGAGCTGAAGCTTTGGGAACTGAGTGCGATCGCAAACCCCATTCCACCAGCCAGCAAGGACGTCATCACCGCAGTGGGGGAAACCCCCAACTTCTTTAGCCCCTTGTGAACGGGCGCTGGTTCAGGCTCAGGAAGCTCAGGCGCTGCTCGATCGAGCAAGGTAGGACGTTCATGAATAGAGCGTTCAGAAATCACTGTAGCCGTGACATTTGAATGCTGTAGGGTCAATGCGTCCAGCATTTCCGTTGCCGTACTAAAGCGGTCTTGAGGGCTAAACTCCGTCGCCTTGTTCAAAATGTCAGCTAAATGATCGCTGACGTGGGGCGCATATTGCCGCCACTGAAATTGACCGGTATTGTAATCAGACTCCATCTCTACCGGGAGTTTGGCGGTCAGGGCATAGATTGCAGACATTCCCAGACTATACAGATCGCTGGCATAGACTGTTCGCTGAGCGGCTTGCTCAGGTGCCATAAAGCCTTCTGTACCAATCACCACAGAATCCACAACGCTTCCTGAAAAACTAATGCGGGTTTTGAGGTGTTGCTTCATTGACCCAAAGTCAATCAGTACGGGGCGACTATCCACCTGTCGCAAAATCAGGTTATCTGGCTTAATATCCCGATGGACGACTTTGAAGCCATGCAGATAATCAAGCACCGGCAAGATTCGCAACAGCATCAGTTGGACTTCTTCGGCTGAGAGCTGTCCCAAAGCCCTCACCTTTTCCCCAAGAGTTGGCCCATCTACCCATTCCTGAACCAAGAACAGGCGCCCCTCTTGCTCAAAGTAGCCATACAACTGGGGAATTTGATCATGCTTGAGTTGTTCGAGGACCGTCGCTTCTTCTTTGAATTTTTTGAGTGCGATCGCATAGCAGTCCTGGTTCGGGACCTCAGGCTGTAACTGCTTGACGACACAATGGCGTCGAGACAGCATATGGGTATCTTCTGCCAAATAGGTTGCGCCAAAACCACCTTTGGCCATTTGTTTTAAGATGCGAAAGCGATTATTCAATAGCATGGGAGTTCTCCAGCATAGGCGATTGGGGGTATCGGTCACTGACCACACACCGGCACTGAGTGCAATCCTCAGTACTGTGCAATCTGCCAAAATCCTTGGTTCATCTGCCTTTCCTTTGAGATAGCGGGGTGTGTCTATAAGATATACATTGGCTCGCTTTTCAACTCAGTGACAACCATCAAATCGGCGTGTGATGGTTGTCACTGAGGGATTAATTTTCTTGGCCAAATTACCTGAAAACGCAGATGAAGTTGACAGCTATGAGATCACAGCACCATCAATCGGTGGTCTCAAATATTCTCCTGAGCCGGACAAGCATATTTGTCGGCATCTTAACGTTACCAATGGCTCCTGGCGGGTTGGCGAAACTGACATCAAAGTGCGGGGAAAATAGAAGTACTTGTATTGAGCAGTAGACTCGGATCGCAATACTCTCAATTTTTTACTCACGGCAAGGCGTGATACCAAAGCTGCAAAGCGCTTCCTGACCAAAGCCTTGAATTCTGCCCATACCCATGAATCTCGGGTGATCAATGTGGATTAGAACCCAGCCTATCCTCTAGCCATTGAACAGTTACAGAAAGAGGAATGTATCCCTGAAGGCAAGAAAACTCGGCAGGTGAAGTACCTCAATAATGAGAATTCTTGTACCCGGAAACACGGTTTGCGACACAACCGAAATGTATTTTGGTTGTGACCATTGCGTAATGATGCAGTTAGACTAAGTCTAGAAAATTTCCTTGCCGATAGCATAAATAGATCAGAATGCAGCTCAACGCATGATTAAGTCTAAGTCCACCTTGTATGGATAAAGATCCTTATGGTTAATTTATCTTCCGCCGTCCCTGTCACCGTATTAACTGGATACTTAGGGGCAGGCAAAACGACATTACTCAATCGCATCCTCACTCACGAGCATGGGAAAAAAGTCGCCGTGATTGTCAATGAATTTGGAGCTGTGGGTATCGATAATCAGCTTGTCATTGATGCAGATGAAGAAATCTTTGAGATGAACAATGGCTGTATTTGCTGTACGGTCCGGGGGGATTTGATTCGGATTATTGGGAATTTGATGCGACGGCGCGATCGCTTTGACCACTTGGTGATAGAAACCACTGGTTTGGCCGATCCGGCCCCCGTGATTCAAACCTTTTTTGTGGATGAAGAGATCCAGGCTCAGCTTGATCTAGATGCGGTGGTCACTGTGGTGGATGCCCAGCATGTTGAAACCCATTGGCAGAGCGAGGAAGTCCAGGAACAAATTGCCTTTGCTGATGTGATTCTCCTCAATAAAACCGACTTGGTCCCCCCGGAGAAGCTCACGGAACTGGAGCAAAAAATGCGGGCGATGAATGCAATGGTCAAAATTCACCGCACCCACCAATGTCAAATTGGGATGGATGCCATTCTGGGCGTTAAGGCCTTTGACCTGCAGCGAGCGTTGGAGATTGACCCAGAATTTTTAGGAGAAGATGCTCACGAACATGACGAGTCTGTGTATTCTTACGCCCTGGTCGAACCAGGGGCTGTCAATCTTGACAAGCTGAATACTTGGATGAGTGACCTCCTACAAACCCATGGTCCCAACATTTTTCGGATGAAGGGCATTCTCAATGTCGAGGATGAGGACCGTCGTTTTGTCTTTCAAGGGGTGCATATGATTTTTGAAGGGTCTCCTGATCGTCCCTGGAAATCGTCTGAGACCCGCCAGAACGAAATTGTGTTTATTGGCCGAGATTTAGATGCCATGAATTTAGAAGCCTCTTTCCAAGCCTGTTTAGTGTGAGTACAGCACAGTTTCAGCTACAGACCAAAGAGCAGCTCTCTGACTATGTGCGAGGGTTAGCCTGGTCGGCTGGCCACGCTTTAGTGGCGGTTTCGGCAGCTGGAGAAGTGGTGCTGTTGACTGATGCAGATCGCCCTAACCGACGGCGGGTCGAGTTGCAAGGGGCATGCGATCGCACCTGTGATTGCGTGAGTTTCTCCGCCAATCATCAATTCCTAGCCGTGGGAGGAGAAGCGGGCCTGTTGCAGGTATGGGATCTACATTCAGACGCTCCTAAGCTGATGTTTAAGGAGTCCTATGGGGCCAATTGGATCGAGCAGTTGGCCTGGCATCCAGTGCAGGAGTGGCTGGCGATTCCCGTCAATCGCACGGTGCAAATCTGGGATCTCTCCCATCGAAAACAGGTGGCAACTCTAGATTTTGAAGCGTCCACCGTTCTGGATTTAGCGTGGCATCCTACGGGACAATATTTAGCCGTTAGTGGTCAGGGCGGCGTCAAAGTCTGGGATGTGCAGAAGCTAGAGAGTCCCCCCTTCCAGTTTGAGGTACCAGGGGCGAGCCTGACCTGCCGATGGTCTACGGAGGGACAGTACCTGGCATCTGGCAATCTGGATCGCACCCTTTCCGTTCTGCCATGGGGGCAACCTCCGCCTTGGTTGATGCAGGGATTTCCAGGGAAGGTGAGTGCAATTGCCTGGTCTGATGCCAGTTCCCCACTCTTAGCTGCAGCCTGTGTAGATGGGATTACCGTTTGGCGGCGAAAGGGCAATCAATGGAATAGTCAGGTATTGGCGGAGCATCAGGGATTTGTAAAGGCGATCGCATTTCAGCCTCATTCTCAACTCCTGGCTTCTGGCGGCGACGATGGGGTGCGTCTTTGGTCCCAGGCAAAATCCCTGAGTCAGCATCTCCCAGGGTTAACCTCAGGCACGACTGTTTTAGCCTGGCATCCCTCCGGCACGGTCTTAGCTGGAAGTGGTAAAGACGGCAAAATCGTCCTCTGGCAACGCCGCTCACCCACTAAAGGATTTGGCTAATCTGGCGGTTGAAGGGGTAAACGGATCCGAAAAGACGTACCCATGCCCAAGGTACTTTCAAAGGTGATGGTCCCGTGCAGTAGGTCCACAAACTGTTTGACGATATTAAGCCCCAACCCCGTCCCTGGAATATTGCTGACATTACGGCCCCGATGAAAGGGCTCAAACAGAAACGGTTGATCCGCCTCGGGAATACCTAAGCCGTGATCGGTAATTTGTAGGGTCAGCTGCTGTTTGCGGCGAGCCAGCTTTAGCTCAATCGGCTCGGGGTTGGGAGAATAGCGAATCGCATTCTGCAGGATATTCACCAGAATTGAGCGCAGTACTTGCTCATCCATCTGCACCCATATTTGGGCATGACGACAGGCAAAGTGCAAGACATGATCTGGCGTGGTTGGCTGCAGTTCCTGCAACACCTCGCGACAAAACCCAACCAGTTCCAAAGTCGTGGGAGTGAGGGGCAATTGCTGAGCTTCAATCCGACCGAGCACCAAAATATCATCAGTCATCGCCGCCATCCGATCGGTATTGGCAATAATCGCCTGCAGATACTCCTGCTTTTGGATAGCCGAGAGTTTTTGGTCATAGCGCTCTAGGGATGAAACTGAGAGCGCAATATTATTCAGGGGGTTACGGAATTCGTGACAGACCATTGAAACGAAGCGAGATCGCAACTCACTGAGTTCTTGCAGTTGTTGGTTGGCCTGGAGCAACTCTGCGGTACGTTCTTGGACTTTGAGTTCGAGGGCTTCATTGGTTTGCTGGAGAATTCGCTCTGCCCACTGTCGTTCCGAGACATCTCGAAAGGTAACAACCGCTCCCACAATCTGACCCTGCTCATCCTGCATGGGGGTACTGATATATTCCACGGGGAAAGAGGTGCCATCTTTGCGCCAGAACACTTCATCGGTGACCCGGTGAACGACCCCGTCCTTAAAGGCGGCATAAATTGGACAGGTTTGGCGGGGATAGTGACTGCCGTCGGGATGGGAATGATGCAAGACCCGATGCATGGACTGGCCAATCAGATCCCTCATGTGCCAACCAATCATCTCCGCCGCGGCTGGATTAACAAAGGTGACGTTTCCCTCTAAATCGAGACCATAGATTCCTTCCCCTACAGACTTGAGAATCAGTTCATTTTGCCGTCGTAACTGTTCCAGTTCACGGGCCGTGGGCGGGTGAGCCTTGGGCTCCCAACTGTTATCCATTACACCAAAACCCTCTCCATAAAGCGGTTAACTAACGGTTGTGCGATCGTCAGAAACCACGATCAGGTTGATGGGAGCTGGAGCGATGACCCAGACAATTCTCATTATTGAGGATGAGGCCCAGACTCGCAGGGTGTTCTTTAGCAGTTTGTCCTTCGAAGGGTTTGGTGCCTTAGAGGCCAGCTGTGGCTGGGAAGGGGTAAAGTTGGCTCAAACCCACCATCCGGATCTGATTGTCTGTGACATTATGATGCCAGATATGGATGGCTATCAGGTGTTAACTGAACTGCGACAAGGCGCTGATACGGCGGGCATCCCGTTTATTTTCTTGACGGCAAAGGCGACTATGGCTGAACTGCGCGTTGGCATGAACCTAGGGGCGGATGACTATTTGACCAAACCTTGTACGGTTGGCCAGTTTTTAGATGCGATCACAACTCGTCTGCAGCGCCATACCAACTTCCAACAGCCCTCTCTAGAAGCAGCCCCTCCCACTCGTATTTTTCCTGACTGTCCTCGACTCAATCCTATCTTTCAATTTATTGAAGACCATTATCAGCAACCGATTCAGCTTCAGGACGTCGCCCAGGTGGTTGGCTATTCTCCGGCTTACCTGACCAGCTTGGTCAATAGTCAAACAGGCCGTTCCGTTAAACAGTGGATTATTGAACGCCGGATGGTGCAAGGCCGCCAACTGTTGTCGGATACGGATACCCCCATCAAACAGATTGCGTCTAAAATTGGCTACACCGATGCGGGCTACTTTATTCGTCAATTTCGCCGAATTCATGGGGTTTCTCCTCAGGCATGGCGACAAAGCCAAAAATAATACGAGGAGCCGGAGACCAGATCTACCTCGACGGGTTAACGCCAACCGAAAGAAAGTCCCATCATTGCTAAAGATTTTCCAATGCTTTGGGGATAGGTAGGCTGATAGGATCTGAAGTGAGTACAAAAAATAATCTCTTTAAACAAATTTACTGAACCAAAAAACGCTAATTACTTCTATTTATATTTTTGAGATGTAAAAATAGTTCATATCTTGAAAATAATAGGATAAGTCTAGGTGTAAGACTTCAAGTTAACTCTACAAATGACTGGGTTCTGAATTAGAAGAATAGACTAACTTGGGCTTATTTTCACCTCAAAATCGCGATCTAGAATGGTTGTGTTGAGCGTAAAAGCCTTTTCAGGTAAACTTCTTGTGGCTTTAAGTAGATTTTTATCCGTTTACCCCCGATTTCCCTTTCCATCTGTCTGAACAGCTGTAAAACAGAAAGCCTCGACGATGTCAATGGGGTTTTTGTATTTGCAAAAAACAGGAATACCTAAATTAATTTGTTTTTTGAGAGCCGTATCAAATACTACAAAATCACATTAAAAATCAGGCTTTAATTATTTTCAAATCTAGCAATGCCTATACCCGGAAATTATGGCGGTATCTTCGTTTAATCACTCCGCACAGAAGTGGAATAACCTCACGTCTC
>NZ_JANQOP010000038.1 GCF_028285745.1 Acaryochloris sp. IP29b_bin.137 | reverse complement strand
GCGCTACCAGTTTGGTTATTACGGTTTTGAACCCTTTATCAATACGATTAAAGGCATTATCGTTCTATCGGTTAGTTTGTTCGCTTTTGTTTCTGCGATAGAAGATTTGCTGCATGGCGGTCGAGATCTTGTCGTGGGCTTAGCGTTGGCCTATGCTACCCTATCCACCGTCGGATGTTTTACGTTTGCCCTTTTGATGCATCGCTATGCTAAACGGTTGACCTTACCGTTGCTGGAGGTGGAAGCCCGAGACTGGACAGTAGATGGCTGTATTAGTAGCGCGGTAGCGTTGACCTTTGTGGTGACGATGTTACTACAAGAGACCGCTTGGAATATTTATCTCCCTTACGTTGACCCGCTGCTGGTTTCTATTTTGGTGCTGGTTATCATTCCCCTACCGCTACGCACCGTATTTGAAGGCGTCAATCAATTATTAGGTGTTGCCCCAGAAAGTGAGTTGGATCGAGAAATTCGCAAGACCATTTCCCAAGTCGCCCGCATTCAAAAACATCCCATCGATCGCTTCCATTTGCAGATGATGGTCCAAGGACGGGTGTTGTATGTCTTTATTCAGATCTTGGTTCCTGCGGAGTTTGTGGTTGATCGGGTGCAAGAGCTGGATCAGTTGAGGCAGAAGTTTGCGGCTGCGATTGCAGATCTCCATCCATTCCCAGAAATCGACATTGTGTTTACGGAAGATCCCTATTGGCTAAAAGATGGGCAATAAATAGGTAGAAAGAGTCGTTCTGCAATACTAAAAGACAGGCCGCCTAGAATAATGCCACCCCATGCCCCAGCCCTAAGTTTGAATTTGTTGTTTTAGTTAAATATCGATACCGTGAATAATCAAAAACCAGAATTCAAGACCCACAATGATCAGGGGGAAGCCTATCCCTGCTAAACCGATCCAGCTGCCCACATTCCCTAAGGCAACCAAGAGCTTCTTTTGAGGGTTAGTTTTATGTAGTCGCTCATGGCAGTATTGCAGCCAACTCGAACACAGACCAATCATAATTGCGCCAAGGATTCCCAGGGGCGCACTAATCAAAATCCAGGTCAAAGTTTTATTGTCCCCACTGATCAGTGTAAAGTTGGGCAGCAGAATAAAGCTAAATCCTTCGAGAATGACCCAAACCAGTAAGGCACTCAGAATATCTTGCTGAGTGAGAAACGAGTCAATCACTTGAACGGGGGGCTTGGGTTTTGTTGGAGCCATAATCCCTGGTTTGTACTGGATAAAGAGGATTGTCAGGTGACCAAATAAAGTCTGTTTGGCCCTAACCACAGGTTTCCCATTCACTTGTCAGATTTGACACGGTACGTTACAAGGAAGAAGAGTTTAATTCGGGGAAAGTCGCAATGCCAAAAGCAGTGTGGAATGGAGTAGTTGTTGCTGAAAGCAATCAGTGCGAAGTGGTGGAAGGAAATCAATATTTTCCGCCCGATGCCATTAAATCTGACTATTTCAAGGCCAGCGATACCCATACAACCTGTCCCTGGAAAGGCGTTGCTAGCTATTACAGCCTTGAAGTAGATGGTCAGGTCAACAAAGATGCTGCTTGGTATTATCCTGACCCCAAAGATGCCGCGAAAAATATTAAGGGGTACATTGCGTTTTGGAAAGGCGTACAGGTGACAGCCTAATTGGGTTGTATCTCAAGAGAGTATTCCTGGCCTGCTTACTCTGATACCTCTCGGATGATAGTGGCGTCAATTTCGACTAGCTGATCGACGTATCCTAACTGAGCAACACCTAACAGTGTTGCAGGGGGTACTTCACCGCCAAACCACTGTTCGACAGCACTCCAGGCACTAGCAAGATTTTCAGCTTCACTGACCACATAAATGGTGAGCTGTTGAATATCGTTTTCGCTGAATCCATACACATTCAGAAGCTGTCGAAGATTGGCTAAGCATTGAGCTGCTTGTACCGATGGATCAGATTTACCAACCAGTTGGGCATTGGAATCATGGGGAACCTGTCCAGCCACAAATAGCTGGTTATCCACTTGTTTGGCATAACGGTAATTTGATGTTTTCGGAAGACCCGCTGCTGTTTCTGCTTCATTCATGTCATATCTATAGGCTTTAAAAAACAACTGAACAGCTACAAATCAAAGGGGGTAGGGTGGAACCTGGGGCAGAATAAGCTGCATGATTGCTACATCTTGCCAACGGCCAGCAACATGTCCAACCTCTTTTTGCACCCCGACCATTTCAAAGCCAAAGCTTTTGTGAAACGCAATGCTGCCATCATTTGTTGCGACAATTTTCACAACGATATGGTGGTAGCCTAACTCAGCCACTTTTTGTAGTAGGGCCGTTTGCATTAATTTTCCTAGTCCTTGACCTTTTTCAGCAAAGGTTAGGTAAATCGATGTTTCACAACAGACGCGATACCCAGGGCGATCGCTATATTGTTTGACGATGCCCCACCCCAGGATCTGTTGCTGACGCTCGATCACCAATAGACATTCGCGATCGCAAAATTTATCCACCCAGGTTTGAATATCTGGCGCTTCAAATTGACGGGTATCGAAGGTGATACTACCTGTTGCGATCGCTTCGTTATAGATGGATGAGATCGCAGCATAATCTGCTGGCGTACTTTCCCGAATTTGAACCCGCGCTAAGTCTGACATTGAAGGCACTATCCCTGGCAACCCAAGCCAGTTCTATCATGGCATCAGCGTTAAAAAATAGGTTCATATAGGGAGTCGGGTCTAACCTGGGAGACTGATCAGGGTTTTTTGTAAGCGGTCTAGAATCCAAACACACCAGGAGACCATACCATGTCTAGAAAGAAAAAAGCCTGAAATTTGAGAGAATAACCAAAATTTTCTTGAGTCGCAATCCTGGATTAGGTGGCATCAGTAGACACAGCTTTTTTCTGCCCCAAGCGAGGTTCTGTACCCGCTAGCAAGCGCTGAATATTCGCCCAATGTCGCCACACCACATAAACACCTGCCGTGATGCTAAAGAGAAAATAAGCTAAGGGCTGTTTAGCAACAAGCATTAGGATTGGTAGCGCAACCGCTGCACTAATCGAGCTGAGGGAGACAATCCGGGATAGGGACACTACCAACGCAAAAATTCCCAAAGCAGCCAGACCCACCGTCCAACTCATGACCAACAGCACGCCTAACCCCGTCGCCACGGACTTCCCACCCGTAAAGTTCAGCCAAATCGATTTACTATGGCCTAAAATTGCCATCAGTCCTGCCATAATCACAAATAAAGACAGCCATAGGCTCGTATCAGCGGTCTCAGGGGCTTGACTCAAAAACGTAGCGTTTGCATAGGCCCCTCGCACCAGGGCAACGGCTCCTGCCCCTTTGAGGATATCCACCACTAACGTGGCTAAGCCCGGCCCCTTGCCTAACGTCCGCAGGACATTTGTGGCCCCTGTCGATTTAGACCCATGCTCCCGAATATCGATGCCTTGCAGAGTTTTACCCAGCAGATAGCCCGTGGGGAAAGATCCCAACAGGTAGGCAACGATTAACAGTACACCGTTACAAAGTAGCCAGATAGCCATAAACCAACCGTTCTGAACATGCTTACCCCCTATTGTTCCATGTCTAGCGGCTTAGGCTACAGAGTTTAGAGACGTTTTTGTAGCACCCGTTCCAAGGTTTTGAAATTTTCTAAAACTTTCCCCGTCCCTAAAGCTACACAACTGAGAGGATCGGGTGGAACATGCACGACCAAGCCCGTTTCATAGCTGATTAGGGCATCTAATCCTCGCAGTTTCGCTCCACCCCCCGTGATCACGATGCCTCGATCAATTAAATCTGCGGCCAACTCTGGGGGGATTTTTTCTAGTACACGCTTAATCGCGGAAACAATGCGAGCCAAGGACTCCGACAACGCCTCCCGAATTTCTGATCCCTGGAGTACCACACTTCCTGGCAAACCGGACAGGAGCCGCAGACCCGAAATCTCTAATGTCGCCTCATCATGCTCAGGATGGGGATAGACCGTGCCAATCTTCATTTTCACGGTTTCAGCCGTTCTCTCACCAATCAACAGATCATGATTCTTTTTAACGTGGCGGCAGATGATGTCATCAAACTTGTTACCCGCCACTCGAAGCGACTCGGTCACTACCGTGCCCATATAGCTCACCACTGCAATTTCCGTAGTGCCACCGCCAATATCCACCACCATATTGCCAATCGGTTCTTCTACGGGCAGATCGGCCCCAATCGCTGCCGCGACGGGCTCATCAATCAGATAAACTTCCCGCGCCCCGGCTTGAGCGGCAACTTCGGATAAGGCCCGTTTTTCAATACTGGTAGAGCCCACAGGACTGCTAATAATCACCCGTGGATAGAGCAAGGTTTGTCCCTTCTGCACCCGCTGAATAAAGTGCTTGAGCATCAACCGTGCCGTATCAAATCCCACAATCACCCCATCTGAGAGGGGCCGCGTGACATCAATGCTGGCCGGATTGCGCCGCATCATGGCCTCAGCTTCGCTGCCAATGGCGAGCAAAGTCTGATTGGATTGATCGAGCGCAACCACAGAGGGCTCTCGCAGGACAATACCTTGATCGCTGAGAAAGATAAGGGTATTTGCAGTGCCCAGATCAATGCCAATGCCGTGGGATAGATGATTTAACGGACCCAAATCCTAATACCTCCTAGACACCTAATATCTAAATGCAGATAGCGTCCCCGAGATTGTCTAAATGAAATGTCAGGTTCAACCCTTGTGTAATCACTCAATTCCTTGCTTAGTCTAACGGTCTTTTTCCCACTCCAGCGAATTATTCAGGATCTCTATTCAAACCAGTCAAAGGTGGACCGTTCTTTGCGAAGCTGCGGTTCAGGTGCAAAGGCTAACCAGAGGGGAAATTGCAGAATCGACAAACTGACTTCTTCTTCCGCATCATCAATCAAGATGAGGGGGAGCTGTTGTTCTTTGACGAGCCGATCTGCTTTTTGAGCCAGGGCATCAGGAGACTCAAATAAAATTAAGCCTCGCTCGGGACCAAAATCTGAGCGGTCAATGCCGAGACAGTCCTGCAGACCCCGTCGCCAATCCCCCAGACGTTCGGGAGAGTCTGCCAAAATCAGGGTACGGACAGAACTACCGTAGAGCTGTCGCAAAATCGAGATCGTGGCCGAGGCCACCAAGATATTTTGCAAGCGACTGCTTAAGGTCCGTAAAGCCCCCCGTCCGCCAAAGGTAAAAAACCAGCTGGCGACCCGCTCGGCATGAATCGGTTCAAAGGTCCGGCGTAACTGCCAAGGCGGACCGTAGTAATTGGGATTAGTGCGGTATTGATCGAGAATTTGGCGAATCTGACGGGTTTCTTCTGCAAATTCCTGGGTGGCAAACTGGGGACCGGACCGCTGAGGCGGGGCAGGCCGAGGGGGGCGAGATTGCCGAGGAGGGGCTGAACGGGGCGGGCGTTGTTCCCCTGGCCGCTGTTTTGCAGCCGGTTCTGGGCGGGGAACAGGGGATACCTGCGGTGCTGGAGTCTGGGGCTTAGGTGCTTCTTTGGGAGCTAGTTCTAGCTTCTCCGCCGCGATTACGAGATCCTGCAAACTGGTGACGAGATAGTCATGGAAGCCGTGGATCCGAATCGCTAAATCTTGCGACACCCCCGCGAAACTTTGGCGCATTTCTGCCTGGACCCGCTCTTGGCGACGCTCCAACTGATCGACGGCAATCTGTAGGGTTTGCTTGCGCTCTTCTAAGGTTTTGAGGTGGTCATCGGCAAACCGTTCTAGGGCCGTTTGGGTGGCCGATAGCTGCTGTTCAAGGAGCTTCGCTTTCGTCCCTCGCAGTTCTGCGATTTCGGCCCGCAGGGTTTGGGCATCTTTTCGGAGTTGGTCCACGGAGGGGGTGTTGTTGGCGATACCGGAAGAATCAGTCACGTTAATCCACTTGAATCAGTAAAACAATGGCTGTTGAGCAGAATACCTTAGGATCTAGGGCATCGCTCTTCTAAGCAGGTCAAAAGTGATCGGGCATCAAAGAGCATGGGCATGAAGTGGATGCTCTTGACCTCTTTGAAAAAGAACAGGATGGGAACTGGGGGCAATAAAATCAGCCAATCTTGCCACTCAGCAAAGGGAAACTGGCGCAGCTGTTTCTCGCCCCGGTAAAGTTCAAAGGCAGTGGCTGTAAATTGGACCTGTACCGTGGCCGCCTGAAACCCGAGGAAACACCCCAATAAGATGACAGGAACTCCGGCCCAGGGGGTGATAAATGTGAGGAGGATACCTGCGATCGCAACCCCAATCGGCACCCAATAGCGGGGCGTTAAAACGACCGTTGATTGTGTATTCGAAACCTGAGAAACAGCCATTCTGCGTTCATCAATATGAGCAAACTGTTTTCCATTCTAAGGGGTTCTGCTTCACAAGTTTTGTAAGGCCGTTCCTCCGGCCCCTTGAAACATCACCCAGGACAAGAAAAAGTTGGTCATAAATACAGATAAAAGGGCTGTCACCACGGCGGCAGTTGTGGATTGACCGACCCCTTTAGCCCCTCCTGAGGTCGTCAATCCCCAGCTAGAGCCAACAATGGCAATAAGGCTACCAAAAATCGCAGCCTTAATCATGGAGTTCCAAATATCCCAAACCCCCAAAAAGCTATGCACCGAATCTAAAAAGACGCTATAAGGAATGTCATACAGAATCGATGCCACAATCATCCCACCGACAACGCCTGCCACCAGGGAAACTAGGGTCAAAATTGGCAACATCAGGGTACAGGCCAAGAGACGAGGTACGACCAAATAGTCAATGGGGTCAGTATCCAGCATCTGCAGGGCATCAATTTGTTCTGTTACCCGCATCGTGCCGATTTCGGCGGCAAATGCAGAACAAACCCGCCCCGTGATAATCACCGCAGTCAACACTGGTGCTAATTCTCGGGTTAGAGCCAGGGCTAACACCCCACCCACGGTTTGCACCAGGCCAAAGGCAATAAACTCTCGGGCAACTTGAATGGTAAACACCATGCCCACGAAGCTAGCCGTTATTAGGGCAACCAACAGAGACTCAGGCCCCACAATCGCCATTTGCTCGATGGTATTTCGACGGTGAATCTTGCCTCTGAGCAAGTGCACCACCACCTGCCCGCCCAGAAATATGGCCGCGATCAAGCGACGGCTCCAAATATTGAATCCCGTCCAGGCCAGTAAGGATTTCACAAACACCTACACGAAGTTGCCACAACGGTGATCAGAAAGTAGGGTTTGGAGAATATCAATCATACTGCCTCATCGCTAAACGAGTAATTGGCGGCAAACCACCAACAACATACTACTTTGGCAATGGAGCTTATGGTACTAGTCACCGGCATGAAAACGGTAAGCGCTTGTGTTTTCTGGCCATAAAACCAATAAACACTCTCTAGCAGTCAGACCGATGGTGCTGCGACCATACCCGAGTGGGCAGACCCCACACATAAATAAAGCCTTCTGCCGCTTTGTGATCAAAGGTATCTTCAGCCCCATAGGTCGCCAAGTCAGGCGTATATAAAGAATGGGGCGATTGACGGCCCACCACGGGTGCTGAACCCTTAAATAGCTTCACCCGCACCGTACCCGTCACCTGTTTTTGCGTTTGCTGGATAAAGGCATCAAGTGCATCTTTGAGGGGGCTGAACCAAAGGCCGTTATAGACCAGTTGACTGTAGGTTTCTTCAATTCCCCGCTTGTAGTGGGTAACATCCGCTGTGAGAGCCAGGCTTTCTAGTTCTCGGTGCGCCTGGATCAACACCAACAGTGCCGGGGCTTCATAAATTTCGCGGGATTTAATACCGACTAAGCGATTTTCCACCATATCAATGCGGCCCACCCCATGCTTACCGACTATTTGGTTGAGCTGCTCCACTAAGGCAACCGGGCTAAGGGCTTGTCCATTCAGCTGCGTGGGAATGCCCTGGGCAAAGTCAATATCAACATACTCGGGTTGATCAGGGGTATCGGCAATGGCTTTAGTTAGATCATAAACTTCTTCTAACGGCTCAACCCAGGGGTCTTCTAAAGGCCCAGCTTCCACACTCCGCCCTAATAAGTTGCGGTCAATACTATAGGGAGACGATTTCTTAACGGGAGACTGCACCCCATACTTTTCCCCATAGGCAATCGTTTCTTCCCGGCTCATGCCCCATTCACGGGCGGGGGCCAGGACTTTGAGGTCGGGATTCAGGGCCGCAATCGATACATCAAATCGCACCTGATCATTGCCTTTCCCGGTACAGCCATGGGCAACGGCATCAGCGCCGTGGGTTTCGGCGGCCTCCACGAGCAATTTGGCAATTAAGGGGCGAGCCAAAGCGGTCGAGAGGGGATATCGATTTTCGTAAAGGGCATTGGCTTGAATCGCAGGGAAGGCATAATCGGCAATAAAGCTTTGGGTACCATCGGCAATTAAGGATTGGGCAGCGCCAGCATCTAGCGCTTTCTTGCGGATGGGTTCTAGCTCGTCCCCTTGGCCTAAGTCTGCGGCCAGGGTGATGACTTCTTCAACGCCCCATTCATGCTTTAGATAAGGAATACAAACGGAGGTGTCAACTCCCCCAGAATAGGCCAATACAACTTTTTTAGCGCGCCCCATGATCGCTTTTTTCCTGCAAAACTGCGTTCCCTATTATGCAGTGTTAAAGGTCAGATTGCTACTAAGGGTCAAGCAGTTAATGATGAAAATGAGCGGTGTAATTAACACGATCAAAAAAAGTGGATATTACGGTCATGGTTCAGATCATTCGATGGCAATAATCAAATGAAACTCATGAAAGCGATTGTGTACGAAAAGTATGGGGAACCTAATGTTTTACAAGTCAAGGAGGTCGAAAAACCGACCCCCAAAGACGATGAGGTTCGAGTCAAAATCCATGCAGCCGAAGCGACCAAAGCTGACTGTGAACTGCGTAGCTTTAACTTCCCGGTAAAGTGGTTTTGGTTGCCTTTGCGATTGGCAATGGGTTGGGCCAAGCCAAAGCGTCAAATATTAGGCGGATATTTCGCAGGAGAAATTGAAGCCATTGGCAAAGACGTTACCAAATTTAAGGTTGGAGATCAGGTCTTTGGCAGCAGCCAACTTCGGTTAGGGGCCTATGGTGAATATCTCTGCTTACCCGATACGTACACAATTGTGCCTAAGCCAGACAACATAACCTTTACTGAGGCAGCAGCCGTTCCCCTGGGTGGACTCAACGCACTACACTTTCTCCGAAAAGCCAATATCTCCCCAGGTGAAAAGGTATTAGTCAACGGTGCAGGGGGCAGTATTGGCACGTTTGGGGTTCAGATTGCCAAAGCGATGGGGGCTGAAGTCACAGCAGTGGATAGCACCATTAAAGAAAAGATGCTGCGGCAGATCGGAGCGGATCATTTCTTCGATTACACCCAAGAGGACTTCACCCAAAGCAGCCAAACCTACGACGTTATTCTAGATATGGTGGCTAAGAGTTCCTATACAAAATGCATTCAAGCCCTTAAGCCTCAAGGTCGATATTTACTGGCTAATCCGCGTTTATCCGATATGTTCAGAGCATTGCTCACGTCAAAGCTTACGGATAAAACCGCTGTATTTGCCTTTGCGGGTGAAACGGAAGAAGAGTTACTTGCTCTAAAACAAATGATCGAAGCAGGCCAAATCAAAGCTGCGGTCGATCAAATCTACCCGCTGGAACAAGCACCTGAAGCCCACCAAAGAGTTGAGACAGAGCAAAGATTGGGAATTGTCGTCCTCTCTCTAAAACCCTAATGTTGCGACTTGGACGCTGTAACAACACCTGGTCGGTCAATGGCGATGGTTGAATGTCGATCGCAAACCAAATGTTTCCAAAAGCTTCGTGGTACCTACCTTAAGATGGAAGGCATCAGTATAAATCCTGTTTATATGAGACTCAGCATTTATGACGGCTGTTACTTTGCGTTTAGATTCAATCGTTAGTCTGACAGACCATCAGTTTATTCAGCTATGTTCCGCGAATCCTGATACCAAGCTAGAGCTAACTGCCCAAGGAGAGTTGGTGGTTATGCCCCCAACGGGTGGAGAAAGTGGACGACGGAATCGCAAGCTCACTCAACAGCTTGGGATTTGGACCGATGCGAATGGAACTGGAGAAGCTTTTGACTCGAGCACGATGTTTCAACTACCGAGTGGGGCCTATCGTTCTCCCGATGCAGCCTGGATTGCACTTCCACGATGGCAAAGCTTAACAGACGCAGAGCGCCAAACCTTTCCTCCCCTCTGTCCAGACTTTGTGATCGAACTCCGCTCCAATAGTGACTCGCTGCGAACGCTTCAAGACAAAATGCAAGAGTATCTGGAGAACGGCTTGCGTTTGGGATGGCTGATCAATCCACAAAAGCAGCAAGTCGAAGTTTATCGTCAGGGGCAGCCTACAGAAGTCTTACTATCGCCAACTCAGATATCAGGAGAAGATGTGCTACCAGGTTTTGTCTTGAATCTTTCAGGGATTTGGTAAAAGACTATTGTTTAGACTGTCCTTGCAGTGCAGCTTTTCCCTATCCAGATCGGCTGTTGGTTGGTGAACACAGTTGGCGTTCTTGATCAAGCAAATTAGCCGTGGGGTTGTTGAGATAGAGCTGTAACCACTCACAGCTTCTAGCCAGCAGTTTCTCTAAACTCAGGGCTTCAATCGCCCAAACCTTTACCCCTTGATTCTCAGATGCGGTCGCCACATACTGCCCATCAGCACTAAAGCTAAGATCAAACAAACGACTACCATGCTTAAATTCCGCCAGTTGGCGGCCCTGCAATTCCCATAACCGCAATGTGCCATCTTCAGAAACCGTTGCTAGAGATTGGCCATCAGGACTAAAACGCACACCTCGAACGGCTCCTCGGTGCCCTTCAAACTTGGCTAGAGATTGCCCCTCCAAATCCCACAGCCGTGCCGTGCCATCATCAGACGCCGTCGCCAAAGATTTCCCATCAGGACTAAACTCTACCGTCCATACTCGGCCTTGATGTCCTTCTAAAACGGCAGTAGTTTGACCTGTCATCGACCAAAGCCGGACGGTTTGATCGGCAGAAGCCGTCGCCACAATTGGTTCTGTGGGACTAAAGGTGGCGCTCCAAACGGGACTGCGGTGACCTCGAAGAATGGCTAGGGGTTGTCCCTGCCAATCCCATAAACGAGCAGTGCCATCTTTAGAGGCTGTGGCAATGCGTTGAGCGGTGGGGGCAAGACTGACGCCAAAGACCTCCGACTGATGTCCTCGCAGTTCGGTGATTAAGTCTCCAGTATTCGACCAAACCCGCGCCGTGCGATCGCCAGACGCCGTGGCAAAATACTCTCCCCGTTGGGTAATGTCCCAAATTCGACCCGCATGGGCATCAATACGCAGTCGTTCTTCCCCCGACTGATCCCATATGCGAATAAACTGATCGCCACCCGCCGTCACCATCGCTGGGTCTGGAGACATAAAACTAAGGCTGAGAACGGGGCGAGCATGTTTGAGGACTTGAACCGGACCTTTCTGGCGTAAGTTCCATAAACGGGTAGTGTAGTCTTCTGAACCGGAGACTAACCATTTGCCATCTGGACTAAACTGCACGCTTCTCACCCAATCTTGGTGACCTTTTAGAGTTTCTAGTCGCTCACCTTCGGAGTCCCAAATATGGATCAGGCGGTCCGCTGCGGCTGAGGCCAGTTGTTTGCCATCAGCACTAAAGACCACGCTAAACACCTGGGTGCGATGTCCATTCCAACTACGGATGAGCTTGCCTTGACGATTCCATAAATGCAGGTAGCCATCATAAGATCCAGTAGCTAAAACTTGACCATCGGGTCGCCAGTGCAAACTGCGCACAGGTCCATGCCTTACAGGAATCTGCAAAATTCGCTGTCCCTGGAGATTGGAAATTTGGACGGTCTGATCAAAGGAGGCAGAGGCTAGGGTTTGACCATCAGGACTAAATTGCAGTGCCGTAATGGCAGAAGGATGGGGCCGGAAATCGGCTAAGGGCTGACCCTTTTGGTCCCACAGCCAAACCTGGCCGTCATTGGTGGCGGTGGCGATTACACCATCTGCCGTGGGTGGACAGGTCACAGCGTTAACGGGCTGGGGATGGGGCAACGTTGCAAGGAGATTACCCTGTAAGTCCCATAACCGAGTAGTGCGATCTGCCGCAGTGGTGACTAGGGTTTTACCGCTCAGGCAAGCATCCGTTACCCCGGAGCGATGTCCCACCATTTTGGCTAATAGATTGCCTTTTAAATCCCAAAGCCGCACTTCCTGATCTTGGGAGGCTGTAATTAACCGTTGACCATCAGGGGTAAAACGAACTCTCGTAATGCCGCGTTGATGCCCGCGAATTTGGTTTTGCTCTCGCATATCTTCCAAAATCTGCTGCAAGGCGAGGAGTGGCGTCAGAGTAGGAAAGTTGGATGAGTCAGATCGCTCTCCCCAGTCCTGCATCTTGCGGGCTGTTTTTAAGGCTAAGAGCAGGGCTTCTAGCTGCTTGAATTCAGCTTGTTGCAAGGCTTGTCGAGCATCGCGCTCAATGGCTGTGACTTCTTGGGCTTTGCGAATAGAGGTGTTGGCCCAGAATGCGATCGCACCTGCTGATACGGCAATTCCCACTAACGCGATCAACCCTGTCAGGACCGTTCGCCGTGCTCGTCGCTGAGCCTGAGCCAGGATGGCATCTGCTTCTGCTTGCTGACAGGCTGCTAAATACCGATAGTCTTCATCACTGAGCTGTTTCCCAATCGACCATTGCTGAGCAGCCTGTAAGGGTTCGCCTGATAGAAAGTTGGATTGACTCTTTTGCCATTGACGGAGGGCAGAGGCATAAAAAGGCGGTCGCAAACTGGCTACGACGTCTTGCACCCAGTCGGTATTAAAAATTTGGGCATAGATGCGATTGGCGACGACCAGTTTTTCCAGCCGGTTAACCACTAGCCCCGATAGTCGTAGCTCCACCTGGGCGGGACTAGCATCCGCCTTGATCGACCCCTGCTGCAAAATCTGTTGATAGAGATCGAGGACTTTGCTGGTGTATTGTTCGTTACTGAGGATGCGATCGCGGATCGTTCTCAAATGCTCCGGTTCATCCTGGGCCTCCCAATTTGCTAGCAGTTTGTCCTGAATAAATTGCGTCACCCACTGCTCTATCTCTTTAGGCTGAGTCGGTAGTTGAGCGGCGGATTGGGCAATCATCTGACAGATTTTTTGCGTCAGAAACGGCTGTCCTCCCGTCCAAGACAGTACGGCCTGTAAAACGGCTTGGGCTTGTGGTGTCTGGGCGGTGAGTCCCGCTACCAAGGGCTGGGCTTCGGCCATTTGAAAGCCCTTTAACTCAATGGCATACCCCAAATTAAACGGAGTGCGCTGCTTATCCTGAATTAACCTCGAAGGGGTGGCAACCCCTAATAGCACAAATGCTAACCTCTGGTAAGCCGCATTATCGGTTCGATGGTTATAACAGGCTCGTAAAACTGCAAAGAAATCATCTTTAAACGGCAGCCGCAGAACGCTATCGATTTCATCAATAAAAATGACCAGCTTTCCCGTACATTCCACCAACAGGATGGTTTCGATAAAGGTGTGAAACCGCTGCACTGGCGATAGCAGGGCCTGGTCTCGCCACCATTGCCGTAAATTAATGCGATCGCTTAACTCGAAGCTGCTGACTAAACTGCGAATCAGTCCGGCATACCATTGGTCTGGCGTAATTTGCTGGCTCCCCATTTGAGTGAGTTCAATGGCGGCGCAGGCAATGCCTTCTGCTTGGAGTTGCTGCATCACCTGGACTCGCAGACTGGATTTCCCCATCTGCCGGGAATTCAAGACATAACAGAACTCGCCTGCCCTTAGCTTTTGATATAGCTCCTGATCGGCAGACCGGGTTACATAAGAAGGGGCATTAGCAGGTAGACTCCCTCCCACTTGATATTCATAGCGAGTTGTGAAGGACATCTATGCTCAGTTGTGGGGCATGGCAGGCATTCCTCGTCGGCCGTAAGGGCAGGTGATATAGGCCAAGGTCGGAAGTAATAATTTCTGATAGCTTGAAGGTGTTACTCCAGTATATTTCGTCACTCCGAGGTTCCACAGTCATTCATATTAGAGTACTGGAATGATGAGGGATGGCTGGTAGGACACATAAAAGGTATACCTAGTGTATTCAGCCAAGGACAAACCCTTGAAGAACTTGAAGAAAATATTCGTGATGCGTACCAACTGATGACGATGGATACGGAGCCTGCTCCAGCGAAGGTCAAAACCAAGGAACTTGTCCTTGAAATATGAAGCGGAAAGCATTTATTCGCAAACTAGAGAAATCTGGTTGTGTGCTTCATCGGCACGGCTCAAAACATGACATTTACCTTAACCCAGCAACTGGACAAAAATCTCCAATACCACGCCATACCGGAATCACAGAACTGGTCACCCTCAGCTCCAACAGGCTCTGATGTGACGGTAGAAGGGGATGAAGTTTACACTCGTGTAGGCAAAAATCTTCCCCCCCAGCCAGTCCCAGGGACCATCCACTTCCTTGAACGCGAGAGCCGTTATTGGTTGACAGCCCAGGCTGGCCTCAAGAATCAACACCTCTTTGTTCATGGCGTTCAATCGGCTTGGAAGTGGATGAAAGCAGAGCATCCCTTTACTGCTATCAGTCCAGCATCTGAGGTCCAATCACAACAATGAGGCTCACAATGCTGCTTTGAGGAGGCGATGTAGTGCTTATCGTAAGGAAGCAGAATCTCGACACCAAGAAGCACTCGCTGTAACCCCGACTGCTAGACGTGCAACGACTGATTCATAACTGGGTTTGACCCCATTGGGGGCTCAGTAAACAGACCACACCAG
>NZ_JANQOP010000359.1 GCF_028285745.1 Acaryochloris sp. IP29b_bin.137 | reverse complement strand
CTTGATTAACAGATTTACCAGACTGTTGAACAATTTTGACAGCCTCAGCCTTCTGTTCGGCAGTAAAGGTGCGACGGGGTCTTTGGGGCATGTAAACATTCTCCTGGGGTATCAACTCTTCGAGAATGTCCACTTTTTCGAGTAAAGGTCAGTCCAACATATCTTGCAGACAGTGCAGCCGGATGCCGTTATCCATGCTGCGGCTCAAGCCCGTCCCCATATCTGCCAAACAGAACCTCAAGCAACCTTTGCAATCAATGTAGAGGCCTCTTGGAACTTAGCGGGGCTCTGCGCGGATCAACACATTCCGCTAGTATTTGTTTCAACGGACTTAGTGTTTGATGGTCTAAGCCCTCCCTATTCGGAGTCCGATCCGGTCTCTCCGGCTAATCACTATGGTGAGCAAAAGGTTGCAGCTGAGCGAGGGATGCGCGATCGCTATCCTCAGGTGACGATTGGACGCCTACCATTAATGTTTGGCGTCGTTCCCCATGCCCCCAGCTTTATCCAACCAATGATTCAGAATTTGCAGTCAGGAAAACCTCTACAACTGTTTAAGGATGAATTTCGAACACCTGTAAGTGGGGCAGATGCTGCTCGCGGGCTCTTGCTGACCTTAAAGATGCGGCGTTGCGTTTTGCATTTAGGCGGCCCTGCCCGTTTGTCTCGCTATGAAATCGGGCAAGCGCTGGTACGTATCCTAGGATTTTCTGACTCACTATTAGCGGGCTGTTTCCAAAAGGATATTGAACTCACGACGCCTCGCCCCGCTGATGTGTCTCTGGATAGCTCTAGCGCATTCTCTCTCGGATATGCGCCTCATTCAGTCTCACAAGCACTCAGTCAGGTATTGAATCCGCATAAAAGAGAACAGTCTCCCTAAAGAAGAGAGACTGCTATTAGACTTAGAGCTGAATGAGTTGAGTTAGCTCAGTAAATCTTTGGCTTTAGCCAGTACGTTCTGAACGGTAAATCCAAACTGCTCTAAACAGGTATTGCCAGGAGCAGACGCACCAAAACGGTTGATGCTGATGGACTGCCCTTCAAAGCCAATATATCGATGCCAACCAAAATCGGCAGCAGCTTCGACGGCCAAGCGCTTGGTAATAGCCTTAGGTAAAACAGACTCTTTATACTCAGGTGTTTGAGCTTCAAATAACTCCCAGGAGGGCATGGAGACCACGCGAACCTTCTTACCTTCAGACCGTAACTGCTCAGCAGCTTGCTCACAAAGGTGCACTTCACTACCTGTCGCAATCATAATCATGTCGGGCGTGCCATCGCTGTCGGACATAATGTAAGCGCCCTTGGCCACGGCATCAATGGAGCTACCGGCTAAGTTAGGGAGGGCCTGACGAGTAAAGGCAATCAGTGTGGGGTATTTCCGACTTGCGATCGCAACTTTATACGCCCCAGATACCTCATTCCCATCCGCAGGTCGAATCACCGTCAAAGTGGGAATGGCCCGCAAAGAAGCAATCGTCTCCACGGGTTGGTGAGTCGGACCGTCTTCTCCTAAGCCAATGGAGTCATGGGTCATCACGTAAATAACACCCGCTTCGGCCAAGGCAGACAGACGGATCGCCGCTCTCATATAGTCGGCAAATACCAGGAAGGTGGCGCAGTAGGGAATTAGGCCAGAATTATGTAAGGCAATACCGTTACAGATCGCCCCCATGCCATGCTCGCGCACCCCAAACCGGAGGTTGCGGTTATTGTAATCTCCCTTTTGGAAATTCCCTGAGCCTTTGATTTCAGTCAGGTTGGAGTGGGTCAGGTCAGCAGAGCCACCAATCATCTCAGGAATGGCACCTGCCAAAGCATTGATGGTGATTTCGGAATGCTTCCGTGTGGCTAGACCTTTATCTGCAGGCGTGTAGCTGGGGAGAGACTTATCCCAATCTGCAGGAAGTTCTCCTTTCAACATCCGCTCAAATTCAGCTGCCTCAGCAGGATATTGAGATCGATAGGAGGTCAGAACCGCATCCCACTCGGATTCAGCTATAGCACCCCGATCGACGGCTTGGCGGAAATGAGACAGGACATCATCAGGAATATCAAAGGGTTCATGACTCCAGCCTAGATTTTCTCGGGTGGCTTTAATTTCTGCATCTCCAAGGGCAGCACCATGAATACCAGCGGTATCGGCCTTATTCGGAGACCCGTAGCCAATAGTAGTCGTGACCTTGATCAATGAGGGCTTATCGGTTACAGCTTTCGCTGTTTCAATCGCCTTCTGAATGCCATCTAGATCGGTATTGCCATTCTCAACATGCTGAACATGCCAGCCATAGGCTTCAAATCGCTTGCCTACATCTTCTGTGAAGGAAATATCTGTAGAACCATCAATGGAAATATGGTTGTCATCGTAAAGGGCAATCAGCTTACCCAACCCGAGGTGTCCAGCTAAAGAACAGGCTTCTCCCGAAACCCCTTCCATATTGCAACCATCACCTAAGATGACATAGGAATAATGATCGACCAGGGTATGCTCTGGCTTGTTGAACTTGGCTGCCAAATGGGCTTCGGCCATCGCCAAACCGACGGCATTACAAATGCCCTGTCCCAAAGGTCCAGTCGTGACTTCCACCCCAGGGGTTTCAAAGTTCTCAGGGTGTCCCGGAGTTTTTGAACCCCACTGACGGAAATTCTTAATTTCTTCAAGGGAAACGCTGTTAAACCCAGTCAGATGGAGAAGGGCATATTGCAGCATGCAGCCATGCCCAGCAGATAGGACGAACCGATCACGGTTAAACCAATAGGGGTTTTTGGGATTAAACCGCATAATGCGGTCCCAAAGCACATAGGCCATGGGAGCAGCGCCCATCGGTAAACCTGGGTGTCCCGATTTTGCTTTTTCGACGGCATCAATAGCCAGAAAACGGATTGAATTAATACAGAGTTCGTCTAAGGATTGGGTCGCAACAACCATAAGCTTGAATTTCTAATATTTAGTGAACGGCAAGAAGGAATAGGCGGAACGGCGGTGTTTGTGTTCTCTCATAGGCGTCAAAAAGAGGCTTGGTAGGGACAAGCCTCAAACATCCGTGCCATTACGGCAGATGTCTAACATTAATCAGCATATTTTCGAAAGGCGAGGGTGACATTGTGACCGCCAAATCCAAAGGAGTTGGAAAGGGCAACATCAACCGTTAATTGGCGGCTGGTATGGGGGATATAGTCCAGATCGCACCCTTCATCTGGATGATCCAGATTAACGGTTGGTGGGACTTGATTCTTGGCGATTGCCATAGCCGTAGCTACCGCTTCAATTCCACCCGAACCGCCCAGTAAATGCCCCGTCATCGATTTGGTGGAACTAATAGCTACTCGATAAGCATTATCACCGATGGCATGCTTAATGGCAGCCGTTTCTGTCGTATCGTTAGCGCTGGTGCTGGTGCCATGGGCATTGATATAGCTGATCTGATCCGGGGTGAGGTTAGCGTCCTTTAGACATAACTCAATCGCTCGGGCGGCACCCACACCACCGGGGGAAGGCGACGTCATATGGTGGGCATCGCAAGTGACCCCATAGCCAATCAATTCCGCATAAATTTTGGCACCTCGGGCTAGAGCATGCTCCAGTTCCTCGATCAAGAGAATTCCCACTCCTTCGCCAAGGACAAAGCCATCCCGATCTTTATCAAAAGGACGACTGGCTTTTGTGGGCTCATCATTGCGGGTGGAAAGGGCTCGGCAGGCCGCAAATCCAGCAATGGATAAGGGGGTGACTGCAGCTTCTGTACCCCCGCAAATCATGGCTTTGGTATAGCCTCGTTGAACGAATCGAAAGGCATCGCCAATGGCGTTAGAGCCAGCAGCACAAGCCGTCACTGAACAGGAGTTAGGGCCTTTAGCACCCACATGAATCGCCGTTAATCCCGCTGCCATATTGGCAATCATCATCGGAATCATAAAGGGACTACAGCGATCCGGCCCTTTGGTGAGATAAATTTCCTGCTGATCCTCTAGGACTTTAAGCCCCCCAATGCCGGTACCGATAATAATGCCGATATCGTTCGCATTGCTATCGTCAATGGTGAAGTCGGCATCCGCTAAGGCTTGTTTGCTGGCAGCCACCGCAAACTGGGCAAAGCGGTCCATGCGCTTGGCATCTTTGCGATCCATATAGTCTTGAGGATCGAAGTCTTTGACTTCTCCGGCAATCCGGCAGGCATGGCGAGCCGCATCAAACCGGGTAATAGGGCCAATACCGCTGCGACCCGCTAGCAACCCGTCCCAGTATTCAGCAAGGGTATTCCCCAATGGAGTAATGGCCCCCAGCCCTGTAATTACAACGCGTTTAGGCTCTAGGTTAGTCATGATGGTCACATGTGATCGGCATTAGGATGAGAATAATCAGGGGTTAATCACAGTGCTGCAAGCAAAAGCAGGCAACACTGTCTTGAGGATGACTAAGCCTTTACTTTGCCTGCAATAAAGTCAACGGCAGCTTGAACCGTCAGGATCTCTTCGGCTGCTTCGTCAGGGATTTCGATATCAAACTCTTCTTCCAGAGCCATTACCATTTCTACAACATCCAGGGAGTCAGCATCTAGATCGTTCTGGAAGCTCGCTTCTGGCGTTACTTTGTCCGCATCGACACTGAGTTGCTCAGCAACAATATCTTTTACTTTGCCAAAAATTTCCGACTCACTCATGGGTTCTTTTTTCTCTAAAACGACGGACTCAAGCAGAAGGGTGAATGCGGTTCATAATAATGAAGCCAAGTGCGTTACGCCCTTCCCTGAGCAGATTTCAATGCCCCTGCTCGAAGATGCAAGGACAGCGAATGCCTGATCTACGCTTTTCAGGTTTCAGTCATTCCTTCCATAGTAATCTGAAACCGCCCTTCTGAAAGCTTCGATCTTGTTTTCTTGCCGGGGCATAAATTAAGTCTCAGCCAAGACATGTCATGGAATTTGGGTAAAGCAGTCAGTTGATTTAATCAAGGCTTTGCGCATACCGGGTTTAGTGATGGAATGCCTCCGTCGGCGATGATTAGTAATTCTGACGGGGGAGGCGTTAATAGAGGGGCGGCATATTAAAGCGGCGTTCGACCCGAATCATGTCCTTTTGTTCTCAGCTCTTGACTTAGCCAAGACCCAGACGCATTGCAGTTAGCCCAGGCAATTTCAATGATTCGGACGGGCAAATGATATGAATGGAACAACCCCATCCTCTGTCATTCGCTCGATGTCGACTTCCACTCCTTTTGTTCTGCGTCCCGCCCAACCCCAGGATAAGTGGGCGATACAGCGCATGCTTTGGCAATTTACCTGGGATGAAGGCATTGAGTTAGATATACGCCTATTTGGGTATGCCTTTTTTCGGTTGGGATTAGTGGGATTGGCCTTGTGGTTGCAATTCCAATGGCGACAGTCAACAACGATGGTTGACGTCGAGTTTATTTTGGTAGTGACTAGCGTAGCAACGGTGGGTTTAGGCTTTTATCTTGCCAGTCTAGTGACGGGCCAGTTGATGATGCGATTTTGTGGTGCGCTGATTAACTGGTCCCGGTTTCGAGTGATTGAGAAGGACGAAGCTTTGGTGGGCTGTGCATTATTAAATTCCTACACCAACCACAGTGAGTTGGCCTATGTCTTCGTCCAATCGCAATTTCGTCATCAAGGGTGGGGGTCGCAAATTGTCCAAACGCTAATCCAAGAGTCTTCCGAGGATGTTTACCTCGCCTGTAAACCTCAAGTTGTTCCGTTCTATCAGCAGTTGGGCTTTTCCATTCAGCCCTGGGCAGATCTCCCCGCTGGGGTTAAACGCTGTTTTCGCGTCTTTCGTCCCCATCCTCGGTTATGGAAATTCAAATTGAACTTTATGCGATGCCCAGTCGCACCAGTCACCCCCTCTGAGGCGACTCACTTATCAGAATCGGCCCCCCGCTCATAAACTGCTGCGAAAAGGGTAGGGTGAGTACATAGGCTTGAGCAAAGCAGAAAGGGGACCGATCGGGTGCAGTTGCAGCAAGTGATTATTGTCTATAAAGCTGGGGATACCTTCAGCCAACGATGGGCTGAGAAATGTGCTCGTCAGCTAGAAGCTCGAAACTGCCATATTTTGATGGGGCCTAGCGGTCCAAAAGATAATCCCTATCCTGTGTTTTTGGCCTCTGCTACTCAACCCATTGACCTAGCAATTGTGCTTGGGGGAGACGGCACTGCCCTGGCGGCAGCTCGTCATTTGGCGCCTGATGGGATTCCGATGTTAGCGGTCAATATTGGCGGCCATTTGGGATTCCTGACTGAACCAGCCGATCTATTTATGGACACCGAGCAAGTCTGGCAACGCATTCTTGAAGACCGCTATGCCGTTCAGCAACGGATGATGCTGCGGGCGCGGGTTGCCGATCGAGATGTTGATTCAACGGATACCCCTGAAGAGGAACCGTTTTACATTGCCCTCAATGAAATGTGTATCAAGCCTGCTTCAGCCGATCGCATGATTACCTCCATCTTGGAACTGGAAATCGATGGTGAAGTGGTGGATCAGTACCAGGGGGATGGCTTATTAGTGGCGACGCCTACGGGTTCAACCTGCTATACCGTTGCAGCCAGTGGACCGATTTTACATCCGGGCATGGAAGCCCTGGCGATCACGCCGATTTGTCCGTTGAGCTTATCCAGTCGCCCGATTGTACTACCCCCCGGATCAAGAGTTAGTATTTGGCCCCTTGCAGATCGAGAGCTTGCGACCAAATTGTGGATGGATGGGGTGCTGTGCACCTCAATTTGGCCAGGTCAGCGAGTAGATATTTGGATGGCCAAATGCCGGGCCAGGTTTGTATTACTGCGGGAAAATTACTCTTACTATCGGACCCTACGAGAGAAATTAGACTGGGCCGGTGCACGAATACAGTACAATAACAATCACCGCATTACAAATTGAAATATAACTCATAAGAATTTAATATGGATCTCTTCAGACCGTTACTATTAGTCATAATTCTTTTCTTTCTGACGGTAGTTATGTGCGCCTTGGGTAGTTTAATTGCCGTTGCCAACCCTCTAATATTTATTCTGGGAATTATGGGCGGTATGCTCGGTTCCTTAATGGTGATGGATTTTATCGATACTCACTGGCTGCATAAGTGGTAAGTGCAAGTTCCTAAAATTGAGAGTTGGCCTCAAACGGCTCAAGACGCCATTCAACTCCAAAAACAACTTTGTTCCCAGGTCATCCCCACCGACGACTTTAATGAAGTGCGCTTTGTCGCGGGAGTGGATGTCGGATTTGAAGACCAAGGTAAAACGACCCGCGCTGCGATCGCAGTTCTGACGTGGCCCGAGCTAACACTCCACGAAACAACCATCGCTCGCCAACCCACTACGTTTCCCTACATTCCTGGCTTGTTATCGTTTCGAGAAATTCCTACGGTTTTAGCGGCTTTAACCCAAATCCAAACCACCCCAGATCTCCTGATTTGTGATGGTCAGGGGCTTGCCCACCCCCGACGTTTTGGCATCGCCTGCCACTTAGGCGTGCTGGTGGATTTGCCTGCGATTGGCGTAGCTAAATCACGTTTAGTAGGAAAGCATGAACCTGTGGATCAAACCCGGGGGAATTGGCAGCCCTTAATCGACAAGGACGAACGAATTGGTGCAGTCCTCCGCACTCGCCCCCAGACAAAGCCTTTGTACATTTCTTTGGGACATCGGATTAGTTTGGACAGTGCCATTGAGTATGTGATGAGCTGCACCACCTGCTATCGGCTACCGGAAACTACCCGTTGGGCGGATAAGCTAGCATCTTCAAAAATTCCCCCCAACCCTGAACAGAGGAGTTGAGACCCAGCCGCTCCAGGGATTGGGAGCGGGTACTGTACTTTTAGGTCTGACCCCAAGTTCAATATTGCCGTTGATTTGGCTAATCTGAGGGACTCTATACCCGTTAAGCTATTGAATATTAAGCCCGTTTCCTCCTTGATGTAATTTGACGGTAGGGGAGGATGAATCGTTAGAGAGATCGCACCCATGTCTGCCCAGCCCCCCTCCAAGCCCAATTTGGGTCGTCTAGAGAAAGTCGATGTCACCCAATATTGGCAGTCCGCCACTGAGGATTT
>NZ_JANQOP010000372.1 GCF_028285745.1 Acaryochloris sp. IP29b_bin.137 | reverse complement strand
TGCCGTCAAGAGCAAAAAGTGAGAGTTTATGACCAGCGACTTAAATCCCCTTTAAGGGGCTCTTCCAAGCCTCCGGTTTTACCGGAGGTGTTTGACTTTTCCAGAATGATAGAAGCTGAGATCGCAAGAGCGTTAGCCGGAAATCCCAAGCTAATTCTGGCAGATGAACCTACGGCAGCCCTAGACTATCAGCGGGGCCATACGATTATGGAATTGCTGCGAAAATTAGCCAAGAAAGAAGGCTGTACTGTCCTTATGGTGACTCACGACCCCCGGATTATGGATATCGCTGATCGGGTAGTCTATGTGGAAGATGGACTGATTACACCGAAACCTGCCAATCCTTCTTTTGTCCATGAGCCTTAAGTGATGGATGTTGTTCTCGTTGGATGATCTAAATTTAGAGAAAGGATTATGCCCGTAAAAACCAGATGGTGGCGAAAGATTCACTATCTTGAAACCATTTGATTTCTTCGTTTCGATACATCGCGTGATGATCCACATCATGAGTATGCGGTTAAGTCCTGGACTACGACCACTGGAAATTCAACGCACCACAGTACATCATTCTTGGCGTTGAATAAAGAGCTGTATTGAATCCATCAATCGCGTCTGGGAACAGAATCAACAGAATATTGGAATCAGCGGCAGCATCTTGGATTTCGATTATGTCGGTTTGATCAGCAAGGTAGGATTCGAGGTATTGATATCGTTAGGTTCCGTCGATCGTTTCGATGAAATCTGAGTCCAAACAGATGTTGCCAAGATCCTCACGGAACTGCCAAGTCGGATTGCGATTTTCCCATGTAGCGTATTCTTCGTTCATTGGGTTCTGGTTCCCACTGTGCTTCGGTGTACAGGCATGCCTCGTCGCGCGATGCGAATTTTCCTGCGTAAACATGAAGTGTGGGTTTCATTGTTTATGTAAAACCGAATGATTTTCTACCAGTGGACTACGTTTCCAATAACCCACAGCAGATAATCTATCGTTGGTCATGGAGCATTGAAATTGTTATGCTACTGCGTAAAACGGTTGATGTTTAGTTAAGGCTTCAATATTTCCTTTGTCCCTTCAATGAAGAATGTGGCGACGGGATGATCAATCATTTTCTTTAAAGCTGCAAAACTACCAGCTTTGAGTCCTCTCATGATTCGAGACTGTAATTCTGGATTATTTTCAACTTTATCAATAGCCCTAGCACCTAAAACCCTATTACTATCATGAGGATAATCTTTTGATAGCTGATTCAATAAATCTTGAATATCCTTAGCTGCTTGCCACAGATCTTGAGAGTTATTGACTTGGATATCAATTTTATCGCCCATGACTTTATCGCCCGCGACATTATCACCTAAGCCATATTGATTGATATGAGTTTTCATAATAAAACTCTGAATTATAGATGGTTTACCAAATAGTTCTGGAAACAAGCGTTCAAGAGTATTTATATAGTAACCTCTATGCTTACCGAGTGTTTTCTCTACACGCTGAATTGCTCGTTCTACACTAGGTTGCCATTCACGCTCGATACGAACTGAGCTAAGAAGTTCTGATGACTTGGATGCTCTTTGTGAAAGTGTGCTGATGTCGCACACCAATTTATTGACAGACTTATCAGGCCCAATCTCGAGTTCTTGAAATAAAGTTGATAGAAGTTGCCTGACTTTAATTATTCTTTTGTCCTCACGAAGTTCATAAGCTAGTTCCATTAAAGTGTGAGGCTGAGCGTCTGGATTGGTTTCAAGTATCATGCCCAACGCATTTCTCGTCATAGTTGACCGTACTCTTTCGAGATTGCTATCAAGGCTACCAATTCGAGCAGAATGATAGACAAGAGACCGGACACGGGAAGGTAAATGAATATTCCCACTCAAAGATGCTGATGTATCATACCAACGAGAAATAGTTATTAGAGTAAGGAAATTACATAAGACAAATTCTTGAATAGCATCGCGATGTGGCAGCTCCCAATAATGATTTGCTAAATGTTTTTCAACTACCGAAGATAGCGATTTCACAGGACGTTCTGGAATTAATTTGACCAACTCTTTGTCAAAGATGAGCGGCGGTTTCTTCTTAAAGTGATATTCTCCAAATTTTCCTGCCTCAAATACTGAAGAATCATCTCCGAAAAAAGCTGCGGCTTCTCGCGTAATCCATTGCCTCCAATACATCTCCCATCCTGTGAGAGATCGATCTAGTCGCTGTAAATCATTCCCAACCACTGTTCGGAATTCTACGTCTTCAAGAAGTGTCTTGGGAGATTGATCTGACTTGGGAGAAACAATTTTGACAGATTCGCTGAAAAGATCTATTAGGTCATGGCCTGGTCGTGAATCTCCCACCATTCCAGGTGAAGCAATTTCAATACTATCTCCATAGATAATGGCAAAAAACCAATCATCAAGACAGGACAAATATGAATCCCTGCACTCCTGTCTAACTGACCTTGTTTCAGGTACATCAAATAATATTTCACCTGCGTATTGTGCTGTAACTCCTTCAAGAGTCCAATTAAATATCTTGGCTTCCTTTCTCATACTTCATGAAAAGGTATACAGATATTGTCAGCTTAACCAACATTACCAATGATGCGTCATTGGTAATGTTGGTTTACTTGTACTTCGAAGCACCAGCCTGCACGGAAGAGTTTTGGCCGCATAACTACCAAGTATACGGATAGAAGCATAAATATCCGATTCTGGAGATATTATCCATTAAAAGTATTTTAAATCCAAAATAGAGAGATTATTGATTCAAAATCGGTTAATTCAGGATTCAAGAAGGATGCAGCCGTTTACTGTCTTAAAAAGACTAGGGTTGAAAAGTTTGCGCTTCCAAAGACCGGTGCGATACATTTCGTGCATTGTACGCTAGCGTTGTTTAGGTATTGTTCTCTTTTAGGCCTCTTGCAATATTCATTTCATGATGTGCTACTTACGCAAAGAATGTCGCGATCTGACTCGAATTTTAAGTCCTCTACCATATCGTTAGTTGAATTATGCAAGAGGTCTTTTGTCTCTTTGCTGATGCTTGTTAGGTAGAATATCTACCTCGTCTACTAGACCACCCGAAGTGGCAAAGAGCCTGAGTTATGGCCAAATTAAATGTTTTTGTAACTGGTGCAACCGGATTCATCGGCGCTAATCTAGTTCGCTTACTGTTGTCGGAAGGCCATCAAGTACGAGCCCTGGTAAGACCGCAAAGCGATCTGACGAACCTAGCGGGGTTAGACATGGAGCAGGTGACTGGACAGCTCACCGATGACGACTTGAGTCAAAAATTACAAGGCTGTCAGGCACTCTTTCATGTAGCAGCCCATTACAGCCTCTGGCGGGCGGACCGCGAACAGCTCTGGCAAAGTAATGTGGAGGGCACTCGCAATCTCCTACAAGCAGCCCGAGACGCAGGGACTGAACGCACCGTTTACACCAGTTCTGTGGCCGCCATTGGCGTTAAAGCAGGGAATAGTGCCGATGAAACCTATCAGAGTCCGGTGGAGAAGCTGATTGGTGACTATAAAAAGTCGAAATATTGGGCAGAGCAGGAAGCCCATAAAGCCGTCCAAAGGGGCCAGGATATTGTGATTGTCAATCCCAGCACTCCCATTGGTCCTTGGGATATTAAACCCACGCCCACAGGCGATATGATTTTGCGGTTTCTGCGGCGGCAGATGCCCTTTTACTTGAATACCGGACTGAACTTAATCCATGTGCAAGACGTGGTTCGCGGCCATCTGCTGGCCCTAGAAAAGGGAAAAACGGGAGAGCGCTATATTCTGGGGAATCAGAATATGACCCTAAAAGAAATGCTGGATGTGCTGGCTGAATTAACGGGATTGTCTGCTCCCAAAGGCGAGATTCCCGCATGGATTCCCCTGACCACCGCTTGGATCGATGAAGTGGTTCTGGCGGCGATGGGCAAAACCCCCTCTGTGCCTTTAGCTGGGGTACAAATGGCCAAGCAAATGATGTTTTACAACCCTGCCAAAGCGATTCAAGAATTGGGACTGCCCCAAACCCCAGTCCGCCAGGCGCTGCAAGAGGCCGTCGATTGGTTTGTTAGCCATGACTACGTTCCCCAGACATAATACAGACTGCAATGTTTTGAGTCTGAATCCTGCAAAATGCATAGGGCAGCGTTAAATTAACGATAGAGTAATGTGTTCCTCCTGAGACTCGCAAACTCTAGCCCCAGAGAAGAAAAATGGTTTGCTGCCTAAATCCTGACTGCAAAAAGCCAATTAATCCTGATTCCCACAAGTTTTGTCAGCAATGTGGCACGCCCCTCGTTCACTTGTTGCGAGACCGCTTTAAGGTGATCAAGCCCCTCGGTCGAGGTGGCTTTGGTAATACTTATCTAGCGGAAGATCTAGATCGGCTGAATGAGCCTTGTGTGGTCAAGAAGCTCACCTACCAAGCAACAGAGGCTTGGGAACAGAAAAAAACGATTGAGATGTTTGCCAGCGAAGCCCGACAGCTCAAGCAGTTGGGACATCATCCGCAGATTCCCAAGCTGACGGCCTATTTCCAGGAAGGTCAGAATTTATATCTCGTCCAGCAGTATGTGGATGGCCACAACCTGATCGAGCTACTAGAGCAGAACGGAGCCTTTAGTGAGCAACAAATTCGCCAGGTTCTACTGGATGTATTGCCCGTTTTGCAAAGCCTGCATGATCAAGGGGTGATTCATCGTGACTTAAAACCTGACAACATCATGCAACGGCGAGATGGCAAGCACGTGCTGATTGATTTCGGTGTGGCGAAGCTACTGAAACAAACGGCAATGGCCCATGCTGGGGCTGGCACTATTGTCGGGTCGCCGGGTTATGCTTCGCCCGAGCAGATTCAGCGGGGACGAGCGACGCCTGTGGGCGATCTGTACGGTTTGGGATCGAGCTGTTTCCACTTGCTCAGCCATGTCTCTCCCTATCACCTGTCTTTAGAGTTCAATTACCTCTGGAGCGAGGACTGGCAGCAATATATAGCTCAATCCCTCAGTCCTGAACTCCAAAAAATTCTCGATAAGCTACTGCAAATTGAACCAGCTCAACGTTATCAGTCTGCCAATGAAGTATTGCAAGATCTGAAGGTGGTACCGGAGTTGCCACTGCCAAAAATCACCTTGCCCACTCGTTCCACTCTGCCTGGGAAATTCCCCCAACTGTCTGGGAAAATGTGGGCTGCGATCGCATCTCTCGGTTTGATCGGTGTATTCGGGATTGGATACGTTGCGATACAGGCTAACAATACCGTATCTGTATCGCCCATGAGCCGATCAGAAGCCCTGCTCCGGAGTGGGTATGAGAAGTATCGGGCGGGAGATTATGAAGGTGCGATCGCAGATTATGACGAGTCTATTGATCTAGATGACCAGAATGCTGATGCCTTTAACGAGCGCGGGCTAGCCAAATACGGCCTCCAGAACTATCAGGCCGCCCTGTCCGACTATAACCAGGCTTTGACCCTAGACGACCGACATACCAATGCCTACGGTAATCGGGGGCTTGCGAAACATGCCTTGCAGGACTATCAAGGGGCGGTCGAGGACTACAATCAGGCGATTCGACTCAATCGTCAATATGCCTATGTCTATCACAACCGGGGATTGTCCAAATACAACCTCAAGGATTTGCAGGGGACGCTTTCAGACTACGATCAGGCTCTGCGCATTGACCCGAAACGCGAAGATACGTTGCGGAACCGGGGCCGCACGCACTATGACTTAGGTCAGTTTCGCGCTGCTTTGGCAGACTATGATCAGGCGATTCGCCTGGATGGAGAGAATGCCAATGCCTATAATGGCCGCGCTCACGCCAAAGGCAAACTGGGGGATTGGAAAGGTGAGTTAGCGGACTTTGATAAAGCGCTGGAGCTGGATGACCAGCTGATAGATGCATACAATGGTCGGGGCTTGGCTAAATATAATCGCAAAAATTATCGAGAAGCCATCCAAGACTATAATAGGGCGATTCGCTTAGAGCCGGACTATGCGGTTGCTTACTTTAATCGCGGATTTGTCAAAGAGGTTCAGAACAATGTTGAAGGGGCAAAAGCAGATTTCCAAAAAGCTGCGGATCTCTATCAGAAACGGGGCGATCAGCGTCAGCAAGATGCATTGCGAGAATTAAGACGACTCCGAGTAGCGGAAGCTAAGCAAGTTGGGAATTAATGTATCAAGGGCGAAATATCTGCGTCCAGCAATGCTGAAAAAAATACTTTGGCTACCTTGGGATGATGGGTCTGAGTATCAACAACGGTCCAGCATGGGCTAGGTAACAAGGGCAACATAGAAAGTCGTGATGTGTAGGAGGTGGATGTATGATGGCCACAACCCTTTGCACCCAAAGACTGACTCTTGAACCTCTGACATTAGCTGACATACAAGCCATTTATGCTATTGCTAAAGAGAGACAAAGCATAGAAGACTTCCAATATGTTGCTAGCAGTGTCGATGACGTTAAGGCATGGTTAGAACCCAGCTACCATGACCCGACCCAATTCGTCTGGATTATACGAAAAGAAGGACATACGATTGGTCTTTTTGAAGTGTGCTTTGAGGCCGAGTACTCTGATTTAGAGGACAAGGTTTGCCGAATCGGATATTTTCTCGACTTTAGAGAGCATAATCAGGGTTATGCAACGGAAGTATTACTCACAGTCAGAGATTGGTTATTTGGTTACATGGATGTTGAGCGGATTGAGGCAGGGGTGACACTGTGTAATATACCGTCCTATCGTGTGTTGGAAAAAGCAGGATTTACTCGCGAGAAAATCGTTAAAGGGAATTGGAGATGGTACGGCAAATTTTATGATAGTGCCTACTATTATCTGCTTAAAACGTCTACTATTTGACGTTGAAAGTAATTTTGAATGCAGATAAGGTATTGTAATTGCCCATAAGAAACTACGAAAATGAAGAGTCGAATGGGTTGGTTGCAAAAATGCATAATGTGCATTCGTTAAGCAGCAATCAGGTTCTGGATAAATTGGCTATAGTCATCTTTCATAGGTAAGTTAGGTTCAATACTGATTTTCATGCGGGTCACTTGAGAGGTTTGCCCTGAAAGCGGATTGACTCCTTGCTTTTGATAAGACTGCCAATAACAGCCAACGCCTCGTTTTTGCCAGTTGGGTAAGTTGTTAAAGTTGATCTGGCCCTGTTGAAACAGCAGTTCATTCTTATCCCCAACCGATAGTCTCTCCAATTTAGCTGTTGCGGTACCAGCTGACTCTCCCTGTTTCCGTAACATCCAGTAGCAATGGGCATTTAAAGCATTGCGGTGGGCATCTTCTTGTCGCCATCGAAAGTAGTCAGTAACTAAATCAACCGTTGGCAGTTGGGAGATGCGGCAGTCAAAGGCGGCAATACTGCCCAGCGTCAGTGATAGTGTGGCGCTAGCTTCTGCGGCTAATACGGAGTTGAGTTTGCGTAGCTTTCGTGCAAATGTCTGCTCCTCTGGGTGCAACAGTAGAGAGATTTCATCGCTTTGGGTATAGCCGTAAATCACTCGAAAGCCGCAGTTCATTAAATGTTGAACGGTTGCCACCATAGCATCGCGAAACCTGGGATCAAATGGAGCTTCAAAGTGATGCATTTCTTTGGTTAAGCGCGTAAAATTACGGCCATCTAAACGAGCCACCATCTGCAGTCCAGGTAAGACACAGATGTCATGGGCTGTTTCAAAAACTCTCAGTTTGGCATCTAGTTCAGAGAATTTCATGATTGCCAATCCTCAACCGCAAACTGTTGATTCGGAAGAATCCGAACATAAAACAGCTGGTCAAATCCTTCGTCATAGGTCGGCAGGATCAAGCGAGCGGCAGTACCTCGGATGCCTTTATCTGGGATTCGTTGGTCAGGATTGCGATCGCGGTTCCGCATTAGGGCAGCCGCCAGCTTCGATTCAAAGTAGTACCCCATGATTGAGAAACCCTGCTGTTGAGCAGGCTGGATATACCGCTGTCGCTCAACCAGAGTGGGATTGGTGTTATCCACCACAAACTGTTGGCGGGTTTCCAGACAGGTGGACAAAAACTGTTGCTCACGATGCCTGGTCTTCAGCATATCCAGATTAATCCGCATATGCGTCCGCCCAAACTGATGGTGATAAAACGTCGATTTGCCCGTCGCTTGAATTCCCACAAAGATCACTGCTTCCATAGCTTGCCTCAGCAAGGAGCTAATAGCAGGGAATTAGCTCCGGTTGACCTTATTCTCTCGAGCCGTTAATGCGGATCATCTCTGTCAAGATGCTATCGAGACTGCCATTAACATGGATATGCTCAATTTTGTCGGCAATCCGCTCCAGCACCTCCAGCTCTTTCAAGCGCAGAGCTACGGGATTACTCTCCATTACCTTAGCGGTATTGAGCATACTGCGCGTGGCAGCCGTTTCTTCCCGACGGCGAATAACGTTGGCTTGGGCAGATTTCTCTGCCTCCACCACCTGACAGAGAATGGACTTCATCTCTCCAGGCAGGATGATGTCTTTGACGCCGACGGATGCGATCGCAACCCCATACTGCTCCGTTTTCTCGCGAATATAGTCAGAGACACTGGCATCAATCGCCCCCTTATCTTCTAGGAGTTCATCCAGAGACTTTGTCCCCACTGCTGAGCGCAGAGCAAACTGCAACTCCTTGTATAGATAGTCTTCAATATTGCTTAAGCCCGTCTTGGCCTGCACCGGATCTGTAATCCGATAACCCGCCGTTAGGTTTAGGCGCAGAGATACCTTATCCTTGGACAAAATTTCCTGACCCGATACCTCTAGGGTTTGCAAACGCAGATCCACCACTTCCGTTTTCCAGGAGCGACCAAAGGTCCACCAGACATGCCAGCCGGGAGATAGAGTATCCATCAACGCACTGGCTTCATATAGCAACCCTAAATGCTGGGCTGGGACTTCCAGAATATGCAAGGCATCCAAGGTCAGATCTAACACTTCCGGCAAGCCAGCGACCAGCTCAGCCACCAATGCCGGAGAAAGCTTGGCATCTTCACTGATATCAATCACCTCTACAGCAACCCCTTGCCAGAACAGCTGGCGACTGCAAGGAGGCAAAATCGTAATGACTTTGCCCTGATGGCGGACAATGGCTACTTCCTGATTCCCCAACTGCACGGATTCACAGTGGCTGGCAACAAAATCAGGATGCTGTTCGATCAGCACCGCTTCAAAAGCCAGATCTGGATCAGGACGGGTGCGATCATAGCGGGTAATACTGACCTTGCGATCGCACGTCCAAAACCCATACTCGCCAGGGGCTAGCGGTCGGACAAAATTATCCTGTTCATACAGCATCCCCAACTGTGATTCTGGGATCTGAACCCGGTGTAGATCGGGTGATGTCACATCCCGCAACCGCTGGACAAACTGGGAAGGCAGCTCAATCCCTTCATCCAGGTTAAACAGATGCACCTCCACTTCAATAAAGCCACGCCAAAAGGATTGCAGTTGGTTGGGACCAATCGTGCACCATTGCTGTCCTAACCGCACTAGAGCCGCCTGGTTATGGGCCGTACGCACCACGGTAAAGTACTCATTCATGCTGTGGGCATGGGTTTGTAACAACAGCTCCAAATGGTCGATCTGAGCTTGGGGCTGATTTAAATCAAAGGTCTTCACATGCCAATGCCACCCCATGCGGCGGTGGGTGCCTGGCAGCAAAAACATTTCAAACTTGCTGCGATAGAATAACATGCCCCGCTCATGGGGCTTGATGTAAAACGACTTAAACATTGATATTTCCTTCTTCTTCTCGTGCAGGTCCATCTGCACATCTAAAAGCACCCGGAGCTGCTGGCATCAACAGTTACAGTGCGGGCCATCGCCTGGGACTGGCTGGATTAAGGTGGGACTGAACCGCAACTCAACCCGAAGGTTAAGCGTTAGTCCAGTCTCCAACAGATAGGCCGTTTGCGGGGGCAGCCTCTGGAGCTTCCCCCAGAATTTGCGCCGCAAAAGAACCCACTCAAGCCGATCCTCAACTGCGATCGCGCTGGCTTTTGGCTGTTGTCACGACCATCACCAGGTGAGCATCATGACGCGACGCCAACAACCGAGTGCATCTAAAAGTGGATTCGAACCACCTTGGGATTTCTCCCGTGTCCACTGAACTCGTCCCAAACGAGGTGCCCCTACCCAGGGCTGGGGGGTGAAAGAACAGGATTTGAACCTGTGTCCGTCAGAGTGTGAGTCTGATGCTCTACCAACTGAGCTAGCTTCCAGGTTTCTCAATGTAGGACTCGAACCTACGTCCCCCGAGGCTGTCTCGGTGCTCTCCCGCTGAGCTAATCGAGAAATGGCGGATCAATCTTGTGGGCTTGGCGGTACACCGATTAGCAATTCACAGCTTCAAGGTGCCAGTCAGATATCCAGAATCTGAACCGCTGCCTCACCGCACGCCTTTGGTCCAGTGGTCTAACCTAACACACTCAAATCAGAACGACCATCACTTGCCTAGAAGTCCCCTGCTCACCGACCCCAGATCTAACTAACGTCTCTGAGAGGTGGTTGGAATTTGAACTGGAGCAGTGGATTGGGGAGCTGTAGAGGTAGAGGGGGCCAGAGGGTTGGTTGGATTCGGAGGAATATTGGGGAACGGTTGTCCACCCGTGGGGAGTGCAGGCGTACTTCCCGGAACCGACAACAAGGGATCGTTCGATGTGCTGGGAAGCGGTGGAAGGGGATCAGACAAGGAATGGACCGCCAATGCCAATTCCACGGTCATGCCATTTTTATCTTTCTTTTGCCACTCAATCTTTTCGACAATCGCATCGTGGGGAGACTGAATATCCTGCAATGCCAGAAGCTGCGACTCGATGGTTTTCAGCTCATTGAGCAAGCGCTTTTTCTTAGTGGATGAATCAGTTTGTCCCTGCTGGGCTTGAGTCGAATTCAGGGAATTGAGTTGGGCAATCGCCTGTTGGAGCTGGACCTGAGCGTTGGATTTAGCCAGTTGCAGCTGAGCTAGCTGCTTTTCCTCATCGGGAAGCGGGAGGGTTTGGCGGGCAATATCCGTGTAAGGAGAGTTTGCCAGAAACTCCTGAATGGCTGCGTCAGCTCGACGGACCTGCTCTCGGGCCTGTTTGACTTGTGCTTCTGCTGCTGTGGAGTTCAGAGGTGCGACTGGAATGTCTTCTGTTGCGGCTAACAATACCGCCTCTTGCTGAACCTTTTGGCGGCGCGCCAGAATTTGTTGACGTGCTGCTGACCGATCAACCAATATTTGCCCCTTAACAATTAAGTCTCCCTGCTTGACCCGTAGCGATTGTGGGGAGTCTACAATTAGCTTCATTTTTACTGGTTTTGAGTCGAGCGGAGCCGGGGAGGCTATCGTCTCAGGGATGTTTGTTGGGGGTTTGGGTTTTGATTTGGAGCTTGATGAACTGCAGCCGCTGACCAACAGCAGAAGTACGCTGATAACGCCCAGTGAGCGTAAAGATGCTGGGTTAATCTGAAAGTATTTTCTAACCAGGCTTGGAGTGGTATTCATAGCAAAATCTTCTGAATATTGGCTTAGAGGATACGTATATTATGTTGCGTGAGGGGTCCCATCCACCCGTAGGAACTCGCCCAAACTTAGCAGCGAAGACACACCGGACCACAGTTGAGCTTAGTCTCTTTGACCTTTCTGCGAATTGACTTTGATCACTCATCCGGTTTACTCCAAGCCAATACTAAGAATTGTTAAGCTAACCCCTCAATATTTAAATTTATGTAAACATTTTTGGGAGTAATGACTTGGTTTTAATTACGACTTGTTAAGGGATAGAATGAAACACGACTCATATATCCTAAGGAAGCATTAAAACTTCGTGCAAAACTCAATCACTGTTGAAACAGAAGACTCCGCTGTCGCTGGGTCCCGAGAGTTACCCTTCACCCTTCAAGACATCAGAGCCGCTATTCCCCCCCATTGTTTTGAGTCTTCAGCTTGGAGATCCCTATCTTATTTCTTTTTAGATATCGGTATTATCGCGGGTTTATATGCCATTGCCGCTCAAATCCATGCTGTTTGGTTTTGGCCAATATTTTGGGTGGCGCAAGGCACCATGTTCTGGGCTTTATTTGTGGTCGGTCATGACTGCGGTCACCGGTCTTTCTCAAAATACCGATGGCTCAACGACCTTATTGGCCATCTTAGCCACACCCCCATTTTGGTCCCCTTCCATGGATGGCGCATTAGCCACCGCACACACCATGCCAACACGGGTAACCTAGCGACCGATGAAAGTTGGTACCCGCCCACGGAAACGGCTTATCGAAATATGCCCAAAGACGTCAAATTTGTTCGTTACTATTTGACTTTGTTGGCCTATCCCATTTACCTATTCAAGCGATCACCGGGTCGGAAAGGGTCACACTTTTTACCTAGTAGCCCATTATTTAAACCCTCTGAGAAGTGGGATGTCATTACCAGCACGGTTCTCTGGGGGGCAATGGTCGCTTTCTTGGCGGTGTTGACCTACAACTATGGGTGGTGGTTTTTTATCAAGTATTATTTGGGGGCCTATCTGGTTTTTGTGGTTTGGTTAGATGTTGTGACGCTCCTTCACCACACGGTTCCCAGTATCCCCTGGTATCCCGACGAGAATTGGTATTTTTTAAAGGGAGCCCTTTCGACGATTGATCACGACTATGGCTTCATTAACCCCATTCATCACAATATTGGCACCCATGTTGCTCATCATATTTTTCTAGGGATGCCTCATTATCATTTGCTGACTGCGACGGAAGCGATTAAGCCAGTGTTAGGGGAGTACTATCGGAAATCCTCGGATCCAATTTGGAAGAGCTTATGGACTGCGTTACAAGATTGCCGTTATGTACCGGATCACGGTGAGAAGGTCTATTACCAGCGTGACTAAAGGCGCTAAGCATAGCTTTGTGTGGCATTAGTTTTTTGCTGAGCGCAGAACCGTATCCCTATCGGTGGCTAAGGGATTGCCCGATGGCGGGTTCCTTGCCCAGAAGGATATTTGGAACGTTGACTTGGACTGCGATCGCAACTCCACTTCACGGGGAGTTTGAAGGGTTAGGGGCATCAATAGGCTGTTCGATCGGTCGGACTGCACATAAGCTACAAACCGTCCACCGCTTCAATTCCGTGATTGGGGTTGGACATTGACACCGTGGGCAGGTTGGGAATCCCTGAAAACGCTGATGTATTGCTTCAGTCCATCGATCAAATGCAGCGGTTGGATCCGATGGATTCGAACCCGATTTAAGCTGAGGTAGCGGGTGTGGGGGCATTAAGTTAACTGGCGTGATCGGGGGGGGGACGCTCAGCCGCCGAGGCTTGGCAGACCGCCTTGGCCACTCACTGGTTGTAAACCGAATATCTGTCAACGCCTGCTGGGTTTGGGTATTTAGCTTTAGGAGAATCCGATTGCGTTCAAAAGCTAAATTCTGTGCCCAAGCGGAACTAGAGGTCGCAACAAGCAACACCTTTCGAGCCGTAATTTGAATGGGTTGGGATTGAGCAGCGACGGCAGGACCAACAATTTGAGACCAAGTATCTAGTAGACGAACGAATTGTTGTTCCTGCTGCCATTGAGTTTGTTTTAAGGACTTTAAAACCTGCTGAACGGGCTCTAAGGACATCGCAAGGACTGACGAAATGATTAAGTGAATACTACCGCCAAGGTTCCCTTGGAGCTAGTCCCCTTTTGGTCATGGACTAAAGGTGCCTTTTTGCTCTGCTAAGTTCAGGAAGCTTGCCATATCTTCAATCAGAGCAGGTGGCCACCGTCGCACATCCGCCAGCCAGTGGGTATCTTTATAGCGGGAGTCTAAGCCAATGGCAGCGACCCAGTTACTTTCAGCTTCTCCAACTTGACCTTGATGCCATAGGGCTGCAGTAATGGCAGCCCGCATATCGGCAAATTGGGGATATTTCCGAATCAAATTGCGCATGGTGCGAATGGCTTCGTCTTGCTCACCAATTTGATACAAAGCCAAGGCATAATTTCCGCGAGCAAAAGCAAACTGGGGGGCTAACTCCGCCGCTTTTTGATAGTCGGCCACGGCTTCCTGCCAATTCCCCTGCCCTGCCTTGGCATTTCCGCGATTGTTAAAGGCAGCAGGATCTTGCGGGTCCAGTTCTAAGACTTTGTTGTAATCTGCGATCGCAGCCTCCCAATTCGTCAATCCTTCATAAACCGTCCCTCGATTTAGATAAGCATCCGGCTGGTCAGGCGCCAATTCCACCGAACGATTATAATCCGCTAAAGCCGCTTCAAACTGACCTTGACTCACTTTGGAATTACCCCGATTACTCCAAATCGCTGGATTCTGGGGTAGGAATTCCAGGGCATCAGTCCAATATTGTTCTGCAGCTGTAAAATTTCCGTTATTGGTGGCTTCCATGGCTTTTTGGAACAGCTTCTCAACCTGAGTTTCTAGCTCAGTCGTGTAGGGCGGAGAAGCGGTATCGGCAAAGGCTGGAAGTGTGGTGGAGGGGAGTTCGATGCTGAACAGCAAAAGCAGTACGCATAAACTTCGCAATGTCCAGTGAAACAGGGACCTCATAATCTGCAACCTTATTCTCAACACTTACTATCTGTTTTTAACCGTAGCGATTTTGCCCAATCATGGGTTTTGAAGAGAGGGGCAACGGTTTTGCTTCAACGACCAACCCATGACGGCTTGCATCCTTTCCATCATCCCTTAGGTTGTTTCTGAAAATTTGCATCGGATCATTTTTAACCCTCCGCCTGAGCCCTAATCCTGCTATGTTAATTGGGGAGCATTTTGAGTAATCACAGTCATCATTGCATGGGGAATACCTATCAGCGGGTCCTATTAAAGCTCAGTGGTGAAGCCCTGATGGGGAATTTACCCTATGGTATCGACCCCACCATTGTGCAAGGCATTGCTGAAGAAATCGCCGATGTTACCCGCCAAGGCATACAAGTGGCCATCGTCGTGGGAGGTGGCAATATCTTCCGTGGCGTTAAGGGTGCGGCGGCAGGCATGGACCGAGCAACCGCAGATTACATTGGCATGATTGCAACGGTGATGAATGCCATGACGCTGCAGGATGCTCTAGAACAGATGGACATTCCCACCCGCGTTCAAACGGCCATATCCATGCAGGAGCTGGCCGAACCTTATATCCGTCGTCGGGCCATGCGTCATTTGGAAAAAGGTCGGGTGGTCGTTTTTGGCGCTGGGTCTGGCAATCCTTTTTTTACCACTGACACCACCGCCGCATTGCGAGCTGCTGAGATTGATGCCGACATCATTATGAAGGCCACCAAGGTAGATGGGGTGTATGATTCCGATCCGAAGATCAACTCAAATGCTCAGCGATTTAATAGTTTGACCTACGGACATGTCCTCACCCATGACTTAAAAGTGATGGACGGAACTGCGATCGCACTCTGCAAAGACAACGACATTCCGATTCTGGTCTTCGATCTATCCGTTTCTGGAAATATTCGGCGGGCCCTATTGGGCGAATCCATTGGCACTATTGTGGGAGGTTCTTGTGAAGTTAGCTGAGGCCGAAACGTTAATGCAGAAGTCTGTTGAGGCCATGCAGCGGTCCCTCAACACGATTCGGACGGGGCGAGCCAATGCCTCCTTACTCGATCGGATTACCGTGGACTATTACGGCACCGAGACCCCGCTGCGATCCTTAGCGACCATTAGCACCCCAGACGCGAGCACGATTACCATTCAACCCTTTGACCCGAGTAGCTTAACCGATATCGAAAAAGCCATCTCTCTTTCCGATTTAGGTCTCGTCCCTAACAATGATGGGTCAGCCGTCCGCCTCAATATCCCCCCTTTAACGGAAGAACGACGTAAAGACTTTGTCAAAATGGCAGGCAAGATTGCTGAAGAGGGAAAAGTGGCCGTTCGCAATATCCGTCGAGACGCCATCGATACCGCTCGCAAACAGGGTAAAAGTGGTGACATCTCTGAAGATGAATCCAAAGATCTGCAAGACAAAATTCAGGGGTTGACCGATAAGTACACCGGCCAAATTGATAAAATCCTGGCCGAGAAGGAAAAAGAAATCACCACCGTTTAATATGTTTGATTGCATTATTGTCGGGGCGGGGCCAGCAGGCGGAACCGCAGCCTATCATCTCGCCAAGAAAGGTCGCTCTGTTCTAGTCCTAGAAAAGGAAACCTTACCCCGCTATAAACCCTGTGGCGGTGGCGTCTCGCCCGTGGTAGCGGAGTGGTTTGACTTTGATTTCTCGCCCGCCATTTCCCTAAAGGTGAAGACCGTTCGCTACACCTGGAATATGGAAGATGTGGTGCTAGCGGACTTACAGACGCCAGAGCCGATCTGGATGGTGCGTCGAGATATTTTTGATCATTACTTGATTCAGCAAGCCCAAAAACAGGGGGCAGAACTGCGGGACAACACGGAAGTCAAAGGGATTGAATTTCAATCCGATCATTGGCAGGTGAATACTGCCAACGGGACCGTTGCCGGGAAATATCTGATCGCGGCGGATGGGGCCAAAGGACCCATGGCCAGATGGTTAGGCTTTAAGGAACGCAAGCGCCAACTCGGTGGCGCTTTGGAAGCCGAAGCGATGACAGAGATTGAGAATCCTGAGACAGTTCATTTTGAATTTGGCCTTGTTAAAAACGGCTATATTTGGAACTTTCCCAAAGCAGATGGCTATTCCATCGGCATTGGGGCTTTTCGAGGGGGGGAGCGTCAAGATTTACGGGCCATTGTCACTGAATATTCCAAGATGTTTGGCGTTGACTTTAAATCCATCCGTCAGCATGGTCATCCCCTTTGCCTGTGGAGTGGCGATCAAACCCTTCATACTCAGAATGCGCTCTTAGCGGGCGAAGCGGCCTGCGTCGTCGACCCCTTCACGGCCGAAGGTATTCGTCCTTCCATGTTTAGTGGCTTAAAGGCATCTGAGGCCATTGATGCCGCTCTATCTGGTCAGAACGACGCCCTGGAAAAGTATTCTGAAGTGATTGCTGCTGAATGGGGCAGTGATATGAAGTGGGCCCAACGACTCGCAGGGGTGTTTTACCGGGTACCCAAGTTTGGCTATCAAATTGGGGTCAAGCGCCCCAGCGCCACCCGCAGAATGGGCCAGCTCCTCTCAGGTGAAGTAGGGTATAAAGACGTGGCCAATAGCGCTATCCAACGGCTAAGCAAGGGGATCATTCCTGGGGTTGGTTGAGATGGATTCTCCCTTCTCTTAACTTCAAGGGCCATCACCTGATTTCTCTATGTCAGACCCATCCACAACGAACCTGCTGCTCAGCTTAGCGTTTGAACCGGCATTGGAATCCTTAGGAGAGGGATTTTATGACCCAGTCGCAGCGGCTGAATTCCCGCACCACGTCTTGCGATTTCGCAATGATGATGTGCTGGGCCAAATGGGACTCGAGGCCCAACAGATCAGCGATATCGATTTTGTGGAAGCCTATGGCCAATTTCAAAATCGAGAACCCTTACTGGCCCTGTGTTACCACGGTTATCAATTTGGAGACTACAACCCTCGATTGGGAGATGGCCGCGGATTTTTATACGGCCAGATCCGAGGGACGGATGGAGAACTTTATGATCTAGGCACCAAAGGATCAGGAACGACGCCCTATTCCCGCAGCGCTGATGGTCGCTTGACCCTCAAGGGGGGAGTGAGAGAGGTCTTAGCGGCAGAAGCACTCCATCATTTAGGGGTGCGAACATCGCGCTGTTTGAGTTTAATCGAGACGGGAGAGTCCTTATGGCGGGGGGATGAACCCTCTCCCACCCGCTCTTCAGTGATGGTGCGGTTTAGTCGGTCCCATATTCGCTTCGGCACCTTTGAACGGCTACTGGCGCTGCAGCGACCAGACTTAACCCAAACATTACTGGATCATGTCGTCCAGTACTACTATCCGCACCTCTGGCAACAGCCAGATGCATATGCTCGCTTCTATGCCGAGTTAGTTCAACGAACGGCGGAGTTGGTGGCCCAATGGATGTCGGTAGGGTTTTGCCATGCCGTCCTGAACACGGACAATATGTCGATTACGGGAGAGAGCTTTGACTACGGGCCTTACGCCTTTATTCAAACCCTAGATCCAAACTTCACCGCTGCCTATTTCGATCATTTTCGGCGCTATAGCTATGGCAACCAGCCCACCATGTGTCATTGGAATTTGGAAATGCTGCAGCGACCTCTGGTGGCTGTGATTTCCCAGGCTGACTTAGATGCGGGGTTGGAAACATTTAAGGAGCATTACTACTCTGCCTATCGTCAGCGAATGCTAGGGAAACTGGGGTTTGAGCCCACGGACACGACGGAAGCGGAAGATTTGCTGGTACTGACGCTGGATTTTTTGCAGCGATCGCAAGTCGGATACCATGACTTCTTCGCTGAATTACGGCTACAGTTTCAAGACACTTGGCGCGTTGATCCAGGCCATATTTTCAGTGAGTCAGAGCTATTGAGTCTGCCGCAATGGCAAGCACAGTTGGAACAATGGCGACAGCTCTATCACCGCTTGCTCCAGCAATATCCTGATACTGAAATGGACGCGATTAGACAGCGACTGCAGCACAATCCCCTGACGGTGATTACGCGTCCCCAAATTGAAGCGATTTGGGAGCCGATTGTGGCAGAGGATGACTGGCAACCCTTCTATGATTTACTTCAGAAACTGTGCCAGCCTTAAAACATAGGGCTAACTAATGCGCACCAACCGAATTTCAGTTCGCTGATTGCGGGCATCAGCAGGTGAAATCCCGGGTAGCGGTGTACTGAATCCTTTCCCCTCAGCTTGAATCGTTTGCTTAATGCCGATTTGTTTAAGGTACTGAACAACCACTTGAGCCCGTTGTTGGCTCAGGGTTTGATTCAAACTGGCAGATCCTGTTTTGGAGGTATGGCCAATAACCCGGACCGCAATGGTATCGGGGTTAAATTCTGCGATTTCCTGGGACAGCTTATCCAGCGTTTGACGACCTGTGGCGGTTAAATCAGCAGCACCCACCGCAAACTTAACTTCCCCGCGCACTTTGAGGTTGCCAATACTGGGGGCAGATTTAATGTCAGCGGACGGTTTGGCTGCCGTGGGAGCGGTTGTTTTCCCTTCTAACTTTTGCGCTAGCTCTGGATTATCAGCCCGAACGATATCAATTAATTTTTTCGTATTCTCAGCGGCTTGACTGATAAATTGAGGATCATAGAGTTGTGCAGGGTCATCCGGCACTTGGTTTAAATTGCCCGCGAGGACCAGTACCGCAGCTGTTGATGTAATTCGCTGATTGAGCGTTTCTTGCTGCATCCATCCCTGAGCCTCTAGGGCGGTGAAGAAGTTGATCCCTTTGAGGACCGTATCTGCATCAGCCGCAGACAGACTTCCATCGGCAGCAATTTGGTCTTGCATCTGAGAAGTATTGCTAATGCCCGATTCGATCCGTCGATAATAGGTGGCGAGGAACGCAGAAATTTGCTCTGGCTGGGACTGGATCACTTTGTCCGAAGCGACTAGAATATCCACGATCGTATTCGGCGCATCTTTGCTGGAGAGAACGACGGTGTGGCCTTGCTTGCGAGCTTGAGAAACAAAAGGCTCCCAGAGCACTGCGATCGCAACATTCTCCTTCGTATCCTGCATCAGTTTCCAAGCCTGAGAGGCATCTTCCACCTTAATCACACGGAAATCAGAGAGATTAAAGGCATCAAACTTGGTATCTAAGACCAGCGCCAAATATTCACTGGGCGTATCACCCGCATAGACGATGGCATATTGTTTGGATTGTCCTTGCTGTACGAGCTGACTCAGATTGATCAAGGATTTGAGCTGGGGAAACTGGCGGGTATTTAGTACCACCGCATCAGCCCCCACTGTTCGATCGATCAATCCCACAATTTTGCCCTTTGGCTTTTGCTTTAGAAACTGATCGAGGGTCGTGACGATGAAATCTGCTTTGCCCTTTCCAAGCGCCTGGGCTCGTTCAGATTGGTCGAATTCATCTGCATATTCCAGACGAATCCCAGGTTCCCCTAACGCGTCTTTAAACGCATCACTGCGAAACGTGCTGTAACCACTAAATGTATCCCCCAAGACCTTTAAGGTCCCTTTGGTTCGCCGAGTCCCCCCATTGTCCGCTGATGGCCCTAGTAAACTGGGTAATAGGTCTGGGGCAGTATTTTGCAAAAGTAGCAGCCCGCCCGCGCTCAAGCCTAATGTCAGGCCGATAGAGGCAAGGAGGGCAATATTTTTATTTTGAGGCATGGACTCACTCTAGACGTGCCGCAAAGCCATCCTAGCAAGCTTGTATCAAGAGATACCTTACTTCGCTAAACGTGAGCTATTCGGGCAAAAGTAGCGAATTAATCCTCGTGTTCTTCGAAGGGATCAGCGAGCTGTTTGGATGGAGGACCAAAGGCTGTATAGAGTGAAACCGCAGTAAAGGCAATGGTTACAGCCAAAATGGTTATGATAAGAACTGTTGCAGGGTCAGAAAATTGCATTTTTTTATGAGTATCTTTCCTTTATAATATTACGATAAGTTAAAAAATAGTGTTGTTTGTT
>NZ_JANQOP010000371.1 GCF_028285745.1 Acaryochloris sp. IP29b_bin.137 | reverse complement strand
CTTTAAATCAATCGGGAATGTTGTCATAGAAGCTGTTCCTTAAATGGGTCAATGTGAAGAGTTATAACGGGCTAGCCTGGCTATCGTACCATTTTGTCTTTATTGCTCCAGGCATTTTTCTATACCTCGATCTGAGGTCATCTCAAGATGATCTCAACCTCCGGAGCATTGGGCGGCAAGACCAAAGGAGTCATCGCTCCGTTCGGCAGCCATTAGTTAAGTATTTTTACCTATTGTACTAGGTCATGGCCTAAACGTTGACAAAAGGCTGAATCACCGCTGCGATCGCATCTGTAATCTCAGACTCCGGGCGACTGCCATCAATCTCCACCAAACATTGGCGACGGCGATATAAGGCGATTAATGGGGCAGTCTGTTCGTTATAAACCTGCAAGCGCTGCCGGATTAAATCCTCACTGTCATCTTGTCGGCCACGCTTTAGCATCCGCTCCACCAGCTGATCTTCAGGAGCATCAAAGTACACCACCTGCCCATAGGGTTGTCCCATAATTTGCAGTAAGGTATCCAGAGCCTGGGACTGGGCCAGATTGCGAGGGAACCCATCCAAGATCCAGCCCTGCTGGGTGGCGGGCGTGCCAAAGCTTTCTCGCATCAGGCCCACAATCAACTGATCGGGGACTAGCTCACCGGCTTCCACGTGGGTTTGGGCCTGCTTGCCCAGGTCGGATTGGGCTGCGATCGCATCTCGCAGCAGATCTCCGGTCGATAGACTAGGAATCTGCCAGCGAGCAGACAGAGAGGCGGCTTGGGTACTTTTACCAGAGCCCGGTGGGCCAAGAAAAACAAGTCTCATAGGATGTAGTGGGGAATGAACAGTACAGCCGAACGGAACTGGGCATATTTCACGGATTAGGAAAATCGCTAATCCGGTGCCCCAGAAATTAGAAACCTTGATTCAACATCGGTAATTTTAGGAACAGGATAGAAGCAGATCCAATACAACCCATAACCTCTACTTAATAAAGGATTGCAGTCTCTATCCGTAACATCCCTCACACTATACACTGAATTGGCGTCATCCTTTTGTTCATGTGCAAACACCATAAATAGGAGCGATTCACTCTACTGAGAGCGCCATTCATCGAGAAAATGGGCTAGGCAGGGGTACCGCTTTGGGTCATGCTAGAAATCGTCAGTTTTCTCAAGCAACTTTTTCAGGAGGTTCAGTATGAGCACAGTTGATCCCGTTAAATTAATGAAACAACAGGTGGGCAAAGCCGCTGCGGATCGGGTTCAGTCTGGCTCAATTGTCGGGTTAGGCACTGGATCAACCACCGCCTTCGCAATTCAGTTTTTGGGTGAGCGAATTGCGTCTGGCGCTTTAACGGATATCAAAGGCATTCCCACCTCGTTTCAAGCCTCCGTGTTGGCCAAACAGTATGGAATACCCCTAACCACTTTGGATGAAGTCGATCGGATTCATATCGGCATTGATGGCGCAGACGAAGTCGATCCCCAGAAGAATTTGATTAAAGGTGGGGGCGCAGCCCACACCCGTGAGAAGGTGGTCGATTCCTTGGCGGAGCAGTTTATTGTTGTCGTCGATCAATCCAAAATTGTCGATAAATTGGGGTCCACCTTCCCGGTTCCAGTGGAAGTATTGCCGATGGCGATCGCACCCGTGATGCAAGCATTAGAAAAGCTCGGCGGCAAGCCGGAACTGCGTATGGGCGTCAAAAAAGACGGTCCCGTGATTACCGACCAGGGCAATATGGTGCTAGATGTGACCTTTAGCGATATTCCCAATCCTCCCGAACTGGAGAAAACCGTCAACAATATTCCAGGGGTTCTAGAAAACGGCATCTTCGTCGGCGTCACCGATATCGTCCTAATTGGCGAAATTCAAGACGGTAATCCGATCGTTCGCGAGATGTAAGAGCTTAATTTCTTGAATTGGGAAACAGCTTGCCATTCTGCTGTTTCCCGCAACTATGTTGAGATCTAAATGATGTAGGGGTTTCTAGTGAGTTGTTCATTCTCGTTGGGTCGGTAAATTGACACGATCTGGCATCCTGCAACATGTGGATCAGCCCTACTCGTTAGTAAGAGCTCTTGCTGGATCGCCTCAACTTTCTGATAACTCAGAACTAGCGCATTAGACGATAAGGAACAATTGATAAGGTCTACATCATTGCCCCAATTGGTTAGCAAGGAGATGTCGCAATATCCATCGATTAAATCAAATCCCAAAAAGCGTGGATCACACGGATCGTGCTTGCTAAATTTCACACCCACTAGATCGCCTTGGCCCATCTCACTATGCTTGTGAACAGCATAATCGTAATCCGTAATCAGGTGAAGCTTGAAATCTTCATTCACAATATGATGCCAATCTTCACCCTCAGGATCTTCAAAGAGACGTGGCCTGAGGAGGCCATCAATGGAATCAAATCGTGTAAAGGCGACTCCTCGCCACTGGCAATAGCTAGTCCAGGCATCACCATCGTCGGGAGAAAAGCTATCGACAATTGTAAACAGCATATTCTTCAACGAGAGGCTGGGTCAACTTTGTGCTAGCAAGCAAAATAGACTGTTAAGTATGCGTTCTCCAAACCCCAAATCCCGGTGCTTACTCCATATGGATGTCAGTGCCCGCATCCAAGGCTCTTTCTCCCGACAGCTCACCCAAGCGTTTGTCTCACAATGGCAACAAACCAACCCCGAGCATCAGATTATTTATCGAGATATTGGTAGTTTTCCCATCCCCCATATTGATGAGACTTGGGTCGCGGCTTACGAATCTGCCCCAGAGGAACGGACGGCGGAGATGAAGGCTGCGATCGCACTATCCGATACTCTCATCGATGAGCTGTTCGCGGCAGACTGCTACGTGGTGGGTATGCCCATGTACAACCTAACGGTGCCCTCTAGTTTCAAGGCCTATCTGGATCAGGTGATTCGACGCGATCGCACCTTGCTCCTTGAAAATAGTGCAGGGAGCGGACAACTGAGCACCAAAAAGCTATTGGTGATTACAACCCGAAAATATAACTACCGAACGGGCTCAGGACGGGAAGATCGAGATTTTCTGGCCCCTTATCTTAGCGCCATCTTTAACGTTCTCGGCCTGACGGATATTACTTATATCCATGCAGACAAGCTAGCGTCATCAGAACAGGAGCAATCTTTAGCCCAGGCCATGGCTACCACTCGTCAACTTGCCACCACCTTTTGATGGATACCAGCATAAAGGCTGGAAAGCCATTGCCATCCAGCCTACTCTCCAAAATTTCAGAAGGAACGACTCCCCAGACCCCAATCTTCATAGTTATGAGATATGAGACAAGAAGGGGGGCTCCTATGATCAATCGTCTTGCTGTTCAAGCATACCCGCAAATTGTTCTTTGACCCCCTCCAATAGATTGGGTTGATCGCCGTCTACCTGGGGAAGAAGCCCTGCCAGTTGTTTCGACTCTTCTAAGGCCATAAACATCACAACCAATTTTTCTTGTGTCTTTTGCACTGCCTCCGCCAGTTGTTCTCGATTTTCGGTCATATTTTCGATCTGGTTCGTTAAAGACGAAATGTGGTCTTGAGTTTCTTCCAACTCTTTCTCTGCAACTTGCTGCTTCACAATTGAACGAGATTGCAAAAAGATGATGAGAATAATGGCTCCGAGGAAAGCGAGAAACAGAAAATCTGGAGCCATGGTATCGTTCGCAGTCATATAAACCTTCCTTGTCTATCAGTAATGCACGCGCCTATTTATGGGTTACCACTTTGAGCAATCAACTGTAAAGCCATTCAGATCAATCTTCTACCCCATGGACAAAAACAGGATATTGGCCTGGGCTTATCTTATTGTCTGTCTCCATCCCATAAAACGAACTAGACACATACACTGCCATCAACGGGCAAGCAAAATCAGTCTGCAAAGCAAGACTCAACTTAAGCCCGGAATATTCTCAACAACCCCTCACATCCGCCCAAACTAATAGGCATAAAAATACCCTGATCAGGGTGATGATCAAGGTTGAGAAGGTTTGGATAAAAGTTGGGCTTTTATGCTGTTGAAGGGCCAAAAAACGGGAATTTCAATCCCCAAAGCGCCTTAATAGCTAGAAAATAGCTTAATAGCTAAACAATGAGAGAATTTGTGCCAGTATCCCTTCGCCAGAAATAACTTCAGTCACAAAGCCAAGGAAAAAGCCAAGCATTGCCAATCGGCCACTGAAGTTTTCTGCAAAATCAGTAAAGCCCCACATGGGTTCTGGATTGGATGGGCTCATAAGATCAGTACTCCGTTGATATCGCAATGTAACATTACGTTAAGTATATGGCATTTTGAGGGGGCTGGGGGATTTTCGCACGTCTTAGCTGTAAGGTCAGCACTCTCTTGCCTTTCCGTCCCGATCAAGTGGTAGGGCAAACCATATGTCGAATCCTAAAAATCCTCAAGTTGAGCGATTGCGAGTCAACTCAACCGTAATTCGACCCGAAAAATCAGGAATGGGAGCCGCGACCTTAGTCAATCTGATGCCAATGGTTTGGAGGATTGTATAGTTCAGCAAATGCTCGGCAATATTCGCTGCTAGCCGTTCTAATAAGGCATATTCTGAGGCTCGAATAATCTGTTTTACCTGCTCAATAATTTGACGGTAATCTAAGGTATCTTCAATGCGATCGCTCTGACCTGCCGCCGTCAAATCCAGCCATAGCGCTAAATCTACCTCAAACCACTGTCCCAAGACCTTCTCTTCTGGCAATAAACCCGTGTAACCGTAGCTGCGAATACCGTTGAGGCGAATACAATCCTTATTCATATCCTTAACCCAAACCCTTGTAAGTCCTTCTTAAAACAGGGAATATCAATGTTTTTCAACCTAACAAAATAACTTCTCGTTTTATCCGTAAATCAGTCATACTTGAGAAAGAGGGAAATACCATACTGCCGCCTTCCCCAGTCTTTTTTGTATCGACAAATACCGTATAACTGTTGTTAGCCCTTACGCCTGTCAAGAATCTGTGAATGACGACTCCTAAACTACGACGATTTGTCATTGGCGATATACATGGTAACTTTCAAGGGCTGCTTGACCTCCTGTCCCTGTTAAATCTCAACAGTTCCGATCAAATCTATTTTTTAGGAGATCTGATTGATCGAGGACCGGATAGCTCCAAGGTTGTCGATTTTGTTATGGACGAAGGTCATATTTGCCTGCTCGGAAACCATGAACAGATGATGGTTTTGGCTTTAGCAAACCTTTCGCCAAACTCCCCTGTTCTACAAATGTGGCTGCAAGCGGGGGGCAAGAAAACCTTGGAAAGCTACAACTCCCAGGAGCATCTATGGAAGCATCTCAGTTGGCTGAAGAGTTTGCCGAATTACCTGGACTTAGGCGATTTTTGGCTAGTTCATGCGGGTATACATCCAGATATACCGTTAGAACTGCAAACAGATCAGGAATTTTGCTGGATTCGCCGCGAATTTCACAATATGTCCAAACCGTACTTCGCGAATAAAACAATTATTACGGGGCATACCATGACCTTTACGTTTGCAGAGGTTGAACCAGGGCAGATTGTCCAAGGCGCAGGGTGGTTAGGTATCGATACCGGTGCTTACCATCCCCATAGCGGTTGGCTCACAGCCCTCGATATTTCTTCTCTAACGGTTTATCAGATTAACATACTGACGGGTGATTCAAGGATAAAACCGCTTTCCGAGGTTGTTGTACCACTCCAATACGGCAAGAACTCGTCCCAAATGCCGATGTCCAGTTAAACAAGCGAATATTACGATGGGCGTGTTCCGAGGTGAGGGCTAAGCTTGAAGACAGCCTCCCCCAACGGTTGGATACACCCACTCGAGATCGACAAATAAAGGCTGGGATTCTGCCAACCCCTATCTGTTGATCACAAGCATCATTGGCTTGCGTTTGAGTGAGTTAATTTGCCTTATACCCCGACTGTTTCAGAGGTTTTAGAGGTCGTCAGCTTTTCGTAGGTAGCGCGCATCTTCAAGCCAGCAATCACCTGGAATAATCCAGACCCATTATTAGAGCCAGGATAATCTCTATGCTTGAGGAGCAACTCAGTCATCTCACCTTCAAATTTGGTAGAGGTATTGCTGAGATGGCCTTCGATATAAATCACCTCATCCAGTTTTTCAAACTGACCGTCTACTTCTAGAACGGATACGCTATTACCGTAATAATCATCAGGACCATAGGCCATTTTGATACCGGGGTAAGAGCAGGTTAACTTGCGGCCACAGGGAATCCAGTTAATCGTTGACCCTTCATCAAAGAGGTAAACGGGTTCAAAGTCGGGCACACCATCTTTTTGGATCAGGCGAACGCGGAGAATACTGCCGGGCTTTTCTTCTTTAACCAATTGAGTCGGTAAGATCTGAATCACAACATTTGCATGTTGCTTTTGGGGATCGATATAAGCTTCAAAATCAGGCCGACGAGCGTTGATAGAGGCAAGGACATCTTCGTAGGTATGACCCCGTTCAGCCATGTCTCGCTGAATTTTCCAGGCAATTTTAACTTCGTCGCTGATGTCTAGATAAACGCTGAAATCAATCAAACCTCGAACCCGCTCGTCATAGAGGGGGTGCAGACCTTCAATCACGACAATATGGTTGGGGTCGATACGTTCAGGGGGGTCAATAAGACCTGTTTCGTGGTTGTAAATGGGTTTATCAATGGATTGACCACTTTTTAGGGCTTTGATTTGCTCGTACATCAAATCAAAGTTATTCGCTCTAGGGTCTAGCGCAGTAATACCTGTTTCCTTCCGTTGATAACGATCCAAGCTGTGGTAATCATCTAGGCAAATAACCGTGATGAATTGCTCCCCAAACAGATCCTCCAGT
>NZ_JANQOP010000353.1 GCF_028285745.1 Acaryochloris sp. IP29b_bin.137 | reverse complement strand
GTTGTAAAACGGATTTCAAAAACCCTGAGCATAAACGCTAATCCACGAGCAGTGAAGGAACTGAAGAATGGCTGATACCTCCCTCCAATGGTTTCGGGTATTGGGACTCGATGAGCTACCAGAAGGGCGAGTCACAACTGCGATCACAGGTCACAAAAGCCTAGCAATCACCCATTACCAGGGGCAATATGGTGCGTTGGATAATCGCTGCCCCCATCAAGGCGGACCCCTGGGGGAAGGCTCCATTGAAAATGGTCTCCTCCGCTGCCCTTGGCATGGTTGGGACTATTGTCCCCTAACGGGTCAACCGCCTGGGGATTTAGACGTAGATGATGCGCTTGAGACCTTCCCGATAGAGGTCCGAGAGGATGGCATCTACGTAGGCTTAGCCACCGAACCACCCCATACCCGCACCGTCACCGATGTGATGGCTGAAACCATGGTGAATTGGGGTATCACCCATGTATTTGGAATGGTCGGCCATTCCAATCTGGGCCTTGCCGATGCCCTCCGACGCCAAGAAGAACAGGGCAATCTCAAATTTATTGGAATCCGTCATGAAGGGGCCGGTGCATTTGCGGCCTCCGCCTATGCCAAACTGACAGGACGTCCTGCCGCTTGCCTTACCATCGCTGGGCCGGGGGCCACCAATTTACTCACAGGCCTATGGGATGCCAAAGTAGATCGTGCCCCCATTTTGGCCTTAACGGGACAGGTCAATACTCAGGTTTTAGGAACGGGCAACTTCCAAGAATGCGATCTATCCGCCGCTTTTCAAGGGGTAGCGGCCTGGAGCCAAACGATTCTTAGTCACAGTCAGCATGGTGAGTTGATGACGCAAGCCATTAAGCATGCCCTGCTAGAAAGGGATGTGGCCCATTTAATTTTCCCTGATGAGATTCAGACCCAGCCTGCTACTGAATTCAAAGCCTCTAGTCCCAATGGCCGCATAACGCCCTTACACATCTCACCACCCGCCAAATCCCTCAACCAAGCCATTGACTTGCTGAAAAAGAGTCAGCGACCTGTGATTATTGTGGGACACGGATCACGGTTCTCTATGTCAGGCATTACAGGGCTTGCTGAACTGCTCAATGCCCCCGTACTTACAACTTTTAAGGGCAAAGGGCAAATTTCCGACCATCACCCCCTGGGCTGTGGTGTCCTTGGGCGCAGTGGAACCCCCATTGCCAGTTGGTTTATGAATGAATCGGATGTCTTACTGGTCTTTGGCGCATCCTTCTCTAATCACACTGGCATTTATGCGGGTAAACCGATTATCCAGGTCGATTTCGATCCGTTGGCCTTGGGCATATTCCACCCCATTACGGTCCCCGTCTGGGGTGAAATTAGCGTTGTCGTTGACCAGCTCCAAACGGCATTGACTGGACACATCCAAACGATTGATCAGCGACCAGAAGTAGCCCAACGTTGGCAAATCTGGCAAGCAGAAAAGCGTAAACGAGAACAGGATGATCATGGCAAGGGCATTAACTCCGCGGCGATTTTTGCTGCCATGACTCGGCAAGTACCAAGCAATGCCGTTATCTCCGTCGATGTGGGCAATAACACCTATTCGTTTGGTCGCTACTTTGAATGTGAAGCCCAGTCAGTCTTAATGTCTGGATATTTAGGCTCTATTGGCTTTGGTTTCCCTGGTGCCATGGGAGCTTGGGCTGCCGTAGGCCATGAGCGCCCCATTGTCTCTGTTTCTGGAGATGGAGGATTAGGGCAATATCTGGCTGAGTTCACAACAGCCGTGAAATACAACATGAACATTACCCATGTCCTCCTTAATAATTGTGAGCTGGGTAAGATTTCCAAGGAGCAGCGGGCTGGGGAATGGGATGTTTGGCAAACCAGTTTGCATAATCCTGACTTCTCCCAATACGCCCAAATCTGTGGTGGATATGGGGTGCGAGTGACGGACAAGCAGAACCTAGACTCCGCTTTGAAAGAAGCCTTAGCCTACAAGGGACCTGCACTGGTTGAGATTATAACGGATGCCGAGCTGATTTAGGAGGAGGGAATATCGCCCTCCTCTACTTCAGATTCAGATTGCACAACCACCTCAGTGACATCAACTGATTTAGCTCCCTTAGTGTTTTTAACCAGTTCAATGACTTGGTCTAAGGCATCCTGATTTGGAACTTCACCGCTCAGAAATACTTTCTCTCCTTTTTGTTGAATATTCAACGTTGCGACTAAGGGCTTTAAATCTGGATCGGCGACCAAACCCAAAATGATTCTCTTTGCCAGTCCTTGGTGATCATATTTGCCTTCCGGCCCAATATGTTCGGGCGCGATGTAGGAGCGCCGACGCGGGAAAGAATATCCGTTGAAATATAGTCGTCGCGAGAAAGGGTAATAGTAAGGATAGTAGCGAGGATAGCGCCTCCGAATGTAGGGGTAGTGTCGGAAACGGGGATAGAATCGTCTGCCAAATCGACGATGGTGAAAGGGACGATGCCGAAACCGACCAGGGAACCGTCGAAATTTACGATGTCGAAAATGATGGTGACGAGGAAATTTTCTAAAATGGCGTGGGTGAAACTGTCGTTGATGCCTAAAGTTACCCTGACGGAACCCTTTATGTTTCCCGGCGAGAAGTACAGTTGATTCAGATTGGGGCTGGGGTATATTTTCTGCCTGAGCGACTGCTATATCTATTGTCAGTACAGCAACAAGCGTTGATAGAGCGAGGGGAGCATATTTCATACGGTTTACCTCCGTCTGAAAACAGCCGTGGGGACCTGCACCTATTACCCCCCTTACACAACCCCATGACTGATGGCGAACATTCACGTTTGGCTAATGCCTGAGTGCACTCAAGGATAGCCATCAACAATGAACATCACCCAAGCTCATTACGTTTAGGGTAGCGTGAAAGACTGAGAAAATTCTGAGAGGGGTTATTGAAAATTTGAAGCGGCCATGGTTTGTGCTTCAAGCCCCGTACATCGGGGAAATTTTTTAAAGAGAAACCTCCATCACGAATTTTATCTACCTAGAGTGATTGGAGCATGCCATACCGTTAAAATGCAGAATCAAGAATTGAGTATGGTGTTCAACTCAAAAATCGGTTTTCTTCTGCCAATTGATTGTTTTCTCCGCAGCGCGGGGTGTTGAAACATCCGTTTTCCCATACTGATCAGGTATTACTGATAGCTGCACCCTCTTTCGCTTTGGCTGACGGCGACGAGCTGTATTTTCTTCGCTTGTATTTTCAGCAATAACTTCATAAAGAAGGGCTAGCTTACTGGGATCTTTACCTTTGCGCAGCACTCGCCCTAGTCGCTGCACGTACTCTCGGGTTGATCCAGTTCCCGATAATACGATCGCAACGCTAGCCTCTGGAACGTCTACACCTTCATTAAGGACGCGAGAGGCGACCAGAGTAGGGTAATCCCCCGAACGAAATCGCTGCAAAATATCATGACGCTCTTTGACGGGAGTTTTGTGGGTAATAGCTGGAATCAGGAAATCCTGGGAAATTCGATAGACGGTGGCATTGTCGTCAGTGAAAATTAGCGTTTGCTCAGGGTGATGCTGGGCTAAGAGATCCGCCAAGATGCGGAGTTTGCCTTCCGTACCGAATGCGATCGCACGGGCCTGACGATGGGCTAACATGGCTCTCCGTCCCGCTTTGGAGCGAGCACTCTCCCGCACAAACTGCTGCCAACCCTTTAAGCTGCCTAGAAAAATCCGAGCAGATTGGAGAAACTGGTTACGAGTTTGAATCAGCTCGTCATATCGCTCTCGTTCCTGAGTGGAGAGCTTGACCTGAATTTGTACGGTCTTATGTTTGGCTAAGGCCACCCCAGACAGTTCTTCAGCCGATCGGCGATACACGGTCGGACCAATCAGACCGTCTAAATCTTCATGCTTACCATCACTTCGTTCCGGGGTTGCGGTTAATCCCAAACGATAGGGCGCAATGGCATATTCAGCAATCACCCGATTAAAGCTGCTGGGTAAATGGTGGCATTCGTCGAACACCAGCAGACCATAGCGATTGCCCAGGTTTTCGGCCTGGATGGCGGCACTATCGTAGGTGGCGATCAGTATTGGGGTGCGATCGCGTGATCCACCGCCTAACAAACCAATCTCCGCATCCGGGAAAGCGGCCACCAAGTGGGCATACCATTGATGCATTAAATCCAGCGTTGGGACAACGATTAACGTACTGCGTTGGGTCGCCTGGATGACCAACTGGGCCAGATAGGTTTTTCCGGCTGCAGTTGGTAAGACTACAACCCCTCGACATTGCTGCTGCCAAGCGTCTAGCGCCTCTTGCTGATGAGGATAGGGCTCCATTTGCAGACTGGGAGCCAGTTCTAAAGTCTCATAGGATTTGGCCTGATCTACCAGACGCGGATCGGTGATTTGCGTGGCTGTCAGTAGGGATCTGTACTCAATCGCGGGGACTCGAAACCGCTCCACCCGATCATCCCAAGTTGCATAATCCAGCCAGTCTTTGCCCTTGGGTGGAGGATGCAAAATAAGCGTGCCGCGATCGTAGGTTAAGGTTGGCTTGCGCGCCATTGAAAATGCCTAAATAAGCTGTTCTCAGGTGGAGTCCCCTCATTCAAACTTACCAGGAGAGGATCGGAAACAGCGAGCATCCTCTGTTCGCAAAGGTTACAATCAGTGAGCAGTGGCACTTTGCAAAGACTTATTTGGTGACCTACGTCTGAGAAACGTTATGACAACTAGCTCGCAATCTACTTTCACGGCGGATCAAACCTCTACTTGGCTTCGAGGCTTAATGACCATTGCCTGGTCGGATGGCAAATTTGATCCTCAGGAACAGTCTCTGATTGAAGAAGTAGTGGCTAATGAATTGACGCCCGATCTAGAGAACGATTCCTTTAAACCCATCTCTCCCGAAGAACTGGCCGATGGGTTAGGAGATAACCCCAAAGTTGCGGAAAACTTTTTGCGAACCGCTGTGATGGTTGCACTGGCCGATGGGGTGTACTCTAGCTCCGAAGATCAAGTTCTAGAAACCTTTGCCCAAGCCCTGCGAGTTCAGCTGACCGCCGTTGACTCCCTCAGGCTCACCCTAGACGGTGAAGCTCTGGGCGATACTCCTAAACCGACTGAAAGACAGTCCCGCGATCCCCTAAAGCCCGTGCGCCAATGGCTGGATGGTTTGGATATTCAAGACCCTGAAGTTGCTCGATTTTTGTGCAAAATGATTCCTTCCCAATGTCCGTTTGAGCGGGATATCACCCTATTTGGCAAAAAGGTGGTTCATATTCCCCCCATGTGCAAACTCAATCCCCTCTACGAGCAGCTTGTCGGCTTGCGGTTTAAGGCTCTATCCTATCTAGCGGATGACTGTAAAGAGGATGTCTCCTCCTACATTTAATGGGTCGTGTAGTCGGTCGAGAAAAGTCTGTTGCTGACCGAAATGAAAGGGATGTACGCCCCTTAATCCCCCATCCTGCATATTGAGTAAGTAGCGCTGAGATGATGAACCTCTCTCAGCGTTTTTTGCGGCATTTGTTGCCAAGCTGAGATCGCATCGGCATTATGCCAACACCACAACACCTTTTCAGGAATCTGGACCACCAGATTTCTAGAGAATTTGCCCTACCTCATGGGTAAAAAAGTGATAGTTTTTTTCCACGAGGATCTGCGGAGTCCATTTATTCCCACAGGCTTTATGTTTGATCTCCCCCTAAGCACTCAGGAAACAGAAAAGCGATCCATGCTGTTGACAGTTGATTAAGTTTTTGTTACATTTATTCATATAAAGTTACAACACACATGGTTTCACGGAGTCTAAGATTATGAATTCATCCAACAACTTTTTTGGTTTCAACCCCTTTGCAGAAGCTTGGAGTGGCCGTCTTGCTATGGTTGGTCTCTACATTGCCTTGATTATTGAACTCGTAACTGGCAAGGGCGTCCTCCACTTCTGGGGATTGATGTAAATCGCTTCTGACGTTGCTAACCTTTTGACTCTCCTCTCACCTGCGTCTTTTTACTTACCAGACATTAATTAGTATTTGCAGAACGAAATTTCGGATCAAGCGGCTTCGACTGTCGCACAACTAAACCCTCCTTATACCCAGCCTCTCGGCTGGGTTTTTTCATGGATTTTGCCCTTTCTCTTCAATATGGCTGGGTCAACATTTTTCCTCAGCATCCATCCCAACCGAAAGTTCGAACTTTGGTGGACAATAATTTACATAATATTTACAATAATTTACATAAGTGAATTTTTATTACGGAGTTAAATACCATGAGCATCAAAAACCAGACCTGGGGTTTTAACAGCTATGCGGAGACGTTTAGCGGTCGCTTAGCCATGTATGGATTTTTCATCGCCTTGGTCACTGAAATATTGACAGGAAAAGGAATCATTGGACAACTGACTGCGTTTATCTTTTTTATCAATTAACCTCTCCTTGCGTCAGACTGATCATCCTGAATGGTCCTTAGCTGCCTTTACGTTTTGACCCCAGTTTTGAGCTGGGGTCATTTGTTTCACCCTCCCCTCCACCCTTGAATCCTCTCCATCATGAAATCCTCAGTTCAGAGCAAAGACTCGATTACCACTTACTTGCAGGAAATTGGTCGGTTTCCTTTGTTGGATCATGAGCAAGAAATCATTTTTGGCAAACAAGTTCAACAAATGATCACGTTGCAGGAACTCAAACAACAGTTGCAGGAAAAACTCGAACGGGAGCCTACTCTGTCGGAGTGGGCAGAACAGGCTGAAATTCCTGTCTCTCAACTTCAGAAAGACCTGAAGTTGGGGCAAATCGCCAATCGTAAAATGGTTGAGTCCAATTTGCGTTTGGTCGTCTCCATTGCCAAGAAATACAACAAAGCTAAGCTTGAATTCCTCGATCTAATCCAAGAAGGCACGATTGGCTTGTAACGAGGAGTGGAGAAGTTTGATCCAACCAAAGGCTATAGCAATTGAGGAGCTAGTTAGGACAAAATAGGACCATGTCTTTTCTGCCTATTTCAATGCCCGCCCCCTATAGCAATGACTTCCGACAAAAAG
>NZ_JANQOP010000352.1 GCF_028285745.1 Acaryochloris sp. IP29b_bin.137 | reverse complement strand
CTTTTTGTCGGAAGTCATTGCTATAGGGGGCGGGCATTGAAATAGGCAGAAAAGACATGGTCCTATTTTGTCCTAACTAGCTCCTCAATTGCTATAGCTAGTTTGCTCACCTTGTGCAGATTGCCTCTATTTTCACCCAGCAGCAGCAACCGATGGATGTACTTAGTCTTACCTCTACAACGCTCACCCGGCCTCATTTTTGCCTTTGCATCGAGCCTCGAAAATAAAAACCGTATATTCCCATCAAGAGTTCCAATCCATCAAATCAAGGAGCAAGGAATATGCGTACCCAAGACCGCCCGACCCAGACAATGCGATCGGGTTTCCATCACCTAATCATCTCCTATATAAGCGCGCTCCATCTTCATCAAAGCCATTGCCCCACATTCGGCAAATAACAGTGGGGCATATTCAATGGCACCGATCAGCCTAATAAAACTGGTGGCACATTCTCAGTCACCGCCACTCCATCAAATTAACGAAGTGGCACATTAACTCGTACCTCAAAACTATCCACCTCAGGTGTAAGCCGTCTTCTGATTCCCATTGAATTCTTCAGATAGCAGCCCCTGATGAGGCCGTTTTCCTGAGGTGGCATATTCTCCTGTCGCACCACAGTATTCCCTATGAAACAAGAACTCCTCGCCTTATTCCTGGCTAGCCTGCCCACCCTCGCGCAGATAGCACCCGTCCTCGCTCAACAGCAGCAACAAACGGCAGCACTCAGTCCTGATACGCCCGTGAGTCTGCCAGGGCTTTACTATGATCCAGACGCTGGGCCCTCGCCCACCTTTCAGCAGCTCACGGGAGCTGAGCAAGCAGGGTATGTGGAGGTGCCCCCGTTGCCCAATGGAGTGCAGCTTCCTTACCAAGTGGATCGGGCATGGGCACAAGGGGCCACTCCCGACCAAATCCTGAAGTTTGGAGACTTGCAGCAAAACCCCGTCACGGCATCCTTTACCAAGCTCACCTTGCGAGATATTTCAGCGAGACAAGGAACTAATATCGCTGGAGTGCCCATTGGCGATGTCCCCCTCGTATATGGTCTGACGGTTGAGCAAGTCGATAACCTCTACACCAAGCTCGGTAATGGCGAGAAGATTACTGTTGATGATGCCGCTCCCGCCATCCAAGCTGCACTAGGGGTACTCCATGACCCTTCGCAAGCAGGTAAGCAGCTCCAGCAAGCCGCCCTGACGACGGGAGAGAAAGTGCTAATCACCAAGCTCAGTAAAATTCCTGCTCTTAAAGGTATTCCCCTTCAAGACCTGGCACGGGGCAACTGGGAGGGGGTAATCTACAAGGCAGAGCAGATTGAGCTAGCGGGGATTGGTAAAAAGATTGGCCCCACCATCAAGAAGCTGCCCGTTAATCAGATTGTCCCCATCGTGGGTGATGCCATAAATGGCAACTGGCAGCAGGTTAGGAAAAGGGCACAAGCCTACATTTTGGCAAAAGGAACGAATGTTGCCGTCAAAGAAGTTATCAAGGCCGTGCCTGAGCTAAAGAATTTGCCCTTGGGTGCGGTCCCTGATCTCGTCAATCAGCCTATTGAGCAGACCTTACCCAAGATTGCGGATTTAGCGATTGAGGAGATACCAGGGGCGAAGGACAAGACTATTAATTCCGTTCCTGGCCTCTCAGAGATTCCGATTGACAAGCTCCCCTTCGACCTAGCCTTTAGCTTTTTTGCGGGGGACTTATTCGCGAGGTTTGATATCGCCTACAGTGGCGTCGAGGGGCCAGAGGAACCCTCCATCCAACATGCGCTATCCGGTGGCAGTGAAGACCAAAAGTTTAGACCCATCAAATGCACCCTCGGCCAGACCCAAAACCAAAGAGCGGATAACTGCCCTCACTTCGAGATGAGGAAATTTATCAGTTCCCCAGTGGCCCAAGTGACGGGGGATGATGATATCGAAGGGAAGCAATGGGTGCAAGGAGACTCAGGAGGCAAGAACGGCCAAGGCGTGAAGGGCGGTAAAGGACTGCTGAAGTGGGTGAACGGAGGCTGGGAACCTGCGGGGATTCATCCGTTTGGGGTGAATAGCCATACTAAGTTTGTCCTCAAGAAAATCACCGAGTACCCAGACCAAAAGAGTACGGCTAAGCTTAGTGTTGCCTTTCAGTTTTGCGTCACCATTCCCCTGCTCGGCCAGCAATGTACCCCCCACTTCTTGGTGATTCCAACGCCGTTTGTCGTCAAAGAGGATGGACTGTTCCTCGTCGCGAGTCGGCGGAACCTGCCTGCTAGTCTTGCACGTTTGAGGAATCAAACTTTGGCTGCTGGGGTGTACTGCGACCCCGATCAGATTATTGCGACAGCGGGCCAGAGTGATGCGGGAGCCGCAAATACTAAGTATGGGCATCATGTTTTTACGGAGACAGATGAACAGCTCTATGAAGTGACTGCGGTGGATGGGGCTACGGTTGGCCTAACCAAGGATGCTGCGTCAGCCTTTGAGCAAATGCGGGCTGATGCTGCGGCTCAAGGATTGGATATCAAAGCAGTATCCGGCTTTCGGGATAGAAAGCTGCAAGAAGAGCTGTTCTCGGATCAGGTCGCTGAGCAAGGCTCTCCAGAAGCAGCAGCGAAGATATCAGCACCCGCAGGCCACAGTGAGCACCATACGGGGTTAGCCGTGGATGTAGGGAATAATGCGAATCCCTATCTGAATAAATCTTGGGCGAACACTCCTGAATATGCCTGGATGAAGCAGAATGCGGGGAAGTATGGGTTTGAGCTGTCATTCCCAGAGGGGAATAGCCAAGGGGTCAGCTTTGAGCCTTGGCATTGGCGGTTTGTGGGTACGGACCAGGCGGCTGCAACCTTTAGTCATACGGCTAGTGATGCACAACATCAGGGTACGTCAACGCCTGCAACGCCCGCCGATCCTGACCATAATCTCAGACAGTATTTAGCTCGGATACGCATAGGTGAAAGCAGTGATGGGACGAACTGGAGGCCCAATCCTGGGACAGGGGCTTACGGAATTTATCAGTTCACGCCAGAGTCTAGGCAGTCTCTTCTACAACGAACAGGGATAGATGGTTGGACCAGAGATCGGGCGGTTGCGGCTCAAGCAGCGGCGGAGTGGATCAAAATCATTGGGGCTGAGCAGAATGTTGATTTGCTGGGTGCGATTGAGAGAGGGGACTTTGCCTTAGCTGATCGGGTGCTGTCGCCGTGGCAGTGGACCTCGTTGCCGGGTGGTCCTGAGCAAAGTGAAGTGTGGCGTAATCCAGAGAATTTCAAAATCTATGGACCAACTGGGGACGCTTCGACAAATGAGCCTATTGGGGTGGCTTCAACTGGGTTGCCTTGTAGACCCGGTGCGATCGCGAGTAACCCAAATGGTCAATTAGGGACATTTGTTCAAGGAGATGGAGTCACCACCGGAGTCTTTTCTCAGCCTGCTGACCCAAGTACCATAACCTCTCCATATGGACCAAGAAGCTTGGGAGGTTTCCATCATGGTATTGATTACGGGTTGCCAAGAGGAACTCCAATTAAAGCGGCAGACGGGGGAACCGTATTAGATGTTGAGACGCGATGCCCATTAGAGGGTTACTATAAATCACCTTGTGGTGATGGCTATGGCAATCTCGTGTTTGTCAAGCATAGTTCAGGATATGTGACAGTTTACGGGCATCTATCCGAGACGAATCTAAAGATAGGGGATACTGTAACCAAAGGACAGACAGTTGGTCTTAGTGGAAATAGTGGGTCAACAACAGGACCTCACCTCCATTTTGAGATTAGAGACCCTGCAAACAGAAAGGTAAATCCAGAATTTTTATTGCAATAGGTGGCAACATGCAGACACTAGCATTGGCAATATTACTGGGACTAAGCGTACCCTCAGGAGTTATTGCACAAAGTGATACCCTAACAGTTGAGCAATGCTCACAGACAATTCCTTTTGATCACTATAAAAGAGCTGTAAGGGTTGAAAAAATTGAAGAGCTTACTGTCGTTACCTCAATCAAAAATTACCATCTGATTGGAGTAACAGAGGCGGGTCATAATTGGTGGGTCATTATCAAGACAAATCCCTGCGAAGTTGTGCTCATGGACCCACAGTCTCATGGTGAGACCTTCAAAGGAGTAGTCCCTGATGACGTTGCAGAGCATCTAGATGCTGCAGCAACTGCTTATGGCAAGGAGTTCTATAAGGATTGGTATCGTAAAAAATCTGAGGTGAAAACCATCGGTCGATGATAGGCTTTTCCCTATAGCCACATCCACTCCAGATACAAGCTAAGCCCTGGTAGCACCGACTCACTTGAAACCGTATTGGGAGCTTGCAACACCTCTAGCGTTTGATCAGGTCGATAAATTTCTACCTGTTTATCCTCCGGGTTAATGAACCATCCCAGCCGTATCCCACAGGTAGATCTAGATCCTCATGGCTTTGTGTGTGGACGGATAGACTTTCGATAAGTTCCTAGATGAAGTTGCATGGCCAGAGGAATTATTTTGGCTGACTAGGTAATCAAGCTACTGCCACTGAAAGTGCTGAAGCGGTTTGAGGAGATGGTGGAGGTAGGGTTGGAGCAGGAGCGGTTGACTGGGATCTGGGGGTGAGGGTTTACCCTTTGTGATTAGACATTATCGTCAGGGGGCATACCTTTGGTTGACGAATAAAATGTTCGCCACTTTAGTTTATTTGAAGTACAACCCTAAATCCTTCGTAATCACCGTAGTACTCACAGACGTATATCTCTGGATCTTTTGTAGGCAATATAACCCTACCGGATTCTACTGCTATTGATACAGGAACTGCTGGTAAGATATAAATCTTGCATTTATTTCCATGCTTTGCCTGGATTTGGTTGAGCAATTTTCGATATTCATAGCTAAAGTTCTCAAGCTGTTTTTTTGATTTCAAAAAATGTGGTGAAGGCTCAGGTATAGTTATTTGGTAAATACTAGAATCTTTTGAGATAATATTTTTATACTTGTCATAACTAATCGAGTCACTAATTGCCAATTTTAAAAATACAATGTTGCTATTGTGTTTTCGCTCTACTGTAGTGCAGTAATTAGCTTTATCTAGAGATCCTTCTTGCCAAGACCAAGTTTTACTCGTATTTTCAATGTTTCTGTGAGACTGGTAGATATCTGTTGGGACGGTATCACCTATACACATACCCAAATACATAAGTAAAGGCATAGGTGATATTCCAAACAGAGAAATGTGTTTGATTTTTACATCATCAATACCTTCTTCTAAATACCTTGAAACTTTACGTTTAATCTTAGCCTCTGCAAACGATTGCCATTGTTCTGGTGTAGCCATTCGATCAAAATCGTTTTCTTCTATCTTTATCCCTCTATGGTCTGTAGGGAATTTTGGAAGCATTGCATTTCTAATTGCCTCAATGTTTATGGGAACAGTTCGATCTCCGATATTTACTTTAAAAACTAATACAGTAGATTTGTATATATCTTCTGGATAGCTTGTTTGTATTTCTATTCTATCCTCATGTTCTTGCTTCCAAGCAATCAATAATTCAATTGGGTAGCGTTCAGGATGATCATCTATTTCCTTATGGCAGCGTTGGCATAAAAGCATTAAATTATTGAAATCGACTTGCAGCTCTTCAGACTGATTAGTTCCTCGTGGACCATCTTTACTAGAGCCAATAATATGTGCAACTTCTGCAAAATTGCCTTCGCTTAAGGTTAAGCCATTATACCAAACAGGTATATTACATCCTTTGAATTCACATCGACCAGCAGATTTGACCCATAGGCGTAATTTAGTTGTGTCAGGAATAGATTTTCGCTTTGCCATATTTTATGAACTCGGAAAATCGCTACCAAAAACTTTTCTCAAACTGTCACAGGCTCTATAAGGATAATACTCCTGTGATGCAATAGCTAAAATTTGACTTAGATTAACTAGTTTTGACTTTAATTCTTTCATTTGATTATTAGTCATTTTCTCAAAAAGATCATTATATGGTTTAACAGGAAGTTTTACACTTATCTGATCATCCCAAGAAAACATTCTAATCATCCTGTTGACAACATTTTGCAATGCAATTAAATCATTGTATTGGTAAGTATAAGAGTAATAATTATAGCCTTTTTTAACTGCGAAAATGTTATAACAACAGGCAGTTAAAGCTATGCCTGTAGGTCGCCCTAAGATTGTTGAAGGGAAATTATAATCCTTCCATCTCTTTAAATACCTTATGATTCTACGAAACTGATCTCTATCGGAGCTATCAGAAAATTTAGACTTCAAAAGATCTTTGAGCTTAAACGGCTCAGATAATTCCCAAATCTTTTTGTCGTCAGATGAGCCTATAAATCCTTTTGCAATATGATATTCTTCATTTCCCCAATAATCTTTGTCAACTGAATAAATAGCCAAGTCTATCAATACCTTCGCCAAACGGTTAAAGATTTTCAGATGCTTGTCTAGGGTGTATCGCGCCTAAGTTGGCAACCTTGGCAATAATCTGTGCCCAAGAAAT
>NZ_JANQOP010000351.1 GCF_028285745.1 Acaryochloris sp. IP29b_bin.137 | reverse complement strand
CTTTTTGTCGGAAGTCATTGCTATAGGGGGCGGGCATTGAAATAGGCAGAAAAGACATGGTCCTATTTTGTCCTAACTAGCTCCTCAATTGCTATAGCTGGATGCCCAAAAACGGCGAAAATCTTCATCTGCTTGGCTTAACTGGGTCCATTCAACCCCCTTGGTTGTAAATTTCTTGGCTAAGCGTTCGCAGGCTGGTCGCTCTGTCGCATAGTGTCCGGCATCAATCAAGATCAGGTTGCGATCGCGGCTTTCTTGAAACTGATGAAACTTACAGTCTGATGTCAGATAGACTTGAGCTCCTGTTTGGCTCACGGCTGAAATATAGCTGGCTCCAGACCCGCCCAATACTGCCACCCGCTCAATCTTTTGCTGGCGATCGGCTGTTGGTGATACCAATAAGTCGGCTGGGTTTAGAGCAGACTGAATCTTGGCGAGAAGCTGCTGTAGCGTCAGAGCAGGTTGGAGATTGCCCACTCGACCATATCCCAGGCCATCTTGGGTCGGTTCTACAGGTTCCGCGCCCTGTAGCTCTAACAGCTGAGATAATACATCCGCCGTGCCATCTGTAACCTGATCAAAATTGGTATGGGCACTGTAAACCCCGATTTGATGGGTGATGGAGAGGCGAACCATATCGCCAATGGCATCACCCTTTTGCACCGATTTCAGGGGGCCAAAGATCAACGGATGGTGAGCAAAAATCAAATTAACAGGGGTGCCCTGCTGCCGAAGTGCGATCGCTTCTGCCATAACCGCTAACGTAGGCGTTAAACAGACCAGTACCCGAGCTGGTTCATCCAAAACGCCCGGCTCAATCTGCCAACCACAGTTATCCCACTTCTCCTGCCAGGATGGATTGGCCCAGCCTTCAAACCATGCAATTAGTTCGCTAATTTTCATCGTCATCATTTACCTTGCTTCGATGCCGAGGGGTTGTCTTCGTTGCAAGACCGACTTGCCTATCAGACTTTCAACCTTACAATAGGGGCGATTTGCCTTCGTGAAATACACCTAAAATTCTTATACCTATTCAATGAAACTCACTAACAAGCTGGATTTGCCCATGCCTTTGTATCGGGCAGTGGAATGGCAAAATGCACATCATTCTGTAGGGAAGGCAGATCTATCTTGTACCCAACTGATTGATGCACCGCTGATTGCTTGGTTGCGACGCCAATACAGCGATCAGCTCGAAGAAGATGTCTCCGAACGGCTGTGGCACCTGTATGGTACCCTGATGCACTCGATTTTGGAGGAATTTGCTGCCGAAGGCGAGCATGTGGAAACGGAGGCCATTGCCGAAGTGGAGGGCTTTCGGGTTTCTGGCCATATAGATTTGGTGGTGACGGCTGACGGCCTGCTGCAGGATTATAAATTCACCAGCTCCTGGACCGTGAAATCAGCCAAGGCTGAAGGCAAGGTGGAATGGGACCGACAGCTCAATGTCTATCGGTTTTTGTTAGAAAATGCGGTTGAAGGATCCGGTATTCCCCATCTTCCCAAAGTTCAGAAGCTGCAAATTGTGGCCTTGCTTAGGGACTGGGGGCCTCGCCATGAGCGGGATGGCCTTAAACCTGTAGAAGTGATTGAGGTGCCCTTATGGTCTGAAGCTGGGGTTATGGAATATGTTTGCGATCGCATCCAGCTCCACAAAGCAGCTCAGGGTGATACGCCACCTCCGATATGTACACCCGAAGAACGCTGGACCACCCCAACGACTTTTGCCGTGATGAAAAAGGGTCGTCAATCTGCCCTCAAAGTTTGTGACTCAGAAACGGCAGCCCAAGACTGGATGGCGGTGAATAAAAAAGGCGAGTGGATCGAAGAACGTCCGGGTCAGAACAAACGATGTGAGTCGTATTGTGCTTTTGGTAAACAAGGCTTTTGTCCTTACCAAACAGCAAGTTGAGTCTTATTCAATTGGAGAATCTTAGCGTTAGCCTTCATCGAAATGTTTGTAGTGCATAGAGAGTGTGTCAGGATATCATTACTTCTTTGATTCTGCCGTTACCATATTCGTAACTTTGGATGCAGAATCATAGGTTACAAAAATCTTAGGATGCCACCACATTAATCCCATGTTGGATTTCTCGGACTCAATCTATATCAATGCTTAAAGCCATGCGGCCTGTAGCATTGACCACTCATTTGGTACACCATTATGTCTAGTCATCCAGACCGTTTGGACAATGTGAGCCGAGGACAGCCCCGTAAGGCATCTAAAGCGAACACAAGTTCTGCTATTAAAGAAAACTACTTATCCCACCCTGTTTTTGGCCTATTGATCAATCTGTGCATTATTGATACGCAGAGTGCCTTGTACACCAGTCTTTATGCCAAAAGGCTGTTCTTCTTGGTTACGGCAACTGAGGGTGGTTTGGAGATGGATAGCATTAGCCGAGATGAGGCTAGAGTTGCCTTAGAGAAGCGGTTGGTCGTCTTGCGAAAGTCGAATTTTTACCAAGAGTACGATCAGCTCAAAGAAATTTACAAGAATACCTTCAGTCGTTAATAGAGTTCTGGGTGGGCTGATCTCTAAAGAGGGATGCTACCCCTTCTTCTTCATAATAAATGTCGTTAAATTCCGCTCAGGTAAGGGTGTTGATGCAATGCTGTGTAGCTATGTCAACCAAACGCCTTTTCTCGAAGTTGTTCGCATTGCCAATATCAAGGATTGGTATTTTGAAAAAGTTGTCTTTCCAAAACAGCGAATTCTCTTTCATTGCGATTTTAAGGCAGTTTTAGAGGTCTATTCCAGTGAATTTTCTGCCGCTCTGCTAGTAGATCAAATCAACTGCGAATTACTCCGGGTAGAGACTACGGAAGAGTGCTTTGATCCGTTAGCATAATGCTCAGCATAGATTCCTCTATAGATGAATGGCTCTTTGCGGCTTAACTGCCGAAGGTTTCCTGATAAATCGCAAGAAGCGTGTCATAAAATCCCCAACCTGTTTGTGAGGTATCTTTGACAATTTGGCGACAGCGACGTTCTGCAACACCGTGTAAACCATATTGAGCAATCACTTGAGTGGCAGACGCAAACATGCTCTCCATGCTGCTGTAAAAAGGCTCGTCAATATCACCATAAGCATCGGTAAATTTGACGCCCTGCTCAACGTAGAACAGCATCATATCCACAAGTGCTGATGGATCTCGACAGACTTTTTTATAGTCATTGACAGCTTTGCGAGCCACTGACAGTCGAGCTTTTCCAAAGCCCCGTACTGGGAAAAACTCATTTTCAATTGTTTTTTTGTAGCTTTCCCCCACGTACTGCTCAGTTTCAGGGTTGAGTTTGAGTTGATAATAGTCTTTGACAGGCTTAAAAGTTTTGAAAAGCTCACTAATGTCATTGATCAGCGCTTCTTTCGAAGATTGCTTGAGATGCTTTTTTAGATCGGTGAGATTGATTTTAGATGAAGCCATAGGACGCAAGTGGCATGTAGGGGTCGGCTGATCATCAACAAGCATATTATGGACTGTAATCAGTCTGCGGTTTTACGCTCTTTAAGTTTGCGTATACAGCCAGAGGATCAGTCTTGATCTGGATTCGCCTCAGCGGGTGCCCACAGGAATGAGATCCCCAACAGTGCAAAGCCAATGGCAGCAATACCTTTCATCAATTGTGTCGGTAAGAGCTGCCCCACCCCTTCTCCTAATAAGACCCCAAGCAAGCTGGCAAAAATTAGGGCTGAAGACGTCCCTAAAAAAATGGCTCGAGGATGTTGGCAATTGCCGCTCAGGGTGATGGCAGCCAACTGGCTTTTATCCCCCAGCTCTGCGAGAAACACCACGACAAAACTGAGCCCCAATAATTTCCAGTCCATGGTCTTTGGCTCCTAAAGTCTAGAGGTGTACTGTATCCCAAATCAGCAAGACTGCAATAAACAGCAAACTAGCGCCAGTCACGGTGTTGAGAGTGCTTTCTGAAACCCGACGTGCCAACCACTGCCCAATCAGTACGCCACAGAGGCTGGTGGTCACCAGCGCAGCAGCAGCCCCAAGAAAGATAATCCAGGGCGACTGAGACTCCGCTGTCATTAGGAGGGTACTCAACTGAGTTTTATCCCCAAGTTCTGCCAGAAACACGGTGACAAACGCTAGCCCAAATTCCTTGCCAAACCCTTTTGCAGCGTTGTTGGACCGTGGATCTTTTGGATTGGGAGTTTGGAGATTAGCTGAGGCAGAATTGGTATCGTTCACGGTGGGCTTAAACAAAAAGGATGGGTGACTGACTTCGCGTGGACATCACAGCAAAGTGGACTAGCCCCATTATGCCTGTAGGAGGAAATTAGAAACCGATTTCGCGCTCAAACCGGATGCTTTCTAAGCTACGGTCTCCGTAAATGGCATCGATTTGTTGGCGACAACATGCGATCGCAAAATCATTCAGATCCTCAGGTTCTACCCCGTACATGCGTTGAAACACCTCCGGTTGCACCCGACAAAACTGAGGGCGATCTGCATAGATCTTGCATTTGCGATGGTCGGCATCGAAATGGATGCACCAGCCATCAGAGCCCACCAGACTTAGATACTGCTCCCATTCTTCTGGGGTTAAATACTCTTGAACATCAGGGCGCTCCGTTGGATCAAGATGGCAGCAGGCCCCACATTGCTCGACGCAACACCAATTTGCCATACTTCTGAACGCTCCTACCCTAAACGGCTCAATGGATTACAAGACTAGGCTTGTATTGCTATCAGTTTTCACCCTGATCGGAGTTAATAAGATAATCCTATCAAAATCACCCTCGCAAGCGATCCCTCAACCAGGTACAATAGAGGGCGCGTTCGCTCACAATGTTTGAGTTAATCTGGGAGGAAGGATGGACTTACTAGCTGCAATTAATTTACAAGTTGTACTTCAACTCACCATGCTTGGCGCTGTCGTCATTGCTGGACCGATTGTTGTACTCTTAGTTGCTCTTCGGAGTAACGCAACCTAGGTTAACCCCGCCAATCGATTGGCTGAGCAATGATACCAACGCTGTAAGCGTTTTAACTCCTGCTCTAAGAGTCCCGTCTCTGGGAAGTCAGAGCAGGGGTAACCTATTTCTCGAAAAGCAGAAACAATGGTACTCGGTGCTACCCACCATTGCTGTCCCAAGTTCAGCAAGTTGAGGGGTTGGTCACCGTTTTTTGCTATTTCAAACTTTAGTTTTGCCTTCAATTCCTCTGCTGGTAAAATCGCGGGACTATGGTTGCGAATATAGATTTGCTGGGGTCGAGCTAAGGCTAAGAGCCAACGTAGATGGGTCCATGAAGGGGGTAAAGACCATAGAATAAGACAGTCGCAGGGGCGACTAGGGCGATCGTATTCCACTGTTCCGGGCAGCGTTGTGGTCGATACATAAGGACGCTGATAGCCATACATTAAAATATGACCGCTAATGTCTTGTAAGACTTGGGGCCAATCCCCCAAGCTCGACCATTCTATGGCTTCTAGTAATGCAGGTGATACGGTGGGCTCTGGACAGTGTAAGGCCACTTGCTGGCGAACGACGGGTGCCCCTTTATCGGCTTGGGCGACCACAATCGGAGTCCGAGACGGTGAGTTGGGTTGGTCTGCAACCGGTTCCCGGACCCCTAAAATTTCCAGCTCCAGATTGGTTTGCTGATTCCAAGTATTCTCTCTGAGGCGATAGGCAACGTCGATCCGCTGGGGTAAAGGATAATAGGTGCCCCACCGCCATGCCATCCCTTTGATGCATTGAGGCTGATCGTCTGATGCAGATTGAGCTAGGGTGAGCTTTAAGTGGCTATTGTCTTTGCCCACCGTCCGCTGCTCTACCACTTCAACATTGGCGGTCCAAAAAATCGGTTCTGGATTGCCAATACCGCAGGGATGCAGCTGATTAATTTGCTCGTACAGGTCCCAATCGATCTGAGTGAAATGAGCTTGGGCATCGACCGTCACTAAAGGCTTGAGCTGGTCTATCTGTAAGGTTTGGTGGGCGTAGGTACGCAGATGCGATCGCATCTTCTCCAGCTGATCTGCGGCTAAAGAAAAACCACCTGCCGCCCGGTGCCCCCCATAGCGTTCTAGGGCGTCATCACAGGCCTGGAGGGCTGCAAATACATCAAACTCAGGAATGCCCCGCGCCGACCCCCGGATATGGGTGTGGTCTTCTTCTTCGTAGGTGGCAATAAAAACGGGTAGCCCATAGCGTTCCACTAACCGGGAGGCGACAATGCCAATGACACCATGGTGCCACCCTGGGTGAACGAGCAAAATAACCCAATCACCATCCGGTCGCCAAGGAGCTTGTCCCTGATGGACTAACGTTTCAACTAAGTCGATGGCTTCTGCTTCAATATCCGAACAGAGCTGACGCCGATGCTGATTAGCCTGCTCACACTGCATGGCTCGAGCAAAGGCCACTCCGGGGTCATCGGTGGTCAGCAGCTCAATCACCGTTTGCGGATCGGCAATCCGACCCACGGCATTGATGCGAGGACCGAGCCGAAAGCCAATGGCATCTGGTTTAAGGGCTTGATCGGCGGCGGCACAGCCTGACACTTGCATTAAAGATTGAACGCCAGCTAACCGAGAATGGGGCAATAACGCTAATCCTCGCTGCAGCCAGCGGCGGTTGACGCCGATTAACGGAGCCAAATCAGCAATGGTCCCCAGGGTAAACAGTTCTAAGAGTGGCGTAATCAGCGTGGTATTGCCGTGTTCTTTAGCCAGCAAGGTGGCTAAGACATAGGCGACTCCCACCCCTGCTAGCCCCCGATAGGGGGAATCTTCCGGTACTAACTTGGGATTGAGAATGGCGTTGGCTGGGGGCAGTTGCGGGGGTAAATCATGGTGATCCGTAATGATCACGGTCAATCCCAGCTCTCGGGCTCTGACAATGGGTTCGTAGGCGGCAATGCCATTGTCGACGGTTAGCACCAGCTTCACCCCGTCCGCTGCAAATTCCTCGACAATGCGTTTGTTGATGCCATAGCCTTCCTGCATGCGGCTCGGTATTGCATACTCAACGTCAGCCTCCAACGCTCGCAGAACCCGCAGTAATAGGGCCGTACTGGTCATGCCATCCGCATCATAGTCTCCACAAATGGCAATTTTGTGTCGAGATGCGATCGCATCCTGTAACAACGTTAAGCTAGAGGCCAAATCCGGGAATGCTTCTAGAGGAGAGGGTAAGATCTGTGACTCCGGTGCCAAAAACTGCTGAGCCGCTTCAACGGACGTGATGCCTTGATTGGCGAGTACAGCCGCTAGAAGAGGCGATAATCCGGTTGCGATCGCAATCTTATCTACCAGTGCTTGCTCTGGACAGGCAATTTGCCAGCGTTGCTGCGGAAAGGACTGTTTAGGCACAGGGAAAAATTCCGTTAGACCATCTCCACCATCGGTCATGGTGAGGCTTCGCCCCCCGATTCGAGATGAATAAATTAATAATCCCTAAATTTGATAAACCAGAATGGAATCATCGGAACAACCAACGCTAGAACAGATGGCAGGGCCTTCAGATCCAGCCCAAGACTTCGATACTGAGTTTCCCGCAGCCTTGACTGAGGCCGAACAGACCCTCCAACAACTTCGAGATCGGTATCTAGAGATCAAAACGGCTCAGGCTGAAAAAGCTCAGTTAGAGAAGAAGCTAGCGGATGTGCAGGCTGATATGACGGCCAAGGCCAAGACAGCAGAAAAACTGGCAGAGTTACAGACAGAACTGGAGCAAGTCCAAGATCAAATTAGAACGTTGGGGATGACTCTTGAAAGCCAACTCTGGAAATGGCATGATTTGAAGGAGCCGTTTTGGCAGTTTATTCGATATTTCGGGCTTGGATTTGCTGTAGCGATCGCTGCTCATAAACTCGCCAGCTAAGGCCTAATTTTTCAGGATCGATACATTTGTATCCCATGACCGCCTCATTTGATGTCTGGGGCGATCAACTTTAAATCTTTTTCAATTCCTTGAAATCTTCTCTCTCTATAAGCTTGAACTCTGTAGACTGGGCTATCTCTTCAGAAAAACTGAATCTAAGTTTACAAAAAAAAATAAAATCATTATCATTAGTAACGTGGACATCACCTTTCAGTTTTGTCCCGTAGTTAATGTTAGTTAACAGCAATCATAACCATGACAACAGTATTGCAAAGACGCGAAAGCGCCAGCGCATGGGAAAGATTTTGTAGCTTCATCACTAGCACCAACAACCGTTTAT
>NZ_JANQOP010000334.1 GCF_028285745.1 Acaryochloris sp. IP29b_bin.137 | reverse complement strand
TTACGATTAAACGGGTATAAATCTCTCAAACCCGCTATGACCAAGCTTGCTAATAGGATTCATCGCATTTTCTCGCTGCTAACTTAAAACAGCCCTGGTAAGCGAGGCTACGTTTTATCAATGGGTTTTAGTCTCACAGGAACATTTTTGTGGAAGGGGGTAGCGCTAATGCGATCGCAATGCTGAGCCCCCGTTAACAAATTCAGGAGTGGACCATAGCGGATGCGCTCTCCGTTGGCATTGGGATAGTCCAACCCATAGCCATGGGGCAAACTCACCACACCGGGACGGAGAGTGTCACACAGTTGCACCTGCACCGATAATTCACCCCAGGGGGATTCACACAGCGCCTGGTCTCCATCAGCTAACTCTAAGGTTGCGGCATCCGTCGGATGAATCTTGAGGACGCCTTCAGCATCGCTCTGCCGCCATTGAGGATTGCGGTAAATAGTGTTGGCGTTATACATGCGGCGTTCACCTGCAATCAGCATCAAGGGATAATCGGGCCAGGGATTATGGGACTGCAGTGTCTGCAACTCCTCCAGTAGCTCTGGAATCGCCAGCCGAACCTTCTGATCTTTGTAGCCCATCAGCGACCAGGTATCTTCATAGCGATGTTGGCTAATGGCCGTGCCGCTTCCCTGCAAGATCCGCTGAAATAAGGCTTCCGCTAATCTTCCCCCTCGTCCGGGTAACCCCGTTCGGGCCACGGCTTCGCCATGTTGCTGCACATAGAGCTGACTAACACCCCAAAAAGGTGCGGTACTTGAATCGGGTAAGGTTTTGCCTAAGGATCCTTGCAAGGCAAAGGCAACGGTATGGCGCAGCTTGGGGTTTACAGTCATGGCCGTCACCAAAGCCAGCCGATATAAGCCGAGTTGTGGCCATCGCCGATGCCAACGAGCCACTCGTTCTAACCATGGATAGCGCTCTGGAATTGCCCCAATCGCCACTGCCAATCGCCGATAGATTTCCGATTCTGGCAGGGTATCCGCTAAAGGGGAAAACAAGGGTTTGCGTAGATGGAAGGCATTGGTGGGAAACTCTAAGTTAAAAAATGCCGCCTCCCATTTTTCAAATTGCGACGCAGCGGGCAGGATGTAATCGGCATAGCGAGCTGTCTCCGTCATCGCCACATCCACGACCACGAGTAAATCTAGCTGGGTAAAGGCCCGTTGGTAGGCTTGGGTATCGGCCCCGGACACCATGGGATTGGCGCTATCGACAATTAAGCCCCGGATACGCTGGGGATGGTCGGACTCAATTTCGGCGGGCAATACATTCGGGGGGAAGAGTTGGGCAATTTCGGTAATCCCCGTAGCCTTCGTTTTGCGGGGGGACTGGGCATCGGAATGGCCCACCCAGGGGAGGAAAAAGGTATGGAAGTTATTGCCACCGGGTTTGCCCAAATTCCCCGTTAGTAGAAAGAGCAGTTTCTCTAGATAGGAATTGAGGGTACTGTTAAGGCTTTGTTGCAAACCCAAATCCACCCGGACGGTGGCAGACTGCGCGGTGGCAAAACGGCGCATGGCCTCATGGACCTGCTCAGCATCTACTCCAGCCCGTTCAATATGGTCTGCAATGGGAATCGTTTGGAGACAAGCCCGCACCTCTGCAAATCCAGCAGTATGTTTCTTGAGAAAGGCTTGATCTTCCCAGCCTTCCTGCACCAGAATTGCCAGCATGGCTGATAGTAAAAACGCATCCGTCCCAGACCGCAACTGCAGATGAATATCCGCCAACTCCGCCGTTTTTGTCCGACGCGGATCGATCACAATCATGGTCCGCTGCTCATCTTTAGCAAGCTGTTTGAGGGTGGGGCGGGCATTGCGAATGCCGTGGGCCTGCCAAGGATTGGTGCCAATAAACAATACGCACTCTGCCTGTTCAATATCTTCGGTGGTATGGCAGTTTTGGCGACCAAACAGCTTGCCATTCACCCAGAAGTCCCCCGTTTTTTCCTGGGCCAGGGCGGAATAGTAGTAGGGAATCTCCAAGGCATCGCGAAAAGTGCTGCTATACATGGAGCCGAGGTGATTGCCTTGGCCGCCTCCGCCATAAAAGGCAAGGCATTCTTTGCCATAGGTCTGCTTTAGATCCAGTAGGCGATCGGCAATTTCGGTAATGGCGATTTGCCAGTCAATGGGTTGATAAGAACCATCCTCCTGCCGTTTAAGGGGTTGGGTGAGGCGATCGGCGTTGTTTTGATAGTGGTCGAGTTGGGCCGCTTTTTGACAGATATAGCCCGCACTAACGGGGTGGTTTTTATCGCCTCGAATCTTGGTGAGATGGCCGTCTGCGACTTGGACCTGGAGGCCACAGTTTCGGGAACATAAAATACAAGCCGTTAGCTGCCAATCGGTCATGATTCAGGTCGAGTAGAGGAGAACTACTGTCAGCATAGGAGCCTTTGGGCTGCAATCCAATGCCCTGTGATAACCCTCTTCCTTGTTCACCGAGACAGATCACAGTGGTGTCTATGGTGACGATGATTCAATAGAACTGAAGTCGTCATCTGAATAAACTTCGCCGATAATGAATTCAAGTGAGTGAGGGTTATCCCCATGCAGCGATTTAACGTTCTATTGCCTGCTTTAGCCGTAGGAACTGCTTTGGTGATGGTGCAGCCAGCCCAGGCGTTGTCCGGGGCTGAGGTGAATCAAATTGCCAAGGAGTCCACCGTTTTGGTAAAAGGCCAAAATCCTGGCTCTGGAGTGCTGGTGGGGAAAAAGGATAATACTTACTATGCCCTGACGGCAGAACATGTGGTTGCCACACCGGATGAGTATGACATTGTGGCCCCCGATGGGACGGAATATGCCTTGAATTATCAATCGGTGCAGAAGCTGCCGAATGTGGATTTGGCCCTGGTGAGTTTTACCAGCCAGAAGTCGTATCAATTAGCAAAACTCGGCAACTCAGATCAGTTAACGGAAGGCGATAAGGTCTTTATTGCGGGTTGGCCGTCTTCGGGGGTTGCGCTACCCCATATCTATCAGTTCACTTCTGGCGAAATTTCTGGCCTGCCGCCCCAATCCATCGGCAAGGGCTACAAAATGGTCTATACCAACGTCACTCGTGCAGGGATGAGTGGTGGGCCTGTCTTTAATGACGATGGCAAAGTGGTGGGAATTCATGGTTTAGCCGAAGGCAGAGAGGTGGTTTTGCCGGGATATCAAGGAAACCGCAGCGTGATTAAGGCTGGGTTCAATTTGGGCATTCCCATCAATACGTTTGTGCGGCTCTCTAAAAAGATGGAGGCCAAGCCCCAGGCGACTCCACAGCCAACTCCTAAGCCGATTCAAGAATCAACGGCGGTAGCTCAAGTGATCGATGCCCCCGCTCTTCCAGCCCTCCCCAGAGGTCCAAAGGTAACCTTTGATCGCCCCCCTCAGCTTGTCGGCACTTCTACAACGAATCGAGACGCCCGATCTTTAGGGGCCACGTACTTCTTTACGATTGATATTCCGCAAGATGCCGCTCAACCGTTGCAAAAAGTGGAGTTTATTTTGAAGCAAGGGGTGCAATATCCCCGTTTTAAGGCGACTTCTGTAAAGGCGTTTGAAGGGACGAAGCGGAATAAAGGCGAGGCGTTGCCGATTAATATCGTGGTCAGCGATCCATCGATTCGGACATTGACGGTGACGTTTGATCAACCTGTTGCCCCAGGTCAGACGATTACAATGGCCGTTCGCCCAGTGCGTAATCCTTCAGTGGGAAGCTATATGTTTGAAGTAAGAGGTACGCCTGCTGGTTCAACTGCCAAAAGTCAATATTTAGGTATTGGTCGTCTTGATTTTTCTCGAAGTTCATTGGGGAAATAATTTTATACCAAGGTCAAAAAATGAGCTTTGCAATACACTACAAATCTCTTGTAAGTTAAGCATTTTTGCTGCTAGCCTATCCTCTAAAAGGCCTAAAAAAGCTTAAATGATTTTATAAAGTTAATATTTGAATTCATACTCAGTACTGAGAGAAATGTTTGCTATGCATGCATGGGATTAGGAATACATATATAGTTAGCAAATAAGCCAAAGTGTAACGTAGTAATTTTCTGATAATTCAATTAAATGCAGTGTGTGTGAGTTTATTTTCCAACATCCATTTAAGCATGGATGAGGTTACCATCAAGTATATGATTATAGTTTCAGCTCTCCGCTCTCCACAATCTTAGAATATTTCAATTGTAAAGCAGCACACAATTCTGGTAGGGAAGGTCAGGTACTGAGTTTTACTGAGGCAGGCTAATTTGAAGCCTGAGGCCTGACGTATAACAGCAAAAGGCAATGGATAAGAGATAGAGATGACTATTCAATAAGGAACATTCTGTGAGATAAGTAGATAGGCTAATTTAAGGATCTATAATAATAGTTTACAAAATTAATATTTCGACTCTTTCTATTGCACTATTTCTTGGCAATAAGAATCATTTGTCACAGTCAATATACTTACCTAAATGTCCCAGAAAAATTGATCATGTCTGATTCAAAAGAAATCGATCAAGAATTTTATCAACATTTACCAGAGTCGTGTCCACCACCCGATGCACTGGACCCAAGCTTTAAAGTCTATTATTTATCAAAGAACTACCCAGTAACAAAGAACGATTGTCGATCTCTGAGGGAAAGACAACCTATGAAGCGTTTCCCCACAAATTCTAAAGAGTGTCAAGCTTGTGGATTGTCTTGTTTTACAGATTTAAAGGAAGCAGAGCTAGCAAAGAAATTCCCAAATCTAAAAGGGATGGATGTCTATGAAGCAAAGCTTTTTCCGAATATTGGCAAGATAAAATCTACACCTGCGAGCTCAGGAAACTCACACCATACTTTATGGCCATATCAACAAGCAAAACCGTGGAAAGAATTTCGCCCTATTAGCGATCAATCACTATGATTAACTTTCCAAGAGATACTATTCTTGGTGAACTTTATGAATTAGAAGTATTTGTAGAGTTCAATGGAGCACGTTTATTTTCTTGCCAGAATAAGATCGGGCAAATTTTTCTCGTATTATGGTCTGCTGAAGAAGAAGATTTTGATTTATGGCTATATTTAATTATTTCAGAATATAAACTTAAACAAATTCGTTATGGTAATGAAGATGTTCAACAAGCATTTTTAAATCCTGAATATGGATTTTTATATAAAGTTATTTTCTCCTTTCAAGAAAATCAATTTTCTGCAGAACCTATTTCATCAGAACAGATCAGTCAAGAATGGTTGCCTTTACCCAGAACCTATTTAGACTGTGATGAAGAGTCTTATCCAAATATAAATCGAAATATAAGTATAAAAGGGCCATTTATTGATATCGGTGAGCTTGAGATTAAGGAAGTTTACATAAAGTTCAACGGAAATCACTTATTTGCTTGTGAAAATCAAGTTAAGCAAATTTTCTTAGCTCTATGGATAGAGGATAAATCTGATTTTGATTCTTGGTTGTATTTCTTGATCTCTGCAAAAAAATTAGACGATATTCGCCATGGCAAAATCGATGTTCGTTCAGCATTCCTAAAGCCTGAGACAGGAATTTTATATAAAGTTAGATTTACTTATAGGGAAAACAGATATTCAGTTGAATCTATTGCTCCAGAACAAATTAAACAAGAATGGCTTCCAGAAGCAGATACACATCTAAATTGTAGATCGGAAATTTTTTCTATTGGTGAACATCGTGAATACATTGATAATGCCCTGAAAATGATTAGGGAAACAGCAACTCTTAAATTTAGTATTCCTTCCGATCACCCTAATGAAGCTTCTATTTCAAAACTAGGTAAAACCTTAGTTAGCATGCAAGATTTCTTAGATTGTTTAGCTAAACCTTCTAAGAAAAAACCTTCTCCACAAGATATATCTAAGGCAAAGAAAGGTGTTGAATTTAATATTTTCAATACTGCAGCAGGGTCATTTCAGGTTGAGCTCGCTAGTGTAAACTTTGACCCAGATTTTCATGGCAACTCTTCTCCAGGAAATGTTATGGAGCATGTCATTAACCTTATGAGAATTGGAAGTAGCTCTTCAAAACTCGAAGCATATATTTCTAAACTCCCAAAAACAACTGCAAAACGGTATTTAAAATTCCTTGAAGCTCTTGTCGATACTGGCGGAGAATTTTCAATCAATTGGGGCTCTCCAACTCCCAATAGAGGTGGGCAACAAAAGCTTTCTATTAAAGAAACTCATGAAATAATCCGTCGAGTTAAATCAATAGATAAAAAGAAACCCGAAGAAATTGAAATCATTGGCGTCCTATATAAACATGACAACAAACTATGGAAATTCGGAATTGAAGATTCTGTTAGTGGAATTAAGTATAAAGGAGATATTGTTGAGCAAGCACGCAATAATGCAAAACAATTAACAACTGACCTTGTATATAAGGCTAAATTGCGAAAAATAAGGGAGGTAAATGTTGGGAAAGAAGAAAGAATAATCTATCAGTTAGTTGATATTGAACCATGCTTTGAAGATGAGTAAATTAACGATAATTCGTAGTGCGAACTACAACTATCCAATTATCAAAAGAACAGCTCGTCTATTTCACGATAGCAAAATCAGCAGATCGCTACTCATCTGTATGCCAAGGCTCCTTAGTAAAATTCTCATCCAAAATTCGCTTAGGCCGCATCACTAACACCACCTGTCCATAAAGCTTCTGTTCAGGAGCTTCCGCGAACCACTGCACCTGCAACTGCCCATCCGCCTCCACCAAAAAATAACAGTCCTCATGCCACTGCCGCTGATCGCGATCAATAATCACCAACACCTCTTCCGTTGGTCGAGGCAGATCCGGGCCTAAATCTTGCACCTGAGCCAACAGCGCCACCGGATCCTCCGCTCGCAAAATCACCTTCCATCCCGGAACTGGCACCCAAGCACAAGTCCCTGAAAACTGAACCATCCCAAACGGCTCTTCCTCCTCAACCATCGGCACCGCCTTCAAATCATCCAGGGTTAACGGCAAGTGGCCCATCACTGGCATTAATCGGGGCAACTCTTCCTCTGACTCCAATCGGAAGAATGGCAGGCGGGGAGCCTCTTTCGCTTTCACCACTGAGAAATCACTCAATAGCTGCTGTAATTGCTCCCGGGCTGAATCACTATGGGCATACTTTAACCCCTGACCAATCAGGCGCAATCGCTCCAGACAATAGACCCTATACAAGCCAGGCTAAAATGTTTGAAGCTATTGAGTGCCGTTCAAATTTGTTGTTTTCAGTTAATCTGATTAAACAAATATTCTCCTAATTGCTTTCTCATGTTGGTTGCGTATAGCAAATGGCAAGCTAAATAACCAATATATAAGAATTCAAGCGTTATTAAACTCATATAGTGGAGTATTACTCACTTATGCCACTGACTGAATTATTTCCCGCTGTAAGTCAACTTTCTCATCAAGACAAACTGCGCCTCATTCATTTTCTGTTACTAGCAGTAGCCAAAGAAGAAGGCTGTGAGTTGCAAACAGCAGATACTCAAGCTCAAGAAAATTCATTGCTGCAACAGTTAGCATCTACTGAAGCAGTCGTATGGTCACCTCATGAGGCCCAAGGAGCAGCTCAAACGCTAACAGATCTGCTAACGGCAGAAAAGCGTAAAGACAATGCTTGATAGCAAACGATTTCCTTTCGTTGAGCGTACCAACCGTGAGGGGCTGTCTAGCGCAATGCCCTATCTGCCAATAACGCTAAATTACAGAAACCACTCCGTGGAAACGATGGCTTTGTTGGATACAGGCGCAAGCGTCAATGTATTGCCCTACGAAGTCGGTTTGAAATTGGGAGCAGTTTGGGAAGAACAGACTGTCCCCATTCAGTTGAGCGGTAACCTGGCTCAGATGGAATCGAAAGGATTGGTGCTATCAGCTAAGATTGATGACTTTCCCCCTGTCTTACTTGCTTTTGCCTGGACTCAATCTCAAAACGTACCTTTGATTATGGGGCACATGAATTTTTTCGCAGAGTTTGATGTGTGCTTCTATCGTGCCGACCTTGCTTTTGAATTGCGTCCCAGAGCGAAATAATAATTTGAGGGGTCCTCCATAAGCGTTGCACCACTTTTGTTTTCACCACAACAAATCCGTCCGCTGCTCCAGTCGGGAGACCCCCTCCTGCTTAATTTGTAAGCTTTCAGCTAACTGTTCCTGAGTCATATTAAGCGCCTTCCTCAAATCACGCAAAGATAACTCCTCCGCAATCAGCGCAACCGCCTGCTCATCAACCCTACGACATCGCTCCGGTGACAAATCCTGTAGCTTCTCTTCCAACGTTTTTCCCATAGTCCTTAGCCATCCTTCAACTGCTGCAAATGCTTGTTTGGTAACCTTCATCAGATAGATGATTTCTCTTGAACCAATCCACTGGATCTGCATCAAGGCGCAGCGTGATTTATTTCTTAATTCGTTCTGTTTCTGAGGTGAAGCTCTATTGAACATCAAAACTGTTGAGAGCTTATCAACCGAGTTATGGAACCGCGAAGTAACCTGACCCCAGTTTGAGTTCAGCCTAGTTTTGTATTCTAAGGTAGCGGGTAATAAACGTTATTCAGCTCAGCTCAAGCGAAAATTCTGTTAATACATCTTCCCCAGACACAGTAGCCGGAAGCTGCACAATTTCTACCTCTTTCCCCACCCGATATATCTCTACCGTCTGATCCTGAGGATTAATCAACCACCCCAATCTCAAACCACTGTTTAGATACTCCAACATCTTTGCTTGTAGAGGCCCCAAGCGATCGCTTTTTGAGCGTAGTTCAATCACAAAGTCGGGACAAATGGGCGGAAACTGCTCTTTTTCCTCTGGAGACAGCGCATCCCAACGTTCTTGGCTCACCCAGGCAGCACCAGGAGAGCGATCTCCTCCCCCAGGCAGCTTGAACATAGTGGACGAACTAAAGACTACTCCTCGGCCAGCTTGACGATTCCAGAGATTGAGATCAGTAATATAGTCTGCTTCCTTGCTTCCACTTCCACCACCAACTGGGGGCATAATAATCAATTCTCCGATTGGGCTACGCTCCATAGCCACGTCTTTATTGGCCATACACAGCTCATAAAACTGCTCATCGGTCAGTGTCACTACCGGTTCTAGGTTGAGTGTAATAGCCGTCATAACTTGAGTTCGCGATCTTACTGATTCATTATTTGTAGAAGCGCTGACTCTAAGATTACACACAATGCCTACGGTTTGGCATTGTGTGCAATCTCAACCACGGATTTGGGAGCAGCATACCCCGTCTGCTGGGCGCAGAGTAGAAGTTTTTCACATGCTGAATCGAAAATTCAGCAGTTCTCTACTCATCCGTATGCCAAGGATCCTTAGTAAAATTCTCATCCAAAATTCGCTTAGGCCGCATCACCAAAACCACCTGCCCATAAAGCTTTTGCTCAGGAGCCTCCGCAAACCACTGCACCTGCAACTGCCCATCCATCTCCACCAAAAAATAGCAGTCCTCATGCCACTGTCGCTGATCGCGATCAATAATTACCAACACTTCCTCCGTTGGTCGAGGCAGATCTGGGCCTAAATCTTTCACCTGTGCCAACAACGCCACCGGATCCTCTGCCCGCAAAATCACCTTCCACCCCGGAACCGGCACCCAAGCACAACTCCCCGAATACTGCACCATGCCAAAGGGTTCTTCCTCCTCAACCACTGGCACCGCCTTCAAATCCGCCAGCGTCAACGGTAAGTGCCCCATCACCGGCATCAACCGGGGCAACTCCTCCTCCGACTCCAACCGAAAAAACGGCAGGCGAGGAGCCTCTTTCGCCTTCACTACAGAGAAGTCGCTCAATAGCTGCTGTAACTGTTCCCGTGCCGAATCGCTATGGGCATACTTCAGCCCCTGACCAATCAGGCGCGATCGCTCCTGCAAATCATCCTTTTGACGGGCGAAATACCAGCACCGATAGGCCATCGCATCACCCGGAGCCTTGGAGAACCCCTCCGGTTGAGTTGAAAGTCGGCTGAATTCTTTCATCGCCTTTGCGATCGCACGGGCGTCATCTGCATCCAACTGCTTCTCTGCCGCCAGGGTTGCCGCATCCACTCGTTCGACCTGATTCAGTACCCGAAACTCATAGAGAACATCGCTACGCCGTTCGCCAAAATATTGACAGACTGATTCCACTGCCTTGTCCTTCAGGTTTTGATAAACCTGTCCCGCTACAATAATTTGGTTTTGCTGAATCGGTTCAATCCCAGATTCTTCAAAAATCTGCTGGGGACTATAGCCTGCTTTCTGCAACTGTTGACAAGCGACGCCCCAGTCCACCCAGGTCTTTTCCTTACGGCGCAGCATTAGCAATAGCTGGTCAATATCAATGTCGGGGCTAGATCCAGGGGGCGTAAAGGCAGTCATAGTTAAAGGTGGCGGTGAACGGAATTACTGGGGACGAACAATCAATTCTTCTAGGGTACGGGTTTGGGTACTCGGATCATACCCAATCAGCTTAATGTAGCTGCGAGGATGATCGTGTAAGCAAGTTTGTAATCCGGCCATGGCATCCGTCACGGTTCGCGGGGCTTGGGGCCAAGACCAGCTCCGCCACACATTTCCCGCCTTTTCCCGAGGGGTCGCTGTCTCTAAATTGAGCTGGTGACCTTGGCGCATTGCCTGTTGAAACAGGTGCTCAATATCGTGGTCAGCAATATGCTCAGGCCAGTTTCCATTAGAATGAGACGCTACATCAGCCCGGAGAAAGCCATTGGGTTCGGTTGCGGGAGCGGGAGATGGTGGAAGCAACGGTTCAGCCTGCACTCCTGAAACATAGGCTTGGGCCAAGCCAGAGTTCTGTAGGCGATCTTGTTCGCCCACCATCGCCTCACCCAGGGCAATCAAATGGTCCAAGGTCAGGGTAGGGGGTTGGATCTGCACCTGTCGATCTGGAGAGTTGACCAAATAAGTTGAAATTTTACTAATGCCAATCGAGCGAATAAAGCCGCGGACCTGTTCGTCATAGACCCGCGATCGCAACGCCCCAAAAAAGTCGATGGCCTGGTCGGCAAAATGATTCACCAGCTGTTCAATCACAGGACGGGATAAGCGATCCGGCTCAAAAATCCCTTGGACAATGCCCAACCGATCGTCAGCGCTAGGCTGCCAGTAGAACTTCTCCATCCGTCCATCCCGCACCAACGGCGCATAGAGAGTAGAGAAATCATTGCCCGTCACCAAAATCGGTACCCGATGAATGGGCTGAGTATCGTAGCTACCCGGTAACTGCACATCCGTCGGGTTATCGGCAATATTCATCAAGGTGCCGTTCACCAATTGGGTGTTGACGGTATACTGCGTGGTCTGATCCATTCGCCCCGCGCCAGCATCCAGGTCGTTAATCAGCAGCACACACATCTTGCCCCGCACTTTGATCAGCTCCGCCGCTTCTCGATAACGCATCCGAATCAAGCGAACCGGATCACCCGCATCAGGGCTTTCCAACTCTCCTGCCGACATTCGCACTGGCTCAATGCCCATCTGCTCAAATACCAGCTCGCACTGGAAGGATTTTCCTTCACCTTTGTGACCATGAATCCCCAAAATTAGAGGCACTCGCAGCCCTGGCAAATCCATAAAGTTCTTGGTGATATGGACGGCCAGTCGATCTAAAAAACGAGGCGAGAGATAATAACCCATGGTCGAAGATCAAATTGAGGGTACTTCAAGGTGTTCTCTCACTTAATGAATATTTTCTAGCAATGTCAACACCTCTGCATAATCTTTGGCAGCCTTTTACATTACTGCTAGGTTAGGTTCACTGACGATGGCACTTAAGTCATTCTCCTGACTCCAGACAACGAAGCACTCATAACCATCACTCCCGATGCATAAAGTTATTGGATACTGGTGCTAATAAGGTGTTTTAATTCGCGATCGCAAATCTGTTCCAATTCAAGCATAGCGAGATAGGGATCACCATCCACCCCAAGAACTTGGGCAAAAGCAGGTTCCGTTTTGATCCCCTTTTGCTTGAGCTGCTGCACCGCAATTCTAAGTCTCGGATCCAGTTCAATCAGGCGTTGCTCTATTTGAAAATGGCGAACACCCCACTGCTGTTCAGTTGGAATGGTTTGACAGAATAATTCAATATCCCACCCCATCGAATTGAATTTGACAATCACTGCAGGTAAATTCTGAGCGATAGAGTCGTAACACCAATAACCATCCAGGCTGCCAAAATTCTTGTGACAACAGCGACGGAATTGAGATAGCTCCTCAGCCGAATAAGCAATATCGATATCACTCGTGGGAAGGTCGATGCCTAATGGCGGTGTTCCAATGACGCAGGGGTTAAAATCACAGAGGCTCCTTAACAAGCCGAGTCTTTCAATGACATGCTCACATTCTGGTTTCATTGATGCTGGGCTGTTTACAAGCACAACTATAAAATGCAACAGCTTCAGCGATCTCACACGTGGTTTTTGTCCCTCTGTTGCTATGCAGTGTTTGACTATACTCGCTACCTCTTGAGCTGTTCTTGCAAAAGCCCCTTCACTGACTCGGCAATCGCAGCCTCATCCAGAAGCTGAGAATTATCAATTTCTAGATCCCATGGAAGATCCACAAGCAGCGCTTGTTCATTAATTTCTTGTAATCTGTGATCTGAAACAGGAATATGAGCTGATGCATCTCTCGTCAGTACTCGCTCTACACAGGTATCCAATGGGACCTTTACATGAATAATGAACATGCAAAAGCCTTTACGCAGAGCAGCTAATAATTCTAGAAACGTATGGGCCGTACCCGTTGACTCGATACAGAGGGTGGAATGAGATTGAGCTAACTTATCTAACTTCTCCAATACAATTTGGAATCCTCGTTGTTCAAGCGGTACTCCTGCTAACTCTGGCTCTTGCCGAAGTAACTCAAGAAATATAGGCTCAATCCTCAGGAACTTTATATCTAGATATTTCTCCAAAACACTACCAGTAAAAGTTTTCCCAGCTCCTTTTAATCCCACTAGCAACACTAAATTACAAGGTTTGGTATTGGAAGATGAGTACATGACAAAGGTGTGAATTGGAAATTCTTTCAGATAGAAATAACCTAATATCAGAGCGCTTTATTGACTATTTCACAGCATTATCTCGCGAATCACGTCTCAATCCCTAAATATCGAATGTCAGTTGATGAACTGCTGGTCCCGACAGATGGAGTGGTCTAACGGTTTGCTCGTTAACTGCATCGATTGAATACAGCTCTGTGAGAGGCTGTTTGAGAAGTCAGACACCACCCGCAAAGCAGGTGGCTTGATGAGTGGGGCCACCCCAAGGATGGTCGTCCTACATCTAACTTATCTGTCTAGAACCGACCACTTGCATCGCTACCTTCTTGCTCGCGAATATAGCGACGCACTACTGACTCCTCAAATCCTACTGTTGATAACGCATAACCCCTAGCCCAAAAGTTCTCTCCATTAAAGTCGCGATGTTTGCCATTAATATTGACGGGCTCTCTTGCCCTTCAGAAAACTGATCACTGACAAGACCGAATGCTTATGCACATGTGGATATGGTCGCGCATTAAATGGCCTTCAACAATTCGGCACTCCTTTTGACGAGCCAATTCACGGAAAATGGACCTCAAGTGTTGACGGATTTCGCCAAAGATTGATTCCTTCCGATACTTTGGCACGAAAATCACGTGGTACTTGCAATCCCATTTTGAGTGTGAAAGGCTGTGATACATATTTGACATTGAATTTCTCCTATGCTTTGACATGGTCTGTCACCGTAGGAGAAACTTGGCTGCCGCAACGCTCAAAGCTGTTCGAGTCTCACTGGTCAAACCAGTGGCTTACCTCATATAGGCAGTTAAAAAGCGTATAGGGACGCAGACGCAAACTCAAAGGGCTTCGGGGGTGGGGAACGCTCGAAACGGAGAAACCGCCGATCTTCGGGATGATTCAACGTGGGGGAGAGGTCGTGATTCAAATGCTAGCCAATGTGCAACAACAAACG
>NZ_JANQOP010000317.1 GCF_028285745.1 Acaryochloris sp. IP29b_bin.137 | reverse complement strand
ACAGGAGCAGTTGAGCCTTTTAGAGAGCTGAGGTCTCACCCCCTGACCCCCTTTCAGGGGTTCTTTCCAAACCTCCGGTTTTACCGGAGGTTATTGATTGTCTTTAGTGGTGCTTCACATTATTGAGAACGGCCAGCCTGGGGTCGGGATAAGCTGGGCCTGAATGCCTAGGTAAAGTTGGTTCGGAAATAGCTCAGCCTGGATGTTGGGTTATTGCCAGTCTCACCGAGTTGAAGAATTGACTGGTGAGCAGTATTCAGCCTGAACGAACATCCCTTACATTAGAAACAAAGCATTTCAGGTCAGTGTAGTGGTTGTTAAGCCCGATTGGTTACGAGTTAAAGCCCCGCAATGGGAACGAGTGGGCAGTGTCAAAGATATCTTGCGAGATCTGCACCTGAATACGGTTTGTGAAGAGGCTTCATGCCCCAACATTGGGGAATGTTTTCACCACGGTACTGCGACCTTTTTGATCATGGGGCCAGCCTGTACCCGGGCTTGCCCTTACTGCGATATTGATTTTGAGAAAAAGCCTATTGCGCTGGACCCTACAGAGCCACAACGTTTAGCGGAAGCCGTCCGCCGGATGAATCTCAATCATGTTGTCATCACTTCTGTGAATCGAGATGATTTGCCCGATGGCGGAGCTTCACAGTTTGTGCGTTGTATCGAGCAGATACGAGTTCTATCACCGCAAACCACCATTGAAGTCTTGATTCCTGATTTATGTGGCAATTGGGCAGCGCTAGAGACAATTCTGCAAGCTGCCCCCGAAGTTCTCAATCACAATACGGAAACCGTACCGCGCCTATATAAGCGGGTTCGACCTCAAGGAGAATATCAGCGGACCTTGGATTTGCTGATGCGATCTCGCCAGCTTGCCCCCTGGATTTACACAAAATCGGGCATCATGGTTGGCTTAGGTGAAACTGATGCAGAAGTGCAGGTAGTGATGACTGATTTACGCCAAGTTGATTGCGATATCCTCACCATCGGTCAATATTTACAGCCCACAGCAAAACATTTAGGTGTACAAGATTTTGTCCATCCAGATCAGTTTGCTAAGTGGCAAGCGTTGGGGGAAGAAATGGGTTTTCTCCAAATTGTGGCCTCGCCCCTCACGCGTAGCTCGTATCATGCGGAGCAAGTTCAAGCCCTGATGGAAAAATATCCCCGGTCCCGACCTTAACCATAGTGACACTCTAGAAAGTGTCACCTTCAAAGAGAGTCCAGGCCCAACCCATTTTTTATGCTGGAGTTCAGAAATTTAGAAATTTTGTCTCCGCTAGCAAAGCTCGAAGCCCGTGTAATTTAAAGAGGTATGTCTGTTATAGACATGCCTCTTTGATTTTTTTAACTAGATGCTCAGGGAAATGCCACGAGGGTGGTATGAATGGGGAATCCTGTTTATGCTGAACGGAGAATCTAAGCCATGCTTTCCTTAGCCTTAGTGTTGATCGTTGGTTTAGGCAGCGTTGGGCTGTACTTAACAGCCTACGTCTATCCAGAAATTCACCGCAAAACTGATATTTGGTGGAGTGGTACGGGGCTTTTCTATGCCTTAATTCTGCTGATTTATCGCCGACCCTTTGGATTATTGCTAGGGCATGCCGCTAGCGTGGTCCTATTGGTGTGGTTGAGCTACCAAGCGTTGCAACGCCGTTGGGCCATGGTAGAAGCTAGCCCTCCGCAACCAGAAGAAGGTACCTGGGGTGCTCAGGCAAGAAAGATTTCGGATCAGATCATTGTCAAGATTGCTAGCGTAGATTGGCAAGGACTATGGCAGCGAATGGGGGCAAAGGCAAATGATGGAACATCGGAAAAGTCGATTCTGCCTCCAGCGATCAGACAGCGCTTAGATCTGTCAGGGTTGGGTGAAAAACTAAAAGGGATGATCAGTGGCAAAGATGTTGCTGAGACTGATGGTCTCACTGAGTCCATTCAACCTACAGAAGATAGCACGCCTACTGTCAATCCTCACCCTGCCATGACTATTGAGACAACGGTAGAAACAACAGTACAATCTGCTCCAGTCAATGAGCCCACGACTCCAGTGGAAGACAAGATTGCTGAGGCTCCCCAAGATAAAGAACCGAAGGTTGAAGCTGCAGCTACTGAAGTGAAACCGCTGACTCCCAGCTCTGCTGCTCCCAAAGAAAGCTCAGCCAAACCGGACAGTAATCCTGAAACTACTATTCAGGTAGAGCCAGCAGTAGAAGACAAAACAACTGAACAGCCCGAGACCAAAAAAGATGAACTCAAGGCTGAGTTGGACCAAGTCATCTCTGACTTGACACCTGAGGAAGGTCAAGATGCTTCTTCGACTCTTCCTCAACCCCCTGATCCGCTGGGGTAAGGTCATTAAGGCCTGCTGGAGCAATCACCAAATTCTTGCCATGCTCAAGACAAAACCTGGCATCACCTCGCTACAGTTGACGGCATCAGGTGACTCCAATCGTTCTGGCTCTCACCCTGGACGATAAATCTCCACTTGCTTACTTTTAGGATTAATTAATAGCCCCAACTTCACGCCCAGACGCTGATATTCCTGCATTTTCTCTTGCAAGGGTTTCAATCTATCCGTTGTTGAGCGTAGCTCAATCACGAAATCAGGGACAATCGGAATAAACCCAGTAATCTCCACTCCCTCTAGGCGAGACCGCTCAATCCAAGAAACATCTGGTGATAATTTCCCCCCTGCAAAGGCCGTAAAATCATAACCACAGGACGAGTCAAACGCCCGACCTAACCCCGTCTGCCGATTCCAAATCCCCACCTCCAGCGCCAAATCAAAATTCTTCTCACTACTGTCACCACCAGTTGGGGCCATCACAATCAATTTTCTCTCCGCCGTCAACTCAAGACGCAAGTCAGGATTATCAAGACACAGACGATCAAACTGCTCCGGTGTAACCGTCAATGAGGCATTGCTAACGTTAAGTAGCAAAGGCTGCCTATCCATACTAGTCATAGGAGTATGGGCGACTGTCATAAAACTCTAAATATTTGTGTATAAAAGCCTATATCTAAACTATATCTTAGGTTTCTCTCTGAGAGCTGGAAACACAAGGGGAACTTTGTCTTCCCGCTTTGATTTCTTGATGTTTCTTGCTGGGTTGTAGAAAGCTTATTGTAAAGAGACAGAAACCATGAAAAATAGACATCCTATCAAAATCCTTGAAGACTTGTTGTGGAAGATGTTTCCAGGAAACTATCGGCCATATGGATATACATTTGACTGGAAGGTCTCAAAACTATTCTTTGAACATGATTTTTCAAATTTAGAAAATATCGAAGCTGAGTTTCAGCACGAATATGAAGCTATAGTTGCCAATATCCAAGAGGTTTGGGGACCCGCTGACTTTCAGAGGAACGCCAACAGTGGCTCTCCAGACTGGTATTGGAGCAGCATTATCGAAATGAGTTGCTGGAACAAAGAAGAAGGCATGTAGGATCAGCAAAGCAGCCCGAATGGGTTCTAGGGATAATTTTGTGGGGCTGAGTTCTGCAATCAACCAGGAAGCAACATCACTGAAAAAGCTTTCTGCAAGGGACTTACAGCCTGAATCAGCTCACTATCTGTACCTTCACGTCTGCAAGATTAGCCCATGAATACTGGCGACCACAACGAGATCTTTGAATACTCTCCCCCCAGAATTGAGGGGTCGGGGGGCCAACGCAGAATTGGGCGCTATTCATTCCAAAGGTCTATTGGCCGAATATTTTATAATTCAGGTTTAGCCAAGTTAATCGATCGCACGTCAGCGCGAAGGGAAAGGGTAAGAGAATAAAAGAGAGAAAGGGTTACGGAAGAGAACTCGGCGCGGAACACACTACCCGAAAACCGATATTGTCGGCGCGGAAGTCGGGCCTACTGCGGCTGCGAGACGCGGAGCGACAGTACCTCGGATTGTAGAACCAAGAACCGCCGCGTCGTATTCGGCGAGAATCATTATCATTCTTATCAATCCAAGCACTACCATCTGTCGGGGCACCATCATAATTTTTATGCCAATGATCTTGGCACCATTCATCAACATTTCCATGCATGTCATATAGACCAAAGACATTTGGAGGAAAGCTGCCAACTTCTGTAGTCTGTTTTCGATAGTCTCCTTTCGGGCCACTACCATAGGTAAATGTGTCGTTATAGTTTGCTAATGCTGGCGTGATCGTTTCACCAAAGTAGAAGGGGGTAGTCGTTCCAGCTCGGCAAGCATATTCCCATTCCGCCTCGCTGGGGAGCCGATAGTCCTTACCGCTTTCCTGAGAGAGCTTCTGGCAAAATTCCACTGCATCTTCCCAAGAAACATTCTCGACAGGCTGATTAGCCCCTTTAAAATTAGACGGGTTAGACCCCATAATTGCTTCCCACTGGGCCTGCGTCACCTGATATTTACCCAGGTAAAACGAAGGGACAGTAACCTCATGCTGAGGGCCTTCATCATCACCCGTTCCCAGCTCACTGGAAGGTGAACCCATTGTGAAGGTGCCGCCAGGAATCAACACCATCTCTAATGTGTTGCCGCTGTCCAGCTCCTCTGTGAAAAACTCAGCTCGCTCTCGCTTGCGGTTGGTAATGTCTCCTACCTCATCAACACTCACAACTTCAAACTCAAAACTTTGGTCTGCCAATTTATTGGATGAGTTTGTCAGATTTCTGATTGCTTCCCATAACAAGACACTTCCTAACCCCACGCCTCCAAAGGCAGCCAGGGTCAAAAATTGGCGACGATTCGTTTTCTTAGAAACTAAGCTTGAGGAATTCCCGACATTCTCACTCTGTTTAAGCTGTTCCAGTCGCTTGGCTTCTGCTTCCTGCCTAAGCTGTTCTTGCCGCTGGGCTTCAGCCTGCTGTCGAGCTTCGGCTTGCTGCTTGATTCTTTCTTGCCGTTCTGCTTCGGCTTGCTTGAGAATGGGCTGCTCTATCCGAACCACTTCAGCATCAGCCAACCCAATGGATCGCTGAAATTGTTTGAGTTTGTCCCGCACATGGGCCTCCAAAGGGAAAGCAGATCGCACGGCTTTGCTAAATTCTGCTTCATACCGTTGCAGTTTCTCAGCCTCTGCTTGGGCCTTGGATTGATTGAGGTCTGCCAGCACTTCATCAGCACTTTGGTACCGATCCTCTGACCTGACCTGAAGCAATTTATCGAGGATGGCAGCCAGTTGTGAATCAATAGCGTGAGATAAATAGTCTTGCCAATTATTCACCCAGCCATAGCCTTGCATGGTCCACAGATCACCCGGATATTGACCTGTTAGCAAGTGAAAGCAGCTGTACAAGTCACTAGATGCCGTCGCCTTTCCTTCCGCAAACTGCTCCACTGAGAAGTAGCCTGGAGACCCTACCTTAGTGCCCGTGAGGGATAGCTTACTCATCGAAATTTGACGCGCAACCCCAAAGTCAATTAGCACTAAACGCCCATCTAGCTTGCGGCGCATAATATTCTCGGGCTTCAAATCTCGATGGATCAATCCTTTGCTATGGATAAATGCCAATACAGGTAACAAAGCAAACAGAAGTTCCTTAATCTTTTCTGCACTAAATGGGCCATCCGTCTGCAACTCTTTCAGCAGATCTCCACCGTCTACATATTCTTGGGCCAGGTAAAGATAGCCCTCCTCCTCAAAGTAGGCCAGTAAGTCAGGAATCTGTTGGTTTGCTTTGAGACGATCAAGTTGCTCTGCTTCCCGCATAAATAATTCAATGATTTTCTGGTTCGCATTGCTGCTTTGACCTTGATAGAACAGTTGCTTAATCACGCAAGGTCGATTGAGCTTATCCGTATCTTCAGCCAGATAGGTTTTTCCAAATCCTCCCTGCCCCAAGGGTTTGAGGATCTTAAAGCGATTCCTAAGCAAAGGTATCAGCTTCGTTCCACAGGACTCACAAAACTTGCAGCCATCTTGGTTGAGGGGCTTTTCGCAATCTGGATTAAGACAGCAAACCATCGACTTTCAGCCAAGCAAATTTCCATCATCGACCAGCATAACCCTAAGCCAATATTTTCTTGGAATAGACGAATATGAAGAGGGATGGTGAGTACTCGACCACGCTAAAGTCACTAAAAATATCCTGCATTGCCTCGATCACGATGCTGAGATGGGATGGCTTATTGATCCAAGTGAAAGAGCCATCTTGGTTTATCGGCCACAGCAACAGCCCCTCGTATTTGATTGGCCCACTAATCCACTACCTGTACCTTCTTTTGCAAACGACTTAGAGTTGACCATCAAGGAGATCTTCAACTGGTTACTGGAGTAGTGCTGTCGTCCAGTGCCGCCATCAAAGTCTTAAGTGAATCAATGGGTGAATGACCAGCAGTATCTATGACAATTCTGGGGGTTGACCATTCGTGGTATTCGCGACGTTCCACATCATGCCATGTGGGCAATTGCAAGTTGGGAATATCTGTCCGGCGTGACTCGACACGACATTGATGTTCAGACTGATTTGAGCATATCACCTCGATATTTGCATAGGTCGCTGCGTTATTCTTAGCAACCTGTTCCCATTCTCGCCGTGTCAGCTCCAGTGGATTGCAACAGTCTGCGACAACGTTAAGTCCTAGTTGAAGATTGTCTGCGGCGATTCTATAAGCCAGTCGATATCCTTCGCCTTGCACTCGTAAGCCACACAAGTCACGCAGCCCCTGTTCAATCGTGTCGATACGGAGATGGACGGCATTAATCTGTTGAGCAAGGAGTTGGGAAAGAGTAGTTTTTCCGGTTCCGGGTAACCCTGCGAAGATAAAGAGCGTCGGCATGAGATCTAACTTTTGAGTTCTGACACTCTAGTCATCATAGGAACTCCAAAATTTAAGAACTTTTAGCTCCTCAAAAATCCGATGCACCAGTTCAGTATTGGATATTAATTCTTTATGAATTATACCCTTGCATATCATCGACCCATCTCTCATAGGGCGTTGTATAGGGATTCTCTCGTGATACAGCGATTAGTTTTTGGACATTAGGCTTAAAGCCAGAGGTTGAAATCTGGTTTGCATCATTAGATTGTTTAGACAGAACGGTTTCTCACTGAGATTTTGCAGGTCTTGTAGATGAAAAGTTGAAGCATCGTTGAGATCTCGTTGATAATGTCTGAATGACTTGTTGATATTCTCTGCTGTGTTGGCTAGAAATTGTGACAGAACCCGGACGCTATAAAAAGACCGTAAATCTTCCCAAAACCAAGTTTGATATGCGCGCTAATGCGGTGAAGCGCGAGCCTGAACTGCAAAAGTTTTGGACCGATCACAACATTTATGAAGATCTCTCCCAGAATAATCCTGGGGATGTGTTTGTACTCCATGATGGGCCGCCCTATGCCAACGGCGATCTGCACATTGGTCATGCCCTCAACAAGATTCTCAAAGACATCATCAATAAGTTCCAGCTTTTGCAAGGTCGCAAAGTTCGTTATGTGCCGGGTTGGGACTGCCACGGCTTACCGATCGAGCTAAAGGTACTGCAGAATATTCAGCCTGAGAATCGGGCTAAGCTGACGCCGTTAAAATTGCGGTGGAAGGCTCGGGACTTTGCTCTAAAAACCGTTGAGAAGCAGAGCAAGAGCTTTCAGCGGTATGGGGTTTGGGGAAATTGGGAGAACCCCTATCTGACATTGAAGCCAGAATATGAGGCGGCTCAAATTGGTGTCTTTGGTAAAATGGCCCTCAAAGGATATATATATCGTGGGTTTAAGCCCGTCTACTGGAGTCCCAGCTCACAAACAGCCTTAGCCGAAGCCGAGCTGGAATATCCAGAAGGTCATACCTCTCGCAGTATCTATGTCACGTTTAAGGTGACTGGGTTGTCAGAAGCTGCACAGCCTTTGCTCGATGAGTATTTACCTACCCTCAAGGTCGCCATCTGGACAACGACGCCTTGGACGATTCCGGGGAATTTAGCGGTTAGTCTGAATCCCGACCTGACCTATGCAGTGGTGCAAGCGGGCGAAGACTACCTGATTGTGGCGGAAGATCTGGTGGAGACCTTGACGGAAACCTTGGAATCCTCCTTCAAAGTGATCAAGACCCTGCCTGGTAAAGCCCTGGAAAATTCCACCTACCAGCATCCGCTGTTTGAGCGGGAAGGTCCCTTGGTTTTGGGTGACTATGTCACCACAGAATCGGGGACGGGGCTTGTGCACACTGCCCCCGGTCATGGTCAAGAAGACTATCAGGTGGGTCAGCAGTATGGTTTAGCAATGCTGTCTCCAGTGGATGGGGATGGCACGTTTACTGATGAGGCTGGTCCTTTTGCTGGACTGAATGTTTTGAATGGCGGCAATGAAGCGGTGATTGAGGCACTACAATCAGCAGGTGCTCTGTTAAAAGAAGAAAGCTATGCCCATAAATACCCCTATGATTGGCGGACTAAAAAGCCAGTGATCTTGCGGGCGACTGAGCAGTGGTTTGCCTCTGTAGATGGTTTTAGAGAGGCGGTACTGGATGCGATCTCAACCGTCAATTGGATTCCCGCCCAAGGAGAAAACCGGATCACGTCTATGGTCTCAGAGCGATCAGACTGGTGTATCTCCCGGCAGCGCAATTGGGGCGTGCCTATTCCAGTGTTCTACAACGATGCCACGGGAGAACCCCTCCTGAATGAAGCCACGATCCAACATGTGCAGGCGATTGTGGCAGAGAAGGGTTCTGATGCCTGGTGGGAACTCGACAACGACGAACTTCTGCCAGAACCCTATCGCAGCGATGGCAATACCTACCGCAAAGGCACCGACACCATGGATGTCTGGTTCGATTCTGGTTCCTCCTGGGCGGCGGTTTGCGATCAGCGGGAGCCGTTGAAATATCCAGCCGAAATGTACCTAGAAGGGTCGGATCAACATCGGGGCTGGTTCCAGTCCAGCATTCTGACTAGCGTGGCTACCAATGGCCATGCTCCTTATAAAACTGTCTTGACCCACGGCTTTGTCCTGGATGAACAGGGCCGCAAGATGAGTAAATCCATCGGTAATGTAGTGGACCCAGCCATCGTCATTGCAGGGGGCAAAAACCAAAAGCAAGATCCACCCTATGGTGCCGATGTGCTGCGTCTCTGGGTGTCTTCCGTGGACTATGCGTCCGACGTGCCTTTGGGCAAAAATATCCTGAAGCAAATGGCGGATGTCTATCGCAAGATCCGCAATACGTCTCGCTTCTTGCTGGGTAACCTCCATGATTTTGACCCAGCCAAAGATGCAGTGGCTTATAAAGATCTGCCCCAGCTTGATCGCTATATGCTCCATCGGATTACAGAAGTGTTTACTGACGTCACAGAGGCTTTTGAGAGCTTCCAGTTCTTCCGTTTCTTCCAGACGGTGCAGAATTTCTGTGTGGTCGATCTATCCAACTTCTACCTCGATATTGCTAAGGATCGCCTTTATATCAGTGAACCAAATGCCCAGCGACGCCGTAGTTGTCAGACAGTATTGGCCATTGCCCTAGAAAATCTAGCCCGTGCCATCGCCCCGGTGCTTTCTCATATGGCAGAGGATATCTGGCAGTCTTTGCCCTATCAGACAGAGCATCAATCCGTGTTTGCTGCCGGGTGGATGCACCTGGAAGATCAGTGGCAAAATCCTGACCTGGCTAGCCAGTGGGTGGTATTGCGAGAGATTCGCCAAGAGGTGAATAAGGTGCTGGAGCAGGCTCGGGTAGAAAAGCAGATCGGTTCTTCTCTGGAATCGAAGGTATTGCTGTATGTCAGTGATACGGACCTGCGTCAGCAGTTGGAAGCCATGAATCCTGCCACTGGAGTAGGTTCAAACAATGTGGATGAGTTAAGATACCTATTTTTGGCTTCCCAGGTGGAATTACTGGATACACCTAAAAATTTAGATCGATTAATGTATCAGTTTCAGTCTGAAACCCTGGGTGTGGGCGTTGTTAAGGCAGATGGAAAGAAATGCGATCGCTGCTGGAATTACTCTACCTATGTCGGTCAGTCTAAAAAGCATCCATTATTGTGCGATCGCTGCGACTCCATCATCGAAAACCAAATCACCCAAGGGCAGATTAGTAAATCTGAGGATGGAAGCTATCAACCGACAGTTTGAGGCCAATTAACATAAAAACAGTCCAACAAAGATAGGTGATTGACCATCAACGTAAGCGTAAATAATTTGCAGTTACCTGGCTGAGATCGCTGACCGTATCCAAACCGTCCAATTCCTCAATCTAGATGCTTTCGATTGCATCCAAATTTATGACGCTCCTAAAACTTTGTTCTACTGCGACCCACCCTATCCCCATAGTGCAAGGGGCAGTAAAGATAAACGTCATCTGCAACCCCACACACCGAGACGACAATATCGTCATGAGCTAACAGATGAAGACCATCGGCGATTGGCAAAGGTATTACACCGCATTCGTGGGCAAGCCATCATCAGCGCTTATGACTGTCCCCTTTGGGGATGACAAGGGTTTCACAATGTGGTCTGAATCAGTGATAGCGCCCTCATGCCTCTCTGGTAATTGAGTCGTTTATGGGGTTTCAGTTGCA
>NZ_JANQOP010000316.1 GCF_028285745.1 Acaryochloris sp. IP29b_bin.137 | reverse complement strand
TGCCTTCACCATCGCATCTGCAGCTTCTACCACAGCAGGAAAACCTTTCGTCTCAATCATCCCAACCGCAATTGGCATTGCCACATCTCCTGTTATTGAACATTAATATTTATAGGTAATTTTGCTACCCAAAAATTCTTACATGAAAGCCAGTAAATGGCTTTATTTGGAAGCACTTTCAAGCTTGCAGAATTCAGCATATAGACCCGGGATCAGCTTTGTCAATATAAACGTGGATTATTTATTCAAATTAAATCAATAAATAAAGCTGATATTTAATCAGGGTTCATAAACGCACTGGGGAGATTCTTGAGTCCGAGGGATCAAACATTAGGGATCTGTTGGTAGGGCATTGAGGAAATTCTATGCATTGATCCCCAACCGCTCAAAGGCCCATGCTATCTGTATTAAGAGGAAAAGGGGTGGCGCTGCCATAAACATGAATGAAGGGGCTCAATTTAGAGTAATCTCACCCATGAGTGTTCCTAAAGTTGCTTAAAAATCGAGGCTTTGATTTATATAAATCTATTCAATGTATTTAATAAAATATATTTATTGATATCTACCATATTTTGCTACGATGATGTGTAAATGAAAAATAAATAAATAATAGTCATAGATTAGAAATATTTTTTATATAGAATTTTTATTTGAGCATTTTTTCATCTTCAACTCAGAGAAACTTTTGTCATTTTTAAGTTGTTTTTTTCCCAAAATCTTTGACTGTATTGGGCAGATAAAGATTTACAGTTTTAAGTAAGTTGTGAGTTTATCACCAACCATTGCAAACCCTAATGTGCTAAATCGTGCTGTCGCAATTTCTTTTGGAACATATCTGGTGGATTCCCTTTTATGGACTTTTGGGGGCTCTATTTTCTCTCCCCTGGTCATTAGGATTTATCCGGCGCAGTGGACCTCGTCCAGTCGCTTATTTCAACATCTTAATGACGCTTTTAAGTGGCTTGCATGGCACGATTGTTTTTAAGCAAGTTCTGGGCCAACCGTCTCAAGAGTTGGTCTATGAATGGCTGCAAGTCGCAGACTTGAATCTAACCTTTGCAATTGAAGTTTCGCCTGTCAGTGTTGGTGCTCTGGAACTTGTCACTTTACTCAGTCTACTGACCCAAGTCTTTGCTGTCGGTTACATGGATAAAGACTGGTCGGTAGCCCGCTTTTTTGGGTTAATGGGGTTTTTCGAGGGAGCGCTTGCTGGTATTGCCATAAGCGATTCCCTGATCTTGAGCTATGCATTGCTAGAGATGCTCACTTTTTCGAGTTACCTATTGGTGGGTTTTTGGTATGCCCAGCCTCTGGTGGTGACAGCAGCCCGAGATGCTTTTTTGACCAAGAGGGTTGGTGACATCATTCTGTTGATGGGATTAGTGGCATTGACCAGCTATGGCGCTGGACTAACCTTTTCAGATTTAAGAGCATGGAGTGAATCCACCTCCTTACCGCCCCTGACGGATGCCTTGCTGGGACTAGCCTTAATTGCAGGTCCTACAGGTAAATGCGCTCAGTTCCCTTTGAATCTCTGGCTGGATGAAGCAATGGAAGGCCCGAATCCGGCTGGGGTAATGCGGAACTCTGCGGTTGTTTCCATCGGAGCTTACTTCCTGATTAAACTGCAGCCAATTTTTAGTTTGTCTCTGATTGCTTCTGACACCTTACTCATTATTGGTGGCGTTACCGCTGTTGGGGCTTCCTTGATTTCCATCGCTCAGGTGGATATTAAGCGAGCCTTGTCCCATTCCACCAGTGCTTACTTGGGGTTGGTGTTTATTGCCGTGGGCTTAGGGCAGGTGAACATTGCCCTATCGCTGCTGTTAATTCATGCGATCGCAAAAGCGCTTCTTTTCTTCAGTATTGGTTCAATCATTCTAGGTACTAACAGCCAAGATATGACAGAAATGGGCGGGCTGTGGTCACGGATGCCCGCTACGACCACGGCCTTTGTCGTGGGCGCTGCCAGTTTAGTGGTGATGTTGCCGATGGGATTTTTCCGGATGATGCAGCAATGGTTAACAGGAGGGTGGAACATGCCAATTTGGCTCTTTGTTCTGCTGCTCTTCGTGAATGCCACCAGTGCTATCAGCCTCACCCGCATGTTCCGGCTAGTTTTTCTAGGGCCTCGACAACCTAAAACTCGGCGGGTACCTGAAGTTCCCTGGTTGATGGCACTCCCAATGGTAATCATGACTGTGGCTGTTTTGGCTTTCCCGCTTATGCCATTGAAGTGGTCCCTGTGGCTCCATCCTCTTCCCTCTGCTACCGTCTTTAGTGAATATTCCATCCCTTACGGCCTGCCTATTATGGTGGCATCAGGTGTGCTCGGTGTATTGATAGGCTCTGTGTTTGAACTGAGACGTTCTCTCTCTCGACCGACTCAGTTTTATCTCCGCTTTTTCCAGGATCTGTTGGCCTACGACTTTTACATCGAGCGGGTGTATGAATTCACTGTAGTTGCAATTGTTCGCCTTTCCTCTGAATTCACAACTTATCTAGATAAATATGTTGTTGATGGAATAGTTAATTTCGTAGGTAAAGCCACCTTGCTGAGTGGACAAGGTCTCAAGTACGGAGTCTCCGGCCAATCGCAATCCTATTTGCTCACGATCATGGTCGGCATCAGTGCCATTTTATGGCTACTGCTCAGGGATGATTGGTCTGCCATTGTTGGGTATTGGTCTGCACTCATTAGTCAATAGCCACCCTCTAATTTCTTCGCTTTAGTTAGGAGTTTGTCTTAACCCAATGCTCAGTGTCCTCGTATGGTTCCCCCTATTTGGAGTTCTGCTATTGGCGCTTTTGCCCAAAAGCATTGATGCCAATAAATATGCTCGATCTGTAGCCTTAGTGGTGGCGGGTCTCGTGTTTGCTTGGACAGTCTATATCGCGGTTCTGTTCAATCCCAAGCAAGTGACCATGCAATTTGGGGAATTTGTGCCTTGGATTAAAGCTATTGGCCTGAACTATCACCTAGCGGTGGATGGGTTATCTCTGCCCTTGCTTGGCCTGAATAGTCTTCTGACCTTTATCGCTATTTGGAGTACAGACCCAGAGGTCGAACGGCCCAGATTTTATTACGCTCTGATGCTTCTCCTCAACTCCAGCGTGGCAGGGGCATTCCTAGCGCAAGATGTTCTGCTCTTCTTCTTGTTCTATGAGTTAGAAATTATTCCCCTTTACTTCTTAATTGCCATTTGGGGGGGAGCTCGTCGATCCTATGCAGCGACTAAATTTCTGCTCTATACAGCCTTCTCTGGTATTGTGCTGCTTGCCACCTTCTTGGGGATTGTCTGGTTGTCAGGAGCCTCTAGCTTTGCCTATGAACCGTTGCGGGCCATTATTGTGGGTGCTTCGGATACCCCCAGCGGCTTGACATTAAAACTCCAGCTTATTTTGATGGTGGGAATTCTGCTGGGATTTGGTATCAAGATCCCCTTCTTCCCTCTACATACCTGGTTGCCAGATGCCCATGTGGAAGCTTCAACACCCGTTTCTGTACTGTTGGCGGGTGTCCTGCTTAAGTTGGGAACCTATGGCCTGCTTCGCTATGGTGTGGGATTATTACCAGATGCCTGGGTGTATCTAGGACCCTGGCTGGCGGTTTGGGCGGCTGTGAGCGCCCTTTACGGAACCTCCTGTGCCATCTCCCAGCAAGATATGAAAAAGGTGGTGGCCTATGCGTCCATTGCCCATATGGCCTTTATCTTACTAGCAGCAGCTGCCTCCACTGAGTTGAGTATGATTGCGGCTGTATGCCAAATGGTCAGTCACGGTTTAATTTCAGCCTTGCTATTTTTACTCGTCGGGGTTGTTTACAAGAAAACAGGCAGCCGCGATATGTTTTTCCTGAGGGGATTACTCAATCCTGAGCGAGGATTGCCCCTGGTCGGTAGCATGATGATTTTAGGGGTAATGGCGAGTGCAGGGATTCCTGGCATGGTCGGTTTTATCTCTGAATTCCTCACCTTTAGAGGAAGCTACCCCATTTTCCCGGTTCAAACCCTTTTTTGTATGTTGGCAACCGGATTGACAGCCGTTTACTTTCTACTCATGATTAATCGGGTTTTCTTTGGTCGTTTGCCGGATGAGTTAGAACCTATTCCTCCAGTTAAATGGTCTGATCGGCTTCCAGCGGCGATTTTAGTGGTACTTATCTTCTTATTAGGGATTCAACCCAACTATATTGTCCGTTGGAGTGAAACTCAGATCGCTGCTTTGATTCCTTACAATCCTAGACCGCCACAAATTATGATCACTAATATCCCCGATCAATCAATGGCAACTGTCTCTAGCCCTATCGTGGCTGCTAGCCCACAGATAGAGATTACGAATTAGCGTCTGCAACTTATTTCTCCTTATACCCCCATCAGCTATGGTAAGCACGCCCCAATTAGAGCCCTCTAAACACCAACTAGCAGAGTTCATTCATCGCTTGGAAGCGGGAGAAGCACTGCTGAGAGATTCCCCAGAACATGTTTTGGAAGTGGTGGGGATTCTTAAAAGCTATGGTGTTGTTTTGGATGCCTATTCCAATAACCTGATCTATATTGCTGACCACCAGTTCTTAGTGCTTTTTCCCCTGTTTAAGTACTTTAATGGTGAGATCAATCCGGGCAAGATTTTGAAGTTTCTCTGGCACGACCGGATTAACTATGAATATGCCGAATATTGCATGAAAAGCATGTTCTGGCATGGAGGAGGAGGGTTAGATACTTATTTGGACTCTCCAGAATTCTTGGAAGCGATTAAGCCAGTCATTAAAGCTAGATTCAAGCTGAATCCATTGATGTTGGGACTAGATCGGGTTTTTCCAGACTTTCTGCCTGAGCAAATCCGCCAGTCGGCTTATTACAGCGGCTTGGGACAGTTTTGGCGAGTGATGAGTGATATCTTTATCGATCTATCTGATCGGTACGATGCCGGTGAAATCAAAACCATTCCAGAAGTGGTGGATCATATTTTGCAGGGGTTGGTGGCAGACGCGAGCCGACCCATTACCTATACCGTCAATATTGGTGGCCAAGACTATGACATTATTCCGAAATCCGCGAACTTAACTTTCTTGATGGATACGGCTGTTCCTTATGTTGAGGCGGTTTTCTTTAGGGGAACGCCGTTCTTGGGAACGGTTTCCTACAATGCCCAGGCGTACCAAATCCCTATGTTCCAAGGTGACTTTGCCTATGGAGCGCTCTATGCGGATCCGCTTCCCATTGGCTGCTCGGGGATTCCACCGACGCTGTTGATGCAGGATATGCGTCACTATTTGCCGGACTACTTAACGGAGGTTTATCGTCAAAGCCTGCGGAAAGAAGAGGATTTGAGAATTCAAATTTGCGAGACATTCCAAAAATCAATGTTTTGCGTAACAACGGCTGCCCTGCAGGGGCTGGCGCCACATCCGTTGACCACTGATGATTTGGAAGAGCAAAAAGCCAATCGCTCCTATTTAGAGGGTTGGATGAACCGATTTACCAAATCTCGAATATTGCAGGCGAATGCCGAATAATATCTTGGTGAACTTAAGCAAGTGAATCGCCTCAAAGCTCTGAAATAGGTTCTTCTTCGCGCATCTGACGGTCACCTTACTGTCAGCCCCTCATACAGTGACCCTGCAAATGTTGTTATGAAACAAGGTCAAAACAACCAACAGCAAATTGATCGGGAGCATGTCACCTTTGTAAGCAAGTATTTATACCCATTCCAAGAAACCTTGCTAGCCTTGCTTTCAGACGCCAAGTTTTTGGTTTCAAAATGTATGCATCTGCAAAGGTGACATGCTCTCTGTTTCATCGCTATTTCCGAGCTCAGGTTCGTGGAACCCGGATTGGAGAGCAATAGGGGATTAACCGATTCCGCAAGCGTTCTGCGGAACAACTTGTGTTGCATTTCTGAGAAGAGAAAGCAAGTCCATCTAACGCGATGATAGTTGACTCAAGCTAGGAAACTTCAGCAATACAGGGGGTTTTATTCTTTTTGGAGACATTCCCCTTGATCAAGAAATCTTAATTAAGCACCTTATGTTTAGGAATAAATATGACAACTGCTTGAGTAAAATCACTTACCCACTAGGCTAGATGAAGAGAAAGATCTGACTTCAGGTGGTGAAGTGGTTACTTTAACGCAATGAAGTCAAGACGCCCTCCAAATGGATATGCATCATCCCCGCTTGAATACACGAAGAACAGAATAATGTCCCCAGCGCTTCTAAACCAATTCTGGAAGTTGGTTGAGACCATTCCCCACAGTCAACTTTTAGGATTAAACGATCAAGCTTTGGTTGATCGACTCAGCCAACCGCTGGTGGAGCGACAAGAGCTGACCTCTGAGGAAATAGAAACGGTTAAATCTTATATTCAGAGCCGCTTAACCCTGATTCGTGATATGGCGTTAGCCAGCTAGCGGCCTGTCAAAATTACGGCTAGAGAACTTGGGCGTGATGTACCCGTTCCATTGGTGGGGAAGCGTCACTATCAAAGTCTTTGCTTCAAGGCTGGCAATCCAATCGGTTCAAGGCCTTTATCGAGATCGCACCTCAGTATGGCGACGCATCCCTAATTCTCCCTAACGGTCTGGCAACCTTGCTCCGGGCCGGCGGAAAACCGGAACCCGCGGTTATGGGAAATTTCGTTAAGCTGACAAAAGCCCCATCTATTTTCCTGGGATTTTGCCCATTAAACCGGTTTTGATGTGAGTCGCCCGCTTCCCGTTGTTTGCCTGCCCTTAGTATGAGTGAGTTCAATGCCCTGGTGGTCGGGGCCAGTCAAGGCATTGGTTTGGGTTTTGTTCAACATCTGTTACAACGACCTCAAATCCAGATGATTTACGCCACCTACCGCTCACCAGACTCTGCGACGGGACTGTTAGCCCTGGCAGCACAATATCCAGAGCGAGTGTCTTGCATCGTGGTTGACATCACTCAAGAGGGACAAATTGCTGCCTGTTGTCAGCAGATTCTAGCTGAGGGACATCTGCTGCACTGGGTGATCAACTGTGTGGGCATTCTCCACGAAGGGGAGCTACAGCCGGAAAAAGGGCTGCGACAACTCAAGGCTGAACCGTTAACGCGGTATTTCCAGGTCAACAGTATTGGGGCAGCGCTTTGGGCAAAACATCTCTTGCCACTGCTCAAACATGGCGATCGCAGTCTCTTCGCTACCCTCTCCGCCAAGATTGGCAGCATTGGCGACAACCACTTAGGCGGGTGGTATGGTTACCGGGCCTCAAAAGCAGCATTAAACATGTTTATGCGAACCGCCTCGATTGAGTATCGACGTCGCAGCCCGCAAACGATTGTGGTGACACTGCATCCCGGCACCACGGATACTCAACTCTCAAAACCCTTTCAGCGGAATGTTCCCCCCGATAAGCTGTTTTCTGTCGACCGAACGGTGACTCAGCTTTTGACCGTTCTGGATGGACTACATAAAGAAGATAGCGGTCAGTTCTTCTCCTGGGATGGCAGCAGGCTTCCCTGGTAAGCGCCTAAACCATAGGCGGGAGAAGAACGTTTATACCTAAAATTGCGGGTTGCACCTAAAAACCAACAATAGGAGACCATAACCATGGACTTTAGATATATTTATACTCGACTCAATGTTGAGAACTTCCACGCCTGCAAAGCGTTTTACCGAGACGTACTGGGGTTGCCGATCAAGTTTGAAGACGATAGGGACGAATATGTCGAGTTTGATGCCGACTCAGTTCGGATCACTCTGTTTAATCGCCAAAAGCTGGATAATTTTATTCCTAAGGAAGAATCGCTTAGTTTTGATATCCACAACGCTCAGATTGTGCTTTCATTTCAAGTGAGTGATATTGAAGCGGCGATCGCCCATCTTAAACACCACGCGGTAGAACTTCTGGCTCCCCCGACCCGTTATCCAGATCGAGGATTTTTGTCCGCCTGCTTTCGAGATCCAGACGGGAACTTGATTGAGATAGAGCAAATGACGGATGTACTGATTTCCTAATGGTTTGACTCATCGCTCACCCAGAAGAGAAGTGGGGGCAACTCCCGCTCTATGGGCTGATGAGCGGAGAAATTGGAGCGAAGTCTTAGCGCAAATTACGGCGCTGGCAGCAGTGACAAACAGAGCCTTATGCTTGAGAAAGCGGCAGTGCGATCGCAAAGCAGGTCCGTCCCGGTGCAGATTCCACCATCAGGCTGCCGCCATGACGATTTTCAACGATTCGACGGACGACATCCAGTCCTAATCCCGAGCCCTTCCCCATGGGCTTGGTGGTAAAAAACGGTTCTAAAATGCGGGTTTTAATCTCAGGTGGGATGCCAGGACCATTATCTTCCACTTCAACCCGGATACAGTTATTCTTTTGACAAGTCCGAATCGTAATTTTAGGTGGCTCAGAAGTGGGGGGGCTTTCCCCTAAAGCATCGATGGCGTTATCCAAAAGATTGGTCCACACCTGGTTTAGCTCACTACCAAAGGCCAAAATTTTAGGGAGGTCTTGGTCATAGTGACGGTCAATCTTGATGCCATGCTTGAGCTTAAAGGCAAACAAGCGCAGCGTATCTTCAATACCATCATGGATATCCACTTCTTGTTGAGCTGCCCGATCCATATAGGAATAGGACTTCATAGACTGGACTAGCGTCGAGATTCGCTCTGCCCCATCCAACCCTTTGGTGATCAGCCCCATGACATCGAAGGAGAGCGCTAACCATCTCAGCCCCATATCTCGTAGTTCAGTATCACTGTCCTGCCAGCGATGCATAAGCTGCTCAAGAGTCTCAGGCTCTACCTCGCCTGCCGCTAGGGGTTCAGCCAACTTCCAAGCCTCTTCGACCCCATAGTCTTCCAGCCAATCTGCCAGGGCTTCTTCCCGATCCCCCAGGGCCAGGGGATCATTTTGAGGGTTGGCGATGGCCTCAAAACCCTGATCGCGCAGGGCCAGCCACTGCTGAGTATGCTCATCGTCCACCTGTTGTTGACCGTACACCAAATTCATTCGCTGCAGTTCCAGGATGGCGGGTTTCACATCTTTCAGCACCCGCACGAGGGCGGCTGCCGGGTTGTTGAGTTCATGGGCCAGTCCTGCGGAAAGTGTTCCTAAGGCAGCCATTTTTTCCCGGCTTTGAATAAAAGATTCTAGGCCGCGCAACCGCTTCTCCATGGTGCGAAAGATATCTTTTTCAAAATCACGGCAGCTATGGAGCACCTCTAAAAAATCAGGACAATTGAGTCGATAGAGGTCGGTATTCGTATCAGCCGTGAGCGTAACCGGAACTAAATCTTCCGTCAGGCATTGAATTTCCCCAAAGAAAGATGGACTTACATGGCGACCCACGGGCATATCTGCCCCATTACTGCTACGGCTTACGGTAATTTGGCCGCTGACTTGGATAAAAAAGCCCAGCGGGGGCTCGCCTTCCCGGACGAGGACTTCACCTGGGGTTAAGTGGATATGTTGCGTGCGATCGCAGATCCAATCCAACCGCTCAGGCGACAACGATTGAAAGGGTTTGATTTGCAATAGCGCTTGTGAACACAGCATGACACCCCCTGACTAAACCTGGGCCAAATGACGGTGAACAAACTGGACACAGATGGACCCTTCTCCCACACCGGAGGCGACTCGCTTAATCGAACCATGGCGAACATCCCCCACTGCAAAAATTCCTGGCACATTGGTTTCAAGCAAGAAACGATCCCGCTCCAGGGGCCATGGTGTCTCCTTAGGAATATCGGGTCCAGTGCAGAGAAAGCCTCGCTGATCCCGATGTACCACTCCCTCTAGCCAATCGGTACTGGGCGTTGCCCCAATAAAAATAAACAGAGCGTTGGCGTCAAAGGTTTTGAGTTCATCTGTTTGAGAATCTTTGACCAGGAGCTGTTCTAGGCGTTCATTCCCCTTGGCCTCAACCACGCTGTGAAATGGCAAAACCTCAATATTATCAGTTCCAGCAATCTGATCAATCAGATATTGCGACATACTCTTCTTTAAGGACTCTCCCCGCACTAGAATATGCACCTTGCGAGCATACCTTGAAAAATACATGGCTCCCTGACCCGCTGAGTTGGCTCCCCCTATGATGTAAACTTCTTCATCCTGGCAGGCGGTGGCCTCCGTCTGAGCCGCACCATAATAGACACCAGCCCCGGTAAACTGCTCAATTCCAGGCACCGTAAGGCGTCGCCAGGCAACCCCCATGGCCAGAATAAGGGCATGGCAGCTAATCTCATTGCCATCCGAGAGGGAGATAATGCGATAGTTCTCCTGGATGCGGATCCCGGTAACTTCCTGAGGGGTAAGGATTTCTACCCCAAAGCGCTTGGCTTGAGTCACTGCACGACGGGCTAAGTCACCCCCGCTCAGGCCAACGGGAAAACCCAGGTAATTTTCAATGCGTGAGCTAGTGCCCGCCTGCCCCCCCGGCGCTTCCCGCTCCACCATAACCGTATGTAAGCCCTCTGAGGCCCCATAGACGGCTGCGGCTAAACCAGCCGGACCACCCCCCACAATCACTAAATCGTAGAAGGGTTGTTCAGCATCCGTCTGCATCCCCACCGCTTGAGCCAGCTCTGTGGTGCCGGGTTTAACCAGTTTCTCACCGTCCGGTAATAACACCAGGGGGAGGCAAGCAGCATCTGTTTCTCCCGCGCAAGAAATCAGTTGTTGGGCCTCTGGATTATTCTCAATATCCAACCAGCGGTAGGGGATCTGGTTACGAGCCAAAAAATCTCGCAGGGCATGGGACTGAGGAGACCAGCGATCGCTAATTACCTTAACCCCTTTGAAGACAGGCTTAAAGGTGGCTAGCCAGTCCCGAATCAAATCATCTAAGACCGGGTAGAGTTTCTCCTCTGGCGGATCCCAAGGTTTGAGAAGGTAATAGTCCAGCTGGGCCTTATTGATGGAATCAATGGCGGCATTTGTATCGGCATAAGCCGTGAGTAGGGCTCGCTTTGCCATAGGGAAAAGCTCACTGGCTTGTTCGATAAATTCAACCCCGCTCATATGGGGCATTCGCTGATCCACTAGAAAGAGGGCAACGATATCCCCCCGCAGCTTGAGCTGTTGAACCGTGTCTAGAGCGGTAACCCCTGAGTCTGCCCGAATAATCCGGAAACGATCGCCATACTGTTTGCGGAGGTCGCGAGCGACGGCTTGTAACACCGCAGGGTCGTCATCCACAACAACAATGACAGGTTTTGGCGTACCAGCTTTTTGTTCAGCCATGGTAAAACATGCTCTGCAGCGTACAGATTCTAGTGTGCAACAGGAACGCCTAAAACGAAAAGGTCATGACTTGGCAGATCACAAATATCAAGCCCTGCTTATTGATGACGTGACTTCTATTCCTGCCGAGTAGCGCCTAACCTGCATTATTCATGACATTTTCAAAAAATCCCCAAAAGTCTTTCCCCATAATATTTTTAGCGATCTAAAGAGTGTGACGCTTTGATCTTTTTTAAGAATCTCTAAATTTCTTACCCATTAAGGGCTAGAGAAGATTTTTGTTGATCCTCATGAATAATCCAGGCTAACATGCCATACCGTTAGTTGAGAGGCTGATGAAAAAATCTCAGGGGCGTTGGGTAAATAGCAGGGCAGCGTACAATAGTTCAGTTGAAATCTAGGCAATACATTGATCGAGCGGTATACCTTGCCCGAGATGGGCGGTTTGTGGACAGACGAGAATAAATTCAGAACCTGGCTACAGGTGGAAATTGCCGTCTGTGAGGCCCAGGCAGAACTGGGTAAGATTCCTGCGGATGCCGTCGAAACCATCAAAGCCAAAGCCAATTTCGACGTTAAGCGCATTTTGGAAATCGAAGCGGAAGTGAAGCATGACGTGATTGCCTTTCTCACGAACGTCAATGAGTATGTGGGGGAAGCGGGGCGGTACATTCACTTGGGCATGACCAGCTCCGATGTATTAGATACGGCGATTGCCCTGCAGATGGTGGCGAGCCTCGATATTTTGCTCCCCCAACTCGAAAACCTGATTCAAGCGATTCGTTACCAAGCCCAGCAGCATCGCCAAACGGTGATGGTGGGTCGCAGCCACGGTATCCATGCTGAACCGATTACCCTGGGATTTAAGCTTGCCGGGTGGTTGGCCGAAATGATGCGGCATCGAGATCGCCTAATCGCAGCCCAAAAAGAAGTGGCGGTGGGCCAAATCTCGGGCGCCGTGGGTACCTATGCCAATATTGATCCGCAAATTGAATGCCTGACCTGTCAAAAGTTGGGCCTAAAGCCCGAGGCAGCGTCCACCCAGGTTATTTCTCGCGATCGCCATGCCTACTATCTCAATGCCTTAGCCCTAGTTGCCGCTTCCATTGAACGATTTGCCGTGGAGATCCGCAATCTCCAGCGGACGGATGTGCTGGAAGTGGAAGAATATTTTTCTAAGGGGCAAAAGGGATCTTCGGCCATGCCCCACAAGCGCAATCCGATTCGGTCTGAACGACTGACGGGACTTGCTCGAGTGATTCGCGGTTATGCCATGACTGGATTGGAAAATGTGGCCCTCTGGCATGAGCGAGATATCTCCCATAGCTCTGCGGAGCGGGTGATTGTCCCAGATGCCGCTATTTTGACCCATTTTATGTTGGTGGAAATCACTGACTTAGTGAAGCACTTGCAGGTCTATCCTGAAAATATGAAGCGGAATATGAACCTTTACGGCGGCGTTATCTTTAGCCAGGGGGTCTTATTGGCCCTCGTGGATAAAGGCATGAGTCGAGAAGCGGCCTATGCCGTCGTCCAAACCCATGCACACCAAGCTTGGAATACAGAAGGGGGCAATTTTAAAGCTGCTCTTAGCCAGGACCCACAGGTGCAAAAGCGACTCTCCGCTGAGGAACTGGATCACTGTTTTGACCCCAATCGTCACTTGCAAAATTTAGATCAGGTTTATCAGCGGTTGGATATCTAAGGGGTCTTCCCCTTTTTGTAGGAGAAGAACTGGCTGCTCAAGATTACAGGTTCAGTCATTTGACGCTTGCATGGCGATACATCTGCTAATATCAGCCCTTTCAAGCCCATTGACGGAAGAACGAATGGTCTTCCCAAGTGGATTGGGTTCGGTTTTCAATGCTGGTTAGGGTGGCCGGATCTAATACTTGAAATGCTGCGGCTGTTTGGACATTAGCGGTGAGTTGTTCTACGGTTTCAGCGGCGATAATGCAGGTATGAACACCTGGTTGCGATAAGGAATAGCCCATTGCTTCCGACATACCCGACAACACACCGGGCCGCAGGAGTTTCCCATATGCAGGGACTTTCATGGCAATCACCCCCACCTGCTGTTGACGAGCCACGGGCAACACAGAAGAAATAAACGGGCGAGGATGGTGAACATCGGCAGCATTGACGGGAATTAAGGTGGTATCAAAGGCATAGCGGTTTAAACCTTCAACAATGACGTTGGGCTCGTGATGGCCCGTAATGCCCGCAAACTTGATAATGCCTTGATCTTTAGCTTCTTCAATCGCCTTAATTGCACCCTTTGCGCTAAAAATCGTTTCGATTTCGTCAGCATAGGAAACATGGTGCAGTTGCCAGAGATCCAGGTAGTCAGTATTCAGGCGATTAAGGGACCGCTCTAACTCTCGCCAAGCTCCATCGCGATCTCGTCTGGCTGTCTTACTGGCTAAAAACAAATTTGAGCGATACGGGGGTAGAACTTTCCCCAAATAGTCCTCACTGGGACCATAACTGGCTGCTGTATCAAAATAGCGAATGCCTAGATCCCAAGCCGCCTGAATCATTTGCACCGCCTCTTTTTCAGCCCCTAGTTTAGAGAGCGGTGTTTGGCCCGCTCCACCTAACCCCAAAACGGGCAACTTCACACCTGTTTTACCTAAAACCTGATGAGGAAGCGACGATGGGGATGCGGGGAGTGACGTTGAATCCGAACGCCGCTCTTTATGAAAAGCGAGGCTGCCCAGCAAGCCCCCCGCCGCCGCCAAACTGCTGAGTAGGAATGTTCGACGTTGAGTTTTGGGACTCATACTGACCTCCAGCGAAGCGTGATTATCGATCGAGGACGGGGATATAGGGCTGATCGTGACTACCCAGATAAATTTGAGAAGGCCGATAAATCCGATTAGCTTCGAGTTGCTCCTTCCAGTGAGCCAGCCATCCGGCTACGCGAGCGATCGCAAAAATCGAGGTAAAAATATCGGCAGGAAACCCGAGTTGTCTAAAGATTAACCCAGAATAGAATTCCACATTGGCATGGATTTGACGATCTCCTAATCGTTCTTCAACCGCTTTTTCTAGAGCGAGGGCGATACCGTAGTAGCGATCGCACCCATACTTTTCTGACAACTGCTCAGCCAAGCCCTGCATAATCTGCGCCCGGGGATCTTTCACCTTATAGATCCGATGCCCAAATCCCATCACCCGACGACCGGCAGCGAGTTTCTGATCCAGGTAGGGCTGCACATTTTCGACCGAGCCTATATCCGTGAGCATCTGCATCACCTCTTCATTGGCCCCACCATGTAGCCGTCCGCCTAACGTCCCCATGGCAGAGGCAACCACCGCATAGGGGTCCGTCAGGGTAGAGGCCGTCACTCTGGCCGAAAACGTCGAGGCATTCATTGTGTGTTCAGCATGTAGAATCAAACACTGGTCAAAAATATGGGCCATCAGCGGATCGGGATCTTTCTCATTCAGCAGGTACAAAAAATTGGCTGAATAATTGAGATCGTCGCGGGGGCGCAGCGGATCATTCCCCTTACGGATATGCTCAAACGCTGCTACTGCCGTAGGGATTTTGGCTAACAGACGCACTACAGCTCGGCGAATATAGGCCGGATCATTCAAGGCCCGGCGAGAATGGTATAGCCCCAGGGCTGCCACCGTTGCCTGCACTGCATCTAAGGGATGTCCCCGTTCAGGAAAGCATTTCATCATATCCACCAGCCGATATTTAATCCGACGATGGTGGATGACCTCATACTGGAACGCTTCGAAATCGTCTGGGGTGGGTAGGTGCCCCCAAATCAGTAGAAACGCGGTTTCGAGAAAATTGCTGCGTTCCGCCAGTTCAGTAATCGGAATCCCCCGATACTCCAATTGACCTGCCTGACCATCAACGTAGCTGATCTGAGATTGGGCAGCGGGAATTCCATCTAATCCAGGTTCATAATCGCATGTTGTCATCTGCTTTGCTCCGGTGAGAATGGCTTCAGCCTACTGCTATGATTCGAATCTAGCCTAAAGACCTCAAGGATCGATAGGTCGCTCTCTTAATCTGCATACTCTGGGGAAACGGCTCTGGCTGCGCTCTCATAGGCACAGCTAACCCTAGTTGATGACTAATCTTCAGGGCGGACGATGGGAATCGAACCCACGAATGGTGGAACCACAATCCACTGCCTTAACCACTTGGCTACGCCCGCCATTGCGTATTTGAATATAGCA
>NZ_JANQOP010000342.1 GCF_028285745.1 Acaryochloris sp. IP29b_bin.137 | reverse complement strand
AATGCAACTGAAACCCCATAAACGACTCAATTACCAGAGAGGCATGAGGGCGCTATCACTGATTCAGAACACATTGTGAAACCCTTGTCATCCCCAAAGGCTGCTGCATAAAATCTTGAGTATGCCGCTTGAAGTTCGATAGAGAGTTAATATCCCGAGCAATATTGAGCATGGTGCTAGAGCATCAAATTTGATGCAAATAAGGTGCTTTCTTGAGTTTACTCATCCTCAGTGAAAAGCGCTAAGGCTTATATGATACATATGAACTACTATGGATGTAGTTTGCTCTCTTGAGGGTGAGCCATCAGCCTGAATGATTCACATGCTTGTTTATGAAGGGTTCATCTCTATTGCTCCCTCGTAAGGAGGCCAGATTGCTGTTGTCAGAGGAGCGGGGGCGATCGCCTCTCCATCCCCTTGACCCTAGCTTGATTAGCAAGTGGTGCGCTGATCTGGGTTTTGAACTTGGATTACAGGAGTTTGACGAGGTGCAGATGGCTCAGCTGAGGGCCATAAATCAACACTACGCCCGTGGCGGTAGCAGGCAAGAGCTTTTAGAAAAGATGAGGAATCCCAAATGGTACCAATCACCGAACTGATGAAATATGGCAGTCGCCGCAAGATTGAGGCGATCGCAGCTGAACTTGGCTATCCTAAAGCCAACGAATACCCCGAAGCAGTCCTAGAAGAGGTGCAGCATCGGGCTGCTTCACAAAAGCAGTCTGTCAGCGAGAAGGCCCACACTGCTGCCGATTCAGAGACTGCAGCAGGTGCAGAGGAGGATCTACGCTACGTCCAGCAGGCGGCAGAAAACAGAGCTGCAGGGTTATTGATTTCGTTAGATGCCCTAACCATGATGCATTGTGCCTCTCGTCAGTTCACGGATCCCAAGCTACAGCAGGCTGTCAATGACTCCCAAACCCAGCTCAAGCAAATGCTAGCGGGTGTCGCCGTCTACTATGACCCCGACCATTTTTTATCCCCCACCCCGCTAGCCCAGATCACGGCTGGGGGGAATGGTTCGATACAATCTCCGAAATCGCTCAATGGCAAGCCAAGCGACTCCAAGCTGAACGTCGTCGAAGTCGTCTGCTAACGGTATTGATTGCTGCGATCGCAATCGGTATCACCCTCATCCTCACTAGACCTCCAGGGAGTCCCCACAAATCGGAACCCCCAATCGGAACTCAACAAAATGCCGATTAAACGCCACAAACGCCGACTCGCCAATGGTGAGGAGCGCGTCTATCTCTATGCCGTTTCTAAGGATGGCTCCCAGCGAAGATCCCTATCCAGCGTCCCTGCCAGTTCCGTTTCCCTTCCCCTCTATAGAAAGGCAGAAAAGAATCGGATTGTTGCCGCCCTTCAGGCTAACTCCAGCTTGCTAGTTGTGGGTGAGGCTGGCATCGGCAAAAGCATTCTGGGGGAAGCCGTGGCCGAAGAGCTGCAGGAATTAGGATTCATGGTTGCGATCGCACATCCCCTAACCGCCAAACAATCCTATCTGGATATAGCCCAGCAGTTAGGTGTAGAGACAGAAACCATAGAAGGCAAATCTCTGACATCAACCCAGTTATCGACTGGGATCGCAGAATGGCTGAAAGACAATACCGCTTTTGTGATTTGTGATGATGCTCATCGGTATACGGTTCAGTTTCGCACCTGGCTTGCTCAACTTCATGAGCAAGGTCAATCTCTATTACTGCTAGCGACGTTCCCACCAGCCCGAGATATCTTTTTACGACTTCCTCGAATTGAATTGAAGCCATTACCCGATAAACCGATTCGTCAGATTATGCGGTCCACGGCTCAGAATCTAGGTATTGACATGATGCCATCGCAATTGTCCAAATTGCAGCAGCGTTGTGGTGGTAATCCCATGCTGGCTCAACGAGTTGTTCGTGAGGAATATCTGGGCCTGGATGCGACCAACCCGGACCATACCCAATGGATTGATGGCACTCCGTTTCTCATCGCTGGACTGATGGTGTTGGTGATTACTCGCTTTATTGGCCTGGGGCTTAACAGCACTAGCCTCTATTTGATTGGTGGCATTCTCACGGTGGCCGTGGGGGTAATTCGTCTACTGGTCTATGCCATGCCTCGCAAGTCAGGAAAGTTAGGCCGATGATGATTGTCACCCATACGGCTTTGAGTATTGCGGGAACTGCTTTGACAATGGGGACAGCAGATCCAGTTGTGCTGGGAGCGGCTGCCCTAGCAGCCCAGCTCCCAGATATGGATACGAGCAAATCGCTACCTGGTCGAATTCTGTTTCCGATTAGCCGAAGGTTAGAAAAGCGCTTTCCTCATCGGTCGGTGACCCATAGCTTTATCGCGACTGGTTTGATTGCTTTTGTGGCTTTACCTCTGATGTTTTGGAAGCAAGTGGCTTGGCAAGCATTTGTCTTAGGCTATTTCTTTGGTTGGTTTGGGGATGTGTTTACGAAGTCTGGGGTCTGTGCATTTTATCCCAGCTCTGCTCGGTTGGTAATTCCTGGCAATCCTCGTATGAGGTTGTCTACTGGCAGTGGTGCAGAAGTTTTTGTATTTGCTGCGTTGTTTGCCGTTGCGATCGCAACCATAAACATCAACAGCAATGGTGGCGTCCTTACTGCCTTCAATAAGGTGCTGGGTGTTCCCAGTGGGGCCGTAGAAATTGTGGGTGAAGAGGGAAGTAAATATCTGATGATTGCCCATATTCGTGGTCGGAATGCCATTACCCAACAACGCATTGATGCCAGCTTTGAGGTGATTAAGCCCCTGACTCAGAATGATTTGCTGGTCAAAGATAAACAGGGAATTGTTTATCGGGTAGGCGTTAGCCAGGAATCACAAATTCTGGCCAGTCAAATTCAGGTGCAGCGAAGTTCGCCCATTTCGGTACAGCTGCAGTCAATATTCCTCGATAGTGATGATGTCTATGCTACGGTGGCCAATTTACCGCCAGAACGCACCTATATTACTGGGACGCTGACGGTAGAAGATTCCGAGGATTTGCAGTTGCGAACCACCCCTCAGCAGTTCAGCACGATTACGTTACAGCCTGCTCAAGGATATGCGATCGCACATCTCGTATCAGCCAGTCCACAGGAAGTTGCTCGACAACTCGGCTCCTACTTTGCCACCGGATCACTCATTGTGAGGACCATTAATGTTCGCTCGTGAGAAACCTCTACCGCAGCCAGTTCTTAGTCCTGATGTTCAACAAAACATTGATCTCATAGATGAAGATGGAATTCTGTTGGGTAGCGCCTATTGGAATCCTGAGAGTCTACCCAATGGCCATATCGTGGCGATTGGTGCGAGTGGGTCGGGCAAGACGCAGACCCTGAAAGCGATCGCCTATGCTCTCCACCAGACCTATCCTCAAATCCAAGTCATCTTGATCGACTTTCATGGTGATCAAGATATCAAGGGAGAGATCTGTTATCCCCTCCATATGAACAGTGATTGGGGCATCAATCTGCTGGTGTTGAATTTGGATCCAGAGGGTGGGGGTCCCAACTTGCAGTCAATCCAGGTGGCAGCGTTACTCAAAAAAACCTTACGGCTAGGTCCCAATCAGGAGGGGCTAGCATTGGAGGTTTTGGGAGAGTGTTATCACCGTCGAGGCATTCTCCAGTCTGATACCTCAACCTGGACACGAGAACCACCCAACTTTACGGATGTGCAAAAGGTGATTGAAGACCGAATTGAGGATGGCTGTAAGGATAGTCAGAAGTTGCAGCTTAAGTTGGCAGCGACCTTTACCTATGGCATTTTTAATCGGGCTCAACCGGATTTGAGCGAGAAGCTGATCCGGGTTGACTTGTCGAAGTTGCCCCCTGAGTTAGCGGCAATCGCTGCTGAATCCCTGGCCCGTCAACTGATGAACAATCATCGGCTACGAGGAGAGATTGAGGGTAAGCTACCTCACACCTATTTGTTCATAGATGAAGCCAAAGAGATGCCCAAGGTAGCTGGTTCGGCTTGCGATCGGATCATCGCTGATGGTCGCAAGTATGGTTTGGCATTAGTCCTAGCGTCTCAGTCGGAACGTCATCTCAGCCTGGATGTGATTGGCAACTCTGCCACCAAGATTGTCTTACCTGTTGACCAAACAGAGGCTAAGAAAGTAGCCCGTAAGTTTCGGTTTGCAGAACAGAAGGTAGCTCAGTTAAAGCCTCTAACAGCATTATGTCGTTTTGGCACGCAAGCTCAACAGGCAACGATCACCCCTGACTACCAGCGAATTCAGGAGGGGAGTTGAGGTGATTAACAGCGTTAGAGCCGTCATCAGAAACAATGTTCCGGCTTGGCTGAATGTGGAGGTGAATCGCTATTTTTTTCAGAATTTGCAAGAGGCATCGGCTCCGTCTACACCCTCTGAGCCGCATGGTCCCCATTGGCGACGGATTGCTCAAGTCTATGAAGCATTGGATCAGGCGGAGACGGGGGCCACATATTCTTCTTTGATTCAGCATGTGCGACAGGTGACGGGAACAGGATGTTCAAGAAAGTTGATTGCCAAATGGAAGCGAGAACGGGGATTGCGATAGCATTGCTGCTGGTGGGATGTGCCCAGCCTCAGGTCGAGAATAAGACAGCTGAGCCGATTGTGGCTGTATCTCCAACGGTCGCACCTCGGCCAGCTCGTCAACAACGGAATACGCCCCGGCGATTGAAGTTGCGACTGACGTTGGACCGACCGGAGGATTTGAAGGTGAAGGTTGGGGATTCGGTGGTGAAGGGACAGGTGATTAGCCATCGCCCTTCAGTTCGAGCCAAGCTTATTCAAGAACGAGAGATATTGCAACAGCAACTCAAACAGTTATCAGTCCAGACAATCACTCCCAGCGATGCGGTTGAGAAAGCGGAGGTGGAACAGGCAAGATTGCAAGTGGAGCGGGCCAGGGTTGCGATCTCAAATTTCCATGCTGATTCTCCCTGGACTGAATACGCCCGTCGGGTATTGGTGCTGCCGGATCATTCTCAGCTTAGATCTTTGGAAAGTGAGTATCAATCGGCAAAGGGAGAGTTTGCGATCGCTGTTACTAGGTTGCAGGAAGCCCAGCAACTACGGGCTGTGAAGCCCGATATCTTAGCAAAACGGGCAGAGCTTTTGGGAAAAATCCGAGAGACTGAGAGACAACTAAGTTTATTGGGAGTGGTGCGTTCTCCCTATGATGGTGCCGTCCAGTCATTCAGGTGGCTAGGGCAAGTCAATCAAGAGATTCAAGCAGAGCTGACTTTGAATGTTGAGTCTAAATCTAGTGAGCTACCTAGCAATAGACAAGTAAACTAGCAACTTAACAGTAAGCTTGGAGCTAACCATTAAGCTACTTCTCTCAAAGAAATAGAGATATCTTTATATAGATTGAATAGCCTGGTCAAACTTGGCAGCAACTTTCTCAAAACCAGGGTTGTCTAAATGTAGCTCATCACGCCAATCTTGATCTACGATAACTTGCCGAAGATCAATATGAATGAACGAATTTTCTCTCTCAGTTTCAATACTACTTAGTGTTTCATTAAATGCATCAACAAAATCATTCACTATTGCTCTCTGTTGCCCTAGGTCAGTGTATCCTCTTGCCTCAAGAGCAGGTTTTAACCAAGGTCCAATACGTGGAAAGCGGAGTGCTCCTCTGCCTGAGGGGATAGTATATCCATACCCGGCCATAATTGTTGGTATGCCTAGAGTTTTTATTCCATCAACCATTTGAATGATGAGTCCCTTAATGTAAACCAAGAATGCCTGTAAGTTCTCCTCTTGAATGGGAGGAACACCGTCAGCTTTTTGATTCATCAGCAAGAAAAATTGGCTATCGCGTTCAGGATCGCCATCAAATAAGTCGTTGCCACCACCAGAAAACAGAAAGGCAATTGCCTCATGATCTCTGCATAATGTAACGGTATTCCTAATATTCTCTGGTGTACACATTTTTGCTAATGTGTCACCACTTTGGCTTGTACGTCGGACGGCATAGTTGAAGGGATTCATCAGCTTATCCAGAACATCACTGCCTAAAAATGAAAAGTCAAACCATGAGTCACCTTCGCCGAAAATACGTGGTCTTACATTGCTGATAGCCGCACTTAATTCTTCTTCGCGCCATTGGCTTTTAGGTTTTAGATCGGAATAACGACGTAAAAGCTGATACTCCGAGAGACTGAAATCATCTTCGGTGAATTGATAGTCAGAGAATAGATGGTTTGCCATTTTTTGACCTCACGATCAAGTAGTTTATTTGCCTATTGATGCAGATACACTTTGCAAAAAATAAAATACATCTTTCTAGATAAAAATAGGAGTCGATAATGAAATTGTGTTCCTGTCTTCATTAGTGATTTCGAGCTTATGACGTCGTTTCCAGAAAGTAGAGCTAGGCCAGCGATTCTCTATTTGATAGTAGTCAAATCGCATTTTTAGATATTGATTAAACTCTCTTGTTCTATCTACTTCATATTGAATTATGAAGTTTCGATCTCCCCTGAAAGATTGAGCAATAGCTTGGCCAGCCATCATCCCACTTTTGATTCCCTTGGTGATACCCATTGAGGATAATGGGTCAAAACTCATTGCTGCATCACCTACCGCTAGCCAACCCTCACCTGTTATTTGATTTAAACAGTGGCTTCGTGCCGATTTAATCAGTATCTTCTCCGCAGAATGGTAGCGACTGAGGAGGTCTCGGAAATATATTGTTGATTGCAGTCGTTCATGCCAGGTTCTCTGATGACCGTTTTTCCCAGGGCAAAGAAGATCGCTATCTGTTAAGTGTAGGCAGACTCCTCGATTATTTTTGAGCTGAGCAAAGTACCACCAACCAAATTCGCAGGATTCTAGCAGTAGCGTATCCTCACTTGGTAGGTTGGCTTCATTTCGTGTTTGTAAATAGCAGACCATCCCAATCAGTTGATCTTGAATGTGAGCAGTTTGCCCCTGACGCTTGGCAAGAACTAACTGTCGCCCGCTAGCATCGACAATAAATTTTGCTCTTATATTCTGAGTACCTTCGGGAGTTTCTAAGACAATCCGCCATTTTTCTTCTTCTCTCTGAGCACGTCTAAATTTGCTCTGTAGGAGGATATGAGCGCCTTTCTGTTGCGCTAAATCTGCGAGAGTGATGTCAAATGCAGGGCGACTCAGATTAATGCCGCAACCGTAGGGATGGAAAACATAGTCACTGTGAGCAATTTCAGCCTCCCCCCATACTGACCGTACACCATAGCAGAGTTGATGCTGAGCAATAAACTGCTGTGTCCACAGTCCAAGCTGTTGCAGACAACCGACCCCTTCAGGTGTCAAATGTTCACCCACTCGTGGTTGATCATAATTGCTACGCTCAATAACAACGACAGGAATCTGTTCGTTGGCAAGGGCAATTGCAGTAGCAAGGCCCGCTGGACCGCCTCCCACAACTGCAACCTCTGCTGTGTCTGGTAGAGAGGAGGAATTATGGAATCGATTGACGTTCGGTTTCAATGTATTCATCTCCATCATTGACAATGAAGCCAAGATCGGACCAGTGGCGAACCATTCCTGCAAAACTAGAGACTCCCCTTGAATAGTCCTCGAAGTTATCACCAACTTTGACAGAAACAGGTCGCTGGGCTGGCCACCACAAAGCTCCACAGGCCACGAAATCTGCTTGCCAAGGTATTGCCATGCGTTCGGTGAGATATCCTGGTGGCTTACTTTGATCAATTCGGAAAGGTGAGCTATAAGTCTCTGCAAGTGTCATCAAATAAGTGGTCTCAATGCCAGGAAAAAAGGGACCACCAATACAGCTTTCTAGGGCGGCTCGGTTCAGGGCATCAGGTTGTTTATCAACAGGAATAGTCTCAAAAGGAACAAGAGATGCTTCAGAACCGGACCAGTCTGAGTCAAAATCACCATCTTTCCATTGGGTTATGACTCGATGTTGATGCTCGGAAAGCGAGGTAAAAACAAATTGGTTTGTAGGACCGTTAGGATTGATACCTGAATAGAGTCTAGGCATATTCTGAGGAAAAGAGGGAATTCGCTCTGGCTGTGGAGCTGGTGTATCAGGTGTTGCTAATCGATTAAAAACAGCCTCTCGAAAGCTGCGAGCAGAATCAGAGTTGTCACTTAGCTGGGTTAGTTTATCTGTGGCTAAGAAGTCGCCTCTACTACCTGTTCCATGTCCTCGGCGTGCATCTTCACTAACCCATTGTAAAAACACTGTGCGTTTGAGGATGGGATAAATATCTTGAGTAAATGAGGGGCGACTGAGTTGCAAAGCTGGATCAAAGAAATTAGCGTTAACACTGATAGCTTGGTCATACCAAGTCATCATGTTATGGATGTCTGGAGCATAGCTTGGTGATGCCACAACGACCCAGGCAGGAGTTGCTGTGAAAGTTTCTCCGCTGATATTAACCGTAGCTGTCACCGGACCATCAGATACATCGTCGAACCAGCCATCGTTATTGGCAAAGTTAGTTAATGACTCGTTCAAAGGAGAACGAGACAGCCCGTGACCACCCAAAACAATTAAACGCCCAACTTCATCTGTCTTTAAATCGCCAAGCTTCACAGTAGTGGTTGCTTCTGTTTGGTTATCTCTAATAAAACTGATGTCTCCACTTAGAGGACCAAAACTTTGATTGACGCCAGAGATTTCTTGTTTACGAGCATCAATTGTTAGCCCGTGACGGTCATAGCCTGAATTGCGATCGCTCGTTTGTAGTGGAGGAAAGTTTGGCCCTGCAGCTTTGCGATTGACGAGATGAACGCTCCAGATGATCACGGTGTTATTATCTGCTGTCACCTCACGAAGTAGGGTCTCTTGACCGAACTCGTCCATTTCATACTCATAGATGCGAAACCGAGCACCTTGGCGTTTAATTTTACCTGTTGAATCTCGATAAGGTGCAGGAGGAACAACTCTAGGGGCTTCAGGGCCTATGAAATAGTCATTCTCGCTATTCCCCAAACGGGCGATACCAATTCCAGGAAATACTTTATAGATTTTTACCATTACTTTATCTCTCCTTGGCTTGAGGCGATCACCAACCAATATTGATAAGCATTTGGAGCCTAGAAAAATACTCATTACTTTCTAAGCGCTAATGCCTCTACAGCGACTAAGGCTGATATGTCAAATGACACTTAAGCTTGAAACATTGGATGCAGCAATTGCAAAATCTTGTCGAGGTACAGAACCATCTGATGCACCTGGTGATTGACGAATTACAGAAATGCCTCGCACCCGGACGATATATGTTGCAGCATCAGGCGTAGAAATAATCACTTGCTGCACATTATTACTAGCCTCTGGGAAAGGGGTTATATCTCCATTTAGTACTGTGCCAGTGGGTTCTAAAACTTGGAGGTAGAGCTGATTTTGCAAATCTCCTGTGCCAGGTAGGCTGGGTGCATCAGTCCAGACCAGTGTTATCTTAACGGGCTGAGATGCATCAACTGGTTGAAGGCTATAGGTTCGAATTTCTCCAGTTTCTACTGCTTGATCGGGCTCATCAACGAATAGCGTTTTTTGAAGGCTTCCTGGTATAAGGGATTGAGTCAAATTGACTCGGCCAAAACCGCTAACAGAGTTTGGTCCACTTGGAATTTCGCCAGGGAACTGGCCAGACATAGGTTTAGCACCATTAATTAGAAATGCTTTCAGCAGTGCACCAGAGGGTTTGACACCATCTTCACTATGGCTGCGTTCTTCTACTAAATGCTGGCGAATTATTGCTGCAGCTCCTGCAACTAGTGGTGTGCTCATGCTTGTACCACCGCTCCAGCAGTAAAGGTTATGCAGTGGTTCAGTTGGTTCAAGATCGCCCCAAAGGGGACCACCTGGATTAGAGATAGTAGGACCAGGTACTAGAGAGGAACGGGCTGATAGTACATTAGTCCCTGGTGCTACTACATCAGGCTTGATCCGTCCATCATCAGTTGGTCCACGAGACGAGAAAGCAGCCATGCCATCTACATTATCCGAGACGTGACCTGCCATAGTTATACTCGAAGAGTTACGTAAGTCCTGCCACCTAGCATTAATGCCAGGGGAAGGTGTGGAAGAACTCGGACGTCTATTTTCGCTGGCACCAACGGTAAGGCAGTTTTTCCCAGTTGCTGGTGTTCCAATTGAGTCTTGGTCAACTATCCCATCACCATTTCTATCTACCCCAGCATTTCCTGCAGAGAAGAGAATCAGAATGTCACGATGATTCCACATAAAGTTATCTACTTGCTGAGAACTTGCATTATAAACTCCAGCATTATTTGCGCCCCAAGAGTTAGTGTGAATCCGGGCACCTGCAGTGTAGGCAACCTCAAATAAGTTGTTGAGATCTTCAGGCAGTCCCTGAAGAGTAGCTGAATTTGGCGGCCAAGGTCTGAACGGTACAGCAAGGCCCTCAGCACTAAGCTGTGCTTCTGACTTCCAGTCAACTACTTGCTCTACGGACTGAAAATAGAGTTGGGCCTCCGGTGCTATACCTCGAGGTATAGCTGTAGACCCCGGAACTCCCTCTGCAGCAGCACCATTACCTAGTACCGATCCAGCAACATGAGTTCCATGCCCAGAGTTTCTGTCAGAAGGCCCATCGTCATTGCCAGGAGACGTATTGTAGAAACGAGCCAGAAACGGGTCGTCTGAAAGAGGCCAGCTAGCAATGTCAACAATCCGACCTTGAAAATCGGCGTGAACAGTAGCAGAATTGCCTGTATCCAGACCAGAATCAGCTACGGCCACAATTTGGTTTGCACCTCGCAATACCTGATTACCAAAATCATGATTACTAGGTACACCCATAATTTCAGAAGCTTTGTCATTAGATAATTGAGGAAAGCTGAAAGGCAGAATTGCTTCAACACCCTGATCTTTAGCGACCTGTGCAATAACACGAGGTGGCACAGAAGCTGTCACAGTTGTAGCAGTTTGCCGGAAAACAATTCCACCAGAGGATCTGATCTGATCTGCGATTACTGAAGCATTCTCACCTGGGAAAAGTTCAACTTCGACAGTCTTTTGGTCTTCAGAAGTATCCTCTTCCAGTTCTAAATTTGTAAGAGATGGGACATTCAAGTGGCTATCAACCCCAGTTCTAAGCTGGGGTGATACTTTCATGGTTGGTCGATATGGTGTAATTGATTCCACCCAAGGCTGCTCTTGCAGCTGTGAAATTAGATCAGGTGCCATCCCAATCAAGAGTGTAAAATTAGACAAACTACAGTGAACATTGCCGTTTTGTTCCTCTATAGCAGAGAGCCACTCTCCCTTAACTGGGCCAACGAATTCCAGTAAATAATGCCCTTGACGGTTGGCATTAAACGTTATTGGCTCAATGTTATTAGCTTCAACTGCTAAAGATGTAGTGAAAGAAGTACCTGTAACCTTAACAGTGGGTGCTTCAAGAGGAGTAATATCTAAATTTGATTGCTCTAAAGCAGCTTGTTGTTGATCATCACATGCGACTAGAAAGCTAGTTGGATATTTTGCGAGTTGTACACAACCAATGCCATTGAGCAGTTGTCCATCTTCGTCAGTCTGAATCGTGACTAAATACTTGGCAGACATTATAATTTCTCCATTCTAAATATTCGTATTCATATATTCAAAGGATGGCGCAACATGCTTGCCTCCATCTGGTGTGCTGACTTGCAAGTCCATCATGTTTCTTGCCTGAGTAGATAGTGAAAACATTCCACTAATTGTGGAATCTAGTGTCTGTGGTTGACCGCCAAATGCTAATTCCAAGTCATTGAGTAACTTTGAATAAGTCTTGTTAAATGAATCGACCGCATTTCGGGCATCGCTGCCTTCCTTATATTGACTAGCCTTAGAATTGATAACAAGATCAAAAATTTCATCTGGATCAATTTCAATTTCATCACCAGTATATGAATAGCCATTTTCTGACCCAGGATTCATCACTAATTCATGGCCTTGCACAATTTGTTCAAATTGATAATAGTGAGCTAGTCCGCCATCTGTATCATCTTGAGGACTAGATGTACTTCCTTCACCTTGCTTGATAATAATTTGTAAGGCTTGAACTGCTGTTTCAACATTATGAATAGGGAAAAGCAGGCTATCACTAAAGAAAGCACTTGTTGCTTGCTTTTCTGGATCACCAGTAAATATTGCGTCACCTAGTTCTTGAATTTTCATTATGATAGCGGCATAAAATTCTCCAATAGTTGCAAATCCTGTCTCACCTTCTGCACTAATATCTAATGTACCTTCTGAAAATTGGTTAAGACGTGAGGGGAATTCAATAGGATTCTCAGGCTCTTCTATTTTCAGAAAGGTTCTTTCAACAAGCTCTTTTGAAAGGGGTTCTAGATTAACAATTACGCCTTCACCTATATCAAAAGGTAGATTGTCAGGGTATTTAGGAATAAATTCAGGATAGTTTAATTTAGGATCGCCATTAACAGAATTTAGGACATTGGCCACAATGGTCAGATGCAGCATTTCTTCAATAACTACATGGCGTAGAATACTAGCAGCTTTATTATTAGGCGACATACTGGGATTTTTAATCGAATACCATGCTGTTAAGTATGGAGGAACTGTAGCATGTTCTAGTTGAATAGCATATTGTAAAAGTTCATGTAAGTCTTCCCCTGATGTTGCAAGTAAAGCATTTGACACTAAATATCTAGGAATTCTCAGCATGATAAAGCTTCCCGAATTTGAGTACAAAATTTTATGATTAACTTATAGAGAATTCAGCTCAAAAATGTTTGGCAACTTAGATGATTGCCTTGTTCTAATCATTTGTGATATCAAAATTCACACCAATTAATTATCTGATTTCCGGCGGTTAGCCCGCCGTTTCTTATTTCTAAGTTTTGTCCTAAGAAAGTCTTTAGCTTGAAGCTTGGTTGCACATTGTTTGGGTAGATCTCATAAGCTAATGACTGTTCCAAAAGAACCCCGATCGCAACCTTTTCTCCCATAATCAAACTATCGATATAGTCTGTGTAGTAATGCACTCCAGCCATATCCCGACCAATAGAAATATTGGCAGCTAGCTTATTTAACTCATCACCAACTGTGAGCGGTACATTATTCAGTGAATCTGCTTGATCATCAAGTGAATTTCCCTGAGATACATAGGCAACAGGAGTAAATCCACCTTCGTCGTACATTGCACGACTTATGATTTTGACCGTTCCTACGCCGTTGGAATCAACATCATTAGGATCACGGCCTAACACCGCATCCGTGTCAAAGAATGCCTTTAGCATCGTCACGCAAGCTCCAGCAACAGTCGCATGACCCGCACCATAGGCTGGATGCATCGGTGAACCTTCAGGAAAAGCCATTGGTAGCAAAACAGTTTGAGTACCTGAGTTATCCCGTGCATCCTCACGGATATAGGGTCGCACCTCATTTTTGGCTTGAACATTCTGTAGGCCATTATGCTCAGCTATTTGAGCCAGTAGATTAATCCCATCCTGTGGTGCATTCAGAGCATCATACATGCGCTGTAAGTCGCTAATGCTCGATACCTCAGGCACACCACTGCGAATTGCCTCCATCCATCCAGCCAGCGCCTCTGGTCGGAGGCGACAGTGAATATTGAACTTCTGGTATCGCACCGCTTTTAGTGCTCGGGTTGCGACCTCCGTGACTAAATTCAGAACGTGAGGACCACCAAACAAGGCAAAGCCATCAACATTACCTGGTTTCCCGCCTCGTGCATTTCTCGCGGGTTCAGAAAATAGATTATTGAGTTGTTGTATGCCTGGATCGACTGGAGCGTTGAAACCCAGCAAAATCAGGCAGGCATTGAGATAGGCCTCGTATAAAGCATCAAAGTGGACATAGGTTGCTAAATCGCGAGGAGTGGTAATAAATCGAGTGCTGGATTCAAATTGATCAGTACCATTGACTCTGGCTGCATCCTGAACATCCAGAAAGACATCCCAGGTGGTCATGTGATCTAGATTTGCGATCGCAGACTTCAGCTTCTGATCAATTTTCAATGCCCCATAACCGATCAAGCCATTCTCAACGTTGGCAGAATCATTTTCATGTCCAGGGGTACCAATGAGTAAAAACTGTGATAGATATGGACCGATAATGTCACCAGCAGTCGCACCCCGAAAAATCGTTTGCGGGTCTAACGCAGTATTTGTCGTGTTTCTGAGACGTTGCTTGTTTTTGGTGGGTGTTCCGACTTGCAACCCTGGAAGAGCATTGAGATGTTTGATGGCATCCAACAGAATTGGGGCGCTTCCCCCAGCCTGAAATTCAGAAAAAGAGGTATCGCGCAGCAGTGCCAACCAGTAGACTTCCGCCATCTCAAGAGTCAACTCATCAGAACCTAGCGGTGGAGCTGGTGGCATCGTCACGCTATGGCTATCCGGGCCATGCATCTCAAACGTCAGCCCAGAAGCCGGACTTTCCCAACCGCGAATAGAGATGTCAGCATTGACAGCACGCCAGTCGCGACCAGGTGTCTTGCCAACTTGCAGTTGAGCATCGCTGAAAAAATCACCTGTATGCGTGGCAACCCGAAATCGTTTGAACTGCTCAGCCTCTTGAATTAACCCCGTCTCGTCATGGGGAAGTCCTTTCGTAAATGATCCTACAAAGGATTGTTGTTGGAACTTCACTTCATCTCCATTGTTCTCATGCTCAACAGGACAGTTCGTTAATTGAGTAGATTTTGCTCTTAAGAAGCGGATACGGAGTTTTCGTAAATACTGAAGTCCAAAGAAGTTCCCTGAAAAAGTATGGCGAGAAAGATTAGATTTCTCAATTTTTTCTCTTTCCACAAAGAAAGGAATTAAGTTTCCAATACTCACGAATTACTCCTCATTATTTATTCTCAACAAGAAACGACTGAGTAGAACATTACTCAGATTCTTTTCATCAAGCCATACCAGTGCTTAAGCAACTGAAAGATAAAAGAGATGCTGTGCCAGATCTCTTTAACAGAAAGCACTCAGAGCCATATGCTTAGAAGCTTTAAGGGACTCTAAGCACTGACTTATCGTATTTATTACTTCATATCTCTTGTTGCTACAGACGCATACAGAAATCAGTCTTGAGCAACATGCATTCCTGGAGGTTTATGAAGCTGGTAGTAATCCTCTTGAATCTAGCTAAATAGCTTAATTGAGATGCAGATATATCCTCATGATTCCTAACTATATAATCGGGATTGTAGCCATCATCACAAAAGACAAAAAAATTCACATATTCCGCTACATCTTCGCTTTAGGAAGTTGAAAGAAATATTTTTTATGTACTCGGATTCGCCACATCCTCCCGCCACCCTCGGCACACCCCTCGCGATCCGCCCCCTGCCGCCCGCCGTCGTCCTCCCCCCGCTCTCTCAGGGGGCTGCTCCAATCGGTGCCTTGCATTAGACTGATCTTTTCCGTGCTACGCACCGAGAAGAAGCACCGAGCCAGCGGAACTCAAATCTTTATCTCCCTCCAAGTTGATTCCCTCCGCCTCCGTGCCCCTCATAGAAGCGGCATCATGGGTCTGATTGATTCTTTCGTTACCCCCTCGCCAGTCTGCCCCTCGGGGGCCTGCTCCAGCAGTGCGCTTCGCGCAGCTACCAACAACAGCGCCGATAAAGGTACCACACAGCGGCTTTCTTGCAACCCTTCCGGTACTCCTGCTCTCCGCTTCGCTAGGTAGCTAATTTGCGATGGTCTTCGACCGGCCTTCGGCCATCGCAAACCAGTATCAGGCTCCGCTGCGTTTAGTCCGTGTCCTCGCAAGCGGTTGGGGGCTGATATCGATGTGCACTGCACTTTTCCCTTGGGGGGCACCCCATCCCCCCGACCCAACCGGGGTGGCAACGCCGGGCAACATGTGGTTTCCAAGGAGCGTTGTTGCTGGTTATTCGCCATGCTTCTTCAGTTGGTGGTGTTCAGCCGCTTCCGTTTCACTGCAGCCGCTTCACCGATGTTGCCTGAGATAGGGGCACCGCTGTCACTTCGTTCCACCCGTGCTTTGGTGGGAAGCACAACCTATCGAAGAACTACACTGGTGCTCATTCGCTAAGTTCAGAGGGGAAGCGAGAGAGAAGAGAGAAGGTAAGGGTTTACGGGATTTGGGTTGTGTATCACTGACTTCACACCTACAGAATCGTCAATTGTTCACTCTGTAACCATAAAGGGATATCGATCTCTACCAGTGGATGCAGTTTTACTGGGATTCCCAGACCAACCGCCAGGGCAATCGTTCCCCAAGTGCCTGAGCCAGCAGCTCTCGTGGACCAACTTCGACTGGGTCGTAACTTGTGTGGAGCTGTTTTATTGGGCCAGGCGTGGAGTGAACCGTGCAATACAGCAAGGGCTTTGATCATGCGAGTGCTGCGTTCTGCCCCTTGAGCACGATAGGGTAGCTCAGATTGCTTCTCATAGATCTGTAAATTCAGATGATGGGTTTGAGCGATGGATCGGGCTAGTTCATCTAAGCCAGAAGCATCACCCACCAGCCAGTTTGGATAAATCCTCAATCCCTGTAAGTCAGCCACAGCCTTTGCTCGCTGCTGAGAGGTCAGTTGGCGGGGGCCAGTGACGGCAATGGTTTGCATGTGTCTTGACCTCCCGCTGTTGTAACTAGATGCTAAATTTTTGCTTGGCCGCAATAAACAGACTACTGGCAGCACATCTAACGGATTCCTCTTCCGTTGCCATGCCCCCCAGCTGGTTGGCCGCTTGTCCCCAGCAATAACGATAGAGCTTACTCATCTCTTGGACATAGGTGGCAATAGCTTGCTTGGTGTCCTGTTCTAATAGATCAGGCTCATCGCTATCGGTTTCAGCGTTGCTTACAAGCAAGATATTGTGTTTGGGTTTGCCATTGCGATCCGTACCCGCTGGCACCAGCTTTACCTGGTCTCCTCTCATTAGATGGCTAACTTCATCCCCTGAGAGATTCTTCCAAATCTTGGCAGCATCCGACCCATCCGGTTGGGAGAGATCCATAAACAGGGTGGGATAGTAATACGTTCCCACCTCATAGCTGGATTCTCTCGGTTTACCAATAGCCTCAACCCGACAGAGCAACGGGGTTACAACTTTTGCCATTGTTCATATTTCTCCAATCTTGTGTTAGTGATGGCTGGCAAAGGGGAG
>NZ_JANQOP010000341.1 GCF_028285745.1 Acaryochloris sp. IP29b_bin.137 | reverse complement strand
AATGCAACTGAAACCCCATAAACGACTCAATTACCAGAGAGGCATGAGGGCGCTATCACTGATTCAGAACACATTGTGAAACCCTTGTCATCCCCAAAGCAAAAACAGGCAATCCTAGCCAAGGGGGTCGCTGGAGGCGCATCTAATGGAGCAGGGATGTCTTAGTTTGTGGAATGATGACATCTGGGAATAGGAAGTCAAGCTGTTCATTAACCCATGATGCAATCCACAGAATGTAGAGATGCTTGAATTCATAGCATACCAGCGCCCTTAAGCTACTGTTAAACTAGCCACTTGCGGTCACTTTTGACCATACCCAAACCGGGGGAATCAGTTGCTATCTTTTGCTTAACTCGATTCGCAATCGGGCGACCATGCGTTCAAATCACATCTTCGGCTTCCTTTGAAAATCACTATGGGTAAAGGCTTCTAGCTTACTATCATTCACCTAAGCTTCTAGGCTTATTCTCAATACATCTTTCGTCACACTTATTTTGCTGGCAGATGTTAATTTGAGTTGCTAGGGTGGGAAAACTGAAGAAAGATTTCAAGATAAACAACGATTATTTGTTGTTTTTTCGGTATTAATACGTTTGTTGCGGTATTTGACACTGGCTAAGCTTTCCAACCGTTTGGGGATGCTGACCAGGGATGTGGGGGACATCAAGCAACAGCGTCATAACTGGCTCATGGGAAACCATAACGGCCTTCAGATTTAACTATTGAACACTAAGTGTTCTCTCACAGCAGAAATTCTGTGCAAAGCATTTTGCTTGCCAATGATGAATGCTGGCAGGTAGATCTGCACGGCTACATGGCTTTGCCTACTTGCATTATTTACCGTTTATTGCTATATCACCGACACATACCTTCATGATGAACAAAACAATCGACATCCAAGAACTCGCTTTTGTGGTTGCTGCTAAAAACTACGAACCGAGTTTGTTGAACCCTGGCTTCCTCAAATACAGCGGTATTATTCCCAGTGATTGGGAACTGTCTCGTCAGCCCGTCTTTAATGATCGTGTTGCCCAAATTGTGTTTAATAACGGTGTCAATATTGTTGGTGAACCCAACCGCTTTATGCTAATTGAAGCGATGGGAACCAAATCTGAAGAAACGCTAGATAGTCCCCAAGTTAGCCAACGCTACATTCAAACTTTGAGCAACCTTGACTACCAAGGTGTGGGCATTAATTTTAGAGGTTATATTCCATTTGCTGCGAATTCTTCGGACGCACATGAATACTTGTTTAAGCACTTATTCTCTGAAGGGAGTTGGCAGACTTGTGGGACTGCACCTGTACAAGCTGGTTTGAATTTGGTCTATACCTTTGAGAACAGCCAACTCAACCTCAGCGTCAATGAAGCCAAATTACAGTTGCCCGAGCAAGAGCAAGTGCCTGTCATTCTGTTCAGCGGCAATTTTGATTATGCTCTGAGTGACATTGCAGAATCAGATCGATTGGGTCGATTGCAGGAAATTATTGGCAATTGGCAAACTGACCTCAATTCATTTAAGCAAGTGGTGAATCAATTTCCGCAAATCGATGTTAAAGAAGAACCGCTTAACGTTGATGAAGAAGCCATGAGTGGTGCAATTCCTGCACTGGTTGACTAACTGCTAGAAGTAACAGTCTGTAGGGGAAACGCTAATTTCCCCTACAGATTAGTTTTTACTACACCCCTTGTATACCAAGAAAGTGTTACTGGACTAATCCTTGTACGCAAACGTACAGGTTGCTCAGATAGAAACTAACCGTTATTGCTACCAGGCGCTATCGGTGGTCATCATTGCACTTCCTTATCTACTCGATATCCTTACTCACTAAAAAGAGAACTTTAGAAAATTTTGTTTCTAAAGTTTATTGGCGCATGGCTTATCAATGTGCCCAAAACTCAGGGGTTAATATCACTTTCTCTTGCAGTAGTGCAAACTTTTTCATCGCCAGTGTCCAAGTCATTGTTCAAGATGTCTGGCAAATCTCCGCAATGGTAATTACTTCATCAAGATGACATCTCTAGAGCCTAATTATCCAAATGTTGGAAGTACAAACTCATTCGGCATTGGAACGGATGACCATACTCTCCCTGTCGAGCCTTTTCAGTCTGATACCGCAATCTCAACTGGCAATGGTGGGAGCTTACCAAGCGTAGAAGAGGAGCTAACGGCAACTGGTTTTCATGATGCCTTTCCTACCTACGATTTCCCAGATCTTGTTGGGGTTTCTGCTAACCCAGAACTAATAGGCCCGACTGCTTGGAGCAATGAGCAGCAGTGGACTCCTGGAGGAGATTCTCTACTGGGTAGTTCATTGAATGCGTTTGTAGTAAACAGCGGGGCTGCAAACTGGAAGTCTTTCGAGGACAGTGATCTTGCAGCTATAAACCAGGCTCAGGTTCTAGTCATTCGCTACCTGAATGATCTTTTGAATGATGAAGATCGATTAGCTGGTTTACAAGAAGCTTTTGGTGAGAGCTGGACATCTGAGAATGGTGTCGCTTTAATTCAAGGGATAGTTGAGGGTGCGGCCCTTCCTGAGATTCACCTTCTTGGGCAAGATCAACTCAATGCACTTGGAGCCTATAGCCAGACTACAAATACGATCTATTTTGCTCAAGAATTTGTTGCCCAAAATGCTAGCAATCCTGATGCCATTGCCCAGGTTCTCCTAGAGGAGATTGGACATTACTTAGATGCCCAAATTAATGATTCAGACTCACCCGGAGACGAAGGGGCAATATTTGCAGCATTGGTGACTCAATCACTTTTGAGTAATGCTAATTTGCTTGCCTTAAAGACTGAGGACGACACGGCAATACTCAGTTTGGCAAACAATGCGGTCACTTTTCTTGAAAAGGCAGATACACCCTTAGCTGACCTAGTAGTAACGGATGTCACCATCCCTGATAACGTCACTTGGGGAGAGACTGTCGACGTTAGTTGGAACGTTGAGAATCATGGTGAGGCAACTGCTTTGAGCAGTCGCTATGACGGTGTCTATCTCTCAAGCGACCCCTATCTCGATGCTAGCGATGTTCTTCTTGGAAGTTCTTATACCACTACGGATACCGCCCCTGGTCAAAGTCGCACATTAACTACCTCCGTTAATCTATCAACCAGTCATCGAGATAAACCTTATGTCCTCGTTCAGGCTGACTACTTTAACAATGCTCAACTCGAAAGTAATGAGGATAATAATGCTGCTGCGGCTTCAAAGCTAATTACCAACCCTGACCTAGTGGTCACAGATGTCACCATTCCTGATAACGTCACCTGGGGAGAGACTGTCGACGTTAGTTGGACCGTTGAGAACCAGGGTGGAGCCATTGCTCGGGGAAATCGCTATGACGGTATCTATCTCTCAAGTGACCCCTATTTCGATGATAGTGATGTTTTTCTTGGAAATGCTTATACCACTACAGATACTAACCCTGGTCAAAGTCACACATTAACTACCTCCGTTAATCTATCAACCAGTCATCAGGATAAACCTTATGTCCTCGTTCAGGCTGACTACTTTAGAAATGCTCAATTTGAAAGTAATGAGGATAATAATGCTCGTAGTATAAACTTTGCTGTTTCCACCGAACCAGAAACAGTAGATTTAGTTGTTGATAATGCACAAGTCAATCTGGGTTCTGGAAATTGGAGTGACGGATTTGATGTCTCTTGGACCGTTACCAATCAAGGTGATTCATCTGCCACCGGACGTTGGCATGATCAAATTTATCTCTCAGCAGACACAACCCTCGATTCAACAGATCGTCTTCTCAGCATTCATGAGGTTTCTAACTTAACGTCACTGGCCCAAAATGGGAGCTACACTGCCACAGCCAGAATTTCTTTATCTCCTTTATCGGGAGATACCCCTTATCTATTGTTTGTAACGGATCGAGAGAATGCTCAATCCGAAACCAACGATAGCAATAATGTGCTTGCTATTACCCATAGCGTCACCCCAGCCGATTTAGTTGTTACCGCCGCCACAACTTCCAGCAATGACTTGACCTGGGGGGAACCCTTCTCTATTTCTTGGATTGTTACCAACCAAGGACAAGACACCGCAGCGGATGCTGAGTGGTTCGACTACGTTTATGCTTCTGCGGATCAAGAGTTTGATGGTCTTGATACCCTAATCGACTTTCGTAAAATTACTCGAACCACGCCTTTCAGATCGGGCGAGAGTTATATCGTCAATGAAACGATTAATCTGCCTCTGGCTGAGAACGATAAGCCTTATCTGCTGTTTATCACGAATCGCAATCAAACTTTAGCTGAAACCGATACAACTAACAATCTTTTAGCGGCATCCCATGAGCTGGACTATCCAGATCTCACTATTACCAGTACCACTGTACCCATTGATGCAAGCTGGGGCACCACCATTCCTGTTTCTTGGACCGTCAAAAATGAGGGAAATGTCACCGCCAGAGCAGACTGGTCCGATTATATTTATCTTTCTGAAGATGCTGAGCTTGATCTATCGGACCGACTGATTAAGGTCCATCGGGTAACGGAGCCCACCCCCCTAGCCCCAGGCGACAGTTATACCGTTGACATCGACATTACTATTCCCCCATCAGAATTTAGTCGCCCTTACTTGCTATTTGTCACAGATCGCGATCAAGAACAATTAGAGACAGATGAGTCTGATAATCTTCAGGCTTTATTTGTACTTCGCCAGCCTGATCTGGTCATCACAGAAGTAGACGTGCCCGTAACGGCAGCAGCTGGATCAACCTTTGATGTGTCTTGGACTGTCACCAACCAAGGCACAGGAGCAGCAGTCAGCGAGAGCTGGTTTGACTATGTCTATGTCTCCAATGACGATCGCTTTGATGCCAACGACTTACTGATCGATACCGTCAAGGTCAGCAATCCCGATCCACTATCTGCGGGTGAGAGTTATCAGTTAACGCGCACTGTCGATTTACCGGAGGTGGCGGCGGGTCGTCCCTATTTATTGTTTGTAAGCGATCGCGAAAATTATCAATTTGAAGGGGATGATACCAACAATGCCTATGCCGTGGCATTGCAAGGGACCGATCTGGTTGTCTCCAATATTGAAGCCCCCACTACCTTTACGACAGGTGACACAGTTCCGATCACCTGGACAGTGGAGAATCGAGGGACTGAAGCAACCAACACCAATTGGACAGATTACGTCTATCTCTCGGCTGATCAGACCTTAGATGCGAGTGATGTACTCGTGGCTCAGGTGCCTACGGACAACGCAACACCATTAGGCGTTGGAGAGTCTTATCAGCACACTGAAAACATCACCTTATCTGCATCTGTTGGTGAACAGCCCTATCTGTTAGTCGTCACCAATGCCAATAACAATCAGCTAGAAGTTAATTCTGGGAATAATTTGGGCACCTTGCCCCTCAATATTTTTACGCCTGATCTAGCTGTTGAGAGTGTCTCCATTGAGGAGACTGGCATCCAACAACCTGGACAAACGACCACTGTGCAGTGGACGGTCAACAATCAAGGGAGTGCCGAGGCGAATGGTTCTTGGGTTGATCGAGTTTACCTGACCCCGGATGGTTCCCTCACGAACGGCATCCTATTGGCTAGTGTCACCCGAGACGTACCCCTGGCAACGGGTGCAGCCTATACCGCTTCCACTCAGGTGACTCTACCTGCTGTGGCAGATGGCAGTTACCGGATTATCGTTGTGACCGATGCCAACAACAGCCAACTCGAAGGATCGGCAGAAGACAATAATCAGATCGCCTCTGTCAATACCATCACCATGGGTCATCCAGACTTGGTGGCAACGATTACGGCCTCAGTTAGCACGGCAACTTCGGGCACAACCGTACCCTTGAGCTGGCAAATCACCAACCAGGGCTCTGCTACTACCCTCAACGATTGGGCTGATCATATCTATCTCTCTGCTGATGCCACCCTTGACGGCACGGACCAATTCTTAGGACAAGTCAGTGCCCCTAATCAATTAGCAGCAGGCGAGAGCTATACAACCCAAACGGATCTGAAACTACCGATCGAGGTGAGTGGTGCGCGTTACCTACTGCTGGTCGCCGATGGCTCGAAGAACATTGCCGAACAGGCTGACGAAAATAATAACGTTGCGGCTGTACCCATTACCTTGGAACTGCCCCCCTACGCGGATCTGGTTACTTCTGCCGTATCTAGTCCGGCACAAATTATTGGCGATCCCGCCACTCTTACCGTAGATTGGACCGTCACCAATACTGGGACGGGACTCTCTAATTCAGAGACCTGGATTGACCAGGTTGTTGCCTCCAGGGATGACATTTTAGGAAATACCGATGATATTGTCCTGGGTGAATTTGAGCATAATGGCGCACTGGCGGTTGGTGAAAGCTATTCCCGACGCGAAACCCTACAATTGCCGATCCGGTTTGAAGGACGCTACAACCTTTTTGTCCAGGCGGATGCAGGTGGCGTTGTTTTTGAGAATGGTCTAGAAACCAATAACGGTGCTGCTGGCGCTACGCCATTCGAAGTGGCCCGACGCCCCTATGCGGATTTAGTAGTGTCCACGGTAGCAGGCACTGGGAATGCTCAGAGTGGGCAAGCCTTTACGGTTGCCTGGACGGTACTCAACCAAGGCGTTGGCATTACCGATACCAACACTTGGACGGATCGGGTGCAGTTGGCCCTGGATCCAGCGGGTGAAAATATTGTTGCCACCCTGGGCGAGTTTGATCGGGTGGGAGCTTTAGCGGTCGGTGATCGCTATGATCGCTTGGCTGACGTTGCTCTGCCAGAGGGGCTGGATGGTACCTATTATTTGGTGGTCGAAACGGGTCTGAAAGAGACAGGAACCCTGTATGAGTTTCTCAATACGGAGAACAACACCACGGTTTCCGGCCCGGTTCAGATCGCGCTCACGCCCCCTCCTGATCTGATCGTTACGAATATCACGGCCCCCACTGCCATTACAGCTGGACAACGGATCGATCTCAGCTGGACGGTCGCCAATCAAGGATCTGGCACGGCTGATGGTCAATGGGTAGACCAGATTGCCCTCCGGCAAGCAGGCAATTCTGATGCGCCGTTGATTTCGTTAGGATCAGTTACATATACCGCTGGGTTAGAGGCGGGCAAGGTCTACACCCGCGCTGAGCAATTTACAACGCCTGTGGGCTTGCAAGGGTTGTACGACGTCGTTGTCACCACCAATGCCTCGTCTTCCCTGTATGAACATGGTGCCACTACTAACAATCTTTTGGCAGATGATCAGCCCATTCTGTTTAGTTTGCCATCCCGTCCTGATCTACAGATTTTTGATATTGCCGCTCCCACTGAAGTTAATGCGGGGGGAACTGTTGCCGTCGAGTACACGGTCATCAATCAGGGAGTTGCTTCAACTACTACGCCCAATTGGGAAGATCGGGTGTATTTATCCTTTGACGATCAGCTCAGCGGAGATGATTTACTACTCGGAAGTTTAAGTAATGGCTCAGCCCTAGCTCCTGGAGAACAGTACCGTGGTCAGACGGATCCACTGATTATTCCTCGCCGTTTTAGTGGCCCAATGTTCCTGCTGATTTCCACAGATGTTGGCAATCAAGTGAATGAGGCCCCCCAGGAAGCCAATAACATCCAATCTGCGGCTATCACGATTAATCCTTTGCCCCCGGCCGACCTTGTGACCAGTAATGTGGTTGCCCCCGATCAAGCCTTTGAAGGATCGCAAATCGAGGTGCGCTATCGGGTTAGCAATCTGGGAACAGGAGAAACGGATCGCGATCGCTGGACCGATACTTTTTGGCTAACCCGTAATCCAGACCGACCTTCTCCGTTAAGCCGTGATGTGATTCCACAGCCAGAAGATATTCTGTTGAGTAGTGTGACCCACAATGGCTCGTTAGCGGTGGGTGAGAGCTATGAGCGCACAGTCACTGTAACCCTTCCCAGTCAAGTGACGGGGGAATGGTATATCACAGCTTGGTCAGATGCCTATGACATCGTCACCGAAACTACGCTGGATATCAATATTAATCCAGATGATCCGAACGAACTGGATAACAACAACTATAAAGCGCGTCCGATTAGCGTCCTCTTAACGCCACCCCCCGATCTCGTTGTCAGTGATATCACCACTACGCCCGTTGCCCAGGGGGGCGATCAATTTCAGGTGGAATGGACGGTTCACAATCAAGGCAACAGTGCCACGGCAGAATCGGCTTGGGTTGATAAGGTTTATCTCTCTAATCGTCCGACGCTAGATGATCCAGCCGGGACAAGGTGGTTGTTAGGCCAGGTTGAGCACCAAGGCTCCCTGGGAATTGAACAGAGCTATACCCAGACCCTGGATATCATTCTTTCTCCCGCAGCTCAGGGACAATACATCTTGGTTGAAACGGATGCTTTCAATCAAGCCTGGGAAGGCGATGGCGCGTTTGAAGAGAACAATGAGGCTGCCACTAACACGACCGTGACGGCTAGTCCTGCGGATTTAGTGGTGCAGTCGATTACCACTGAGCCAAATAATTTATCAGGAGAAAAAACAACCGTCGAGTGGACCGTTGAAAATATTGGAGGGACGGTTTGGTCGGGCACGCGCTATTGGACCGATCAGGTGTGGATTTCTCAGGATTCTACCTTTAGGCAAGAGCGGGCGACATTACTCGGCAACTTTATCCACAGCACTACCTCCCCCCTCGGCAATGGCGAGCGTTATACCCAAAGACAAGAGGTCACCCTGCCCCGAGGGATTGACGGTGAATACTACATCTATGTCACTACCAATGTCTCTGGTCAGGATCTGACCAGTCGCAATAACGAGTTCAGCCGTGAGGTTTTTGAGCGTACTGTTTTTGAGAACCCTGCCAACAACCGCAGTCAGGCCCTCATTCCTGTGATCTATCAGGAGCCTGATCTACGGATCACCCAGGTTGAAGGCCCCACCGATGTTCCTGAATCAGGCCAAACCATTCCGATTTCTTGGACTGTGGCGAATCTCGGAACCCGAGATACCCGGGAGCAAAGTTGGTATGACCGGATTTATCTCTCCCGTGATTCTGCCCTTGATGTTAGCGATCAGCTGCTCGGTACCTTCGAGCGGAAGGGTGAGCTGGCCATTAATGAATCCTATAGCCAAACCCGTAATATTCGCTTGCCTGACGGCATTGAGGGGAATTTCCATCTGCTTCTATTTACGGACTCCAATCTCATCTCCACTGACGACCCGAGGGTTGCCTTTGATGCCCCGCCCGATGCCACTATTTTCTTTGATCAATATGTCAATCGGATCTTTGCTCGGGTCCCTGAGTTCCAAGATGAAGGCAACAACGTCTCTGGCGTAGATCAGCCGATCATCTTAGCAACCCCTCCTGATCTGCAAGTTTCGACGGTGCAAACCCCTGTTCGTGCAACGGTGGGCCAAGACTTTGAACTGACCTACACCGTTACCAATGCGGGACAAGGCGATACCCCAGACCGGCAGTCCCAATGGCGAGACTTGATCTATTTATCTCGGGACCCATTCTTGGATCTGAATCGCGATCGCTATTTGGGATACGTCACCCATCAAGGCGGATTAGCGGCAGGAGATAGCTATACCGTTACGCAAAACTTCCGCATTCCAACCAACCTGGAAGGTCCCTTCTACGTGTTTGTAGCCACCGATGCGGATGTCCAGTCGCCTGCGGGAGTCGTCTTTGAGAACACCCTAGAAAATAACAATGCGCGTGCTAGTGACGATCCACTGCTATTAGAACTGCCTCCTCCAGCCGATCTGCAGGTGGGGACAATCTCGATTCCAAGTGTGGCCCGCTCAGGAGAGGAGGTGATTTTAGAATGGACGGTTACTAATCAAGGGATTAATGCAGCCTCGGGACAGTGGAGCGATGCTGTGTATCTGTCTACAGATGCCGTTTGGGATATCAATGACCGCGCTTTAGGTCGAGTGGCTTTTAACGGCGATCTGAATCCCGGAGAATCCTATACCGCTGCCCTCACGACCAACCTTCCCCCCGCATTACCGGGGCAATATCGCCTGATTGTTCGCCCTGACATTTTCAACCAGGTCTACGAAGCTGAGAATGAAAGTAATAATCAAACCGCTTCGGCTGACACCTTGAGTCTGACAGTAGAAGAACTGCAGCTAGGTGTCCCCCTAGAAACGACGCTCAGCACCAACCAAAGCCGCCTCTATCAAATTAATGTGGACCAGGGACAAACCCTGCGGGTCACCATTGACTCCAGTGATGACCAGGCGGCGAATGAACTGTTTTTGCGCTTTGGTCAAGTGCCCACTGGCATTCTCTACGACGCCACCTATGAGGGAACGCTGGCCCCAGATCAGGAAGCCGTGATTGCAACAACGGAACCAGGTGTTTACTACGTTCTGGCTCGGGGACAATCGCAAACAACCGCCAATACGCCTACCTCCATTTTGGCGGAGCTTTTACCCTTCACGATCACAAATGTAGAGACGGATCGGGGCGGTGATAGTCGGTATGTGACCCTTAGCGTAGAAGGCGCTCAATTTCATCCCGATGCCATTTTGAAGTTGGTTCGTCCTGGCATCGGTGAGGTAGCACCCGCTCGGTATGAGGTGGTCAACAGCACTCAAATCACCAGTATTTTTGACTTTACAGATATTCCCCGGGGCCTATATGACGTCAAAGTCATCAACCCCAATGGTGAAGAAGCGATTGTGCCCTATCGATATCTGGTAGAACGAGCCATTGAACCCGATGTTACCGTCGGCTTAGGTGGACCTAGAGTGTTAGCTCCAGGCGATTTAGGACGATTTGGGGTCTCCGTTCAAAGTTTGACTAACCTGGATACCCCTTACGTTCATCTCCAGTTTGGGGTACCTGAGCTCGGGGATAATGACTATCTGCTCAGTCTATTTGATGACCAAGTCGTGGATGACTTAGGGATTGAAGGACTCCCATACTTAGTCTTTAGCTCCAATTTGCAAGGGGCTCCCGAAGGAGGGTTGACGGATGTGCCTTGGGCCAGCTTAATCTCAACCGTCAACACCCAGGGAACCAATTTGGCACCAGGGTATATCTTTGACCTGCCCACTGCCAGTTCGGTCAATCGTCTCTTCCAAACCCAAATCTATCCCGGTCTAGCTGAACTGATCGCCCGCGATCCAGATGCGCTGAACGAGCTGGATGTTGAAAATGGTCGCATTGCCTTTACTTTCCCGATTCAAGCTGCAGCAACAGCCTTAACGCGAGCAGAGTTTGTCACTCAGCAAACCCAAGAAGCCCTGAGCTTGAGGGAAAAGATTCTAACCGATCCTACTGCAGGTCAGGCGTTGACGGTGTTAGCCGCGGATGCCGACACCTGGGTGAACGCTTATCTAGCAGCGTTAGAAGAGTCTGGGTTACTCCGACCTGAAGATCAAGCTCCCCCCATCCGTGACCATGCCCTAGTCGTTGGCTTAACAGCCACGCTAGCTACGGGGATTTTGGCAGGACCTGCGGGCAACCAAATTCGCACCGATGGCGATCTGGTCGGTTTCTTTGAGCAGGTCCGACGTTGGTATGGACATGACTCCACCCTCACGGGAAATCGTACCCTTCCTAATGCTGACGGTGCCGACCTTGGTGTGTCTGGGACAACCCACTTCGAAACCTTCAATATCTATGTGCCCTTTAAGGATGCTCAGGTTGATCTGCCCAGGCCAACTCAGGTCCCCGCGCCTAGTTTTGCCAGCTTCCTAGAACCAGCGGGTCAAAGCAATGATTTAGCAACGATGACGGGTCCCCTCGGGTTTGGTCCCGAGGGCATTTTGCCCGTCGGCGAGGCTCTGCCGTTCACCATTAAGTTTGAGAATGTGGGTACGGCCTCCACCACTGTGGGCGAGGTGCGTATCGTCTCTGAACTGGACGCCAACCTTGATTCCCGCCAGTTCCGCCTGGGTGATCTGCAGTTAGGTGATATTCAAGTCAGTATTCCAGGGGGACGGGGCAGTTTCCAAGGTGAGTTTGACTTTATCCAATCCAAAGGCTTTATTTTACGAGTCAGTGCAGGCCTCGATCCCCTCTCGAATACGGCCACTTGGCTATTGCAGGCCATTGATCCTGAAACGGGTGAAGTGATTCAGGATCCTGAGCGAGGACTTCTGCAGCCCAATGATGGCTTAGGTCTAGGAACAGGCTTTGTCACCTACACCACGAAGCCCAATACAGACGTCGCCACGGGAACCACCATCACCAGCCAGGCTCGGGTTCTGTTTAATACCGCCGCACCTCTAGATACTGCATCCATTGATTATCAAATTGATGCTGAGGCACCCACCACGACTGTTGTGGCAACTCCATTAGTGGCAGGCGGATCAGACTATTTAGTCGAATGGGCAGCAACCGATAATGGCTCTGGCGTGAAGCATGTCACGGTTTACGTGGCGGTCGAGGGCGGTGATTTTGTGATCTGGAAACGTCAGACCACTGATGCTTCAGGCGTTTATGAAGGTGAGGCGGGCCATACCTATGAATTCCTCGCCCTCGCTACCGATCAGGCAGGTAATCAAGAGCAGCCCAATTTGGGCGTAACCACCCCCGATGATGGCTCTGGTATTAACTTAGGTACCCTGCCATCGTTTGACCGCACTCAATCCTTAGATTTGGGGCCGGCACCGACGCCCAGTCCCCAACCTTCTAGCAATCGGCTTTTCCAAGAGGCGACCCAGGGGATTCCCAACGTGCTGGCTGACAGCCGTCCTGCAGACTTTACCCAGGTGTTGAGTCCTTTTACGGCCCAAGCGTTTGCTACAGGGATTCCTGAAAGTGATGCGAATATCGGCCCCTTAGCTATTTTGGCCTTAGAGGATGGCAGCGCTTTGATTAGTGGTGGGGCTAATCGAGGGTCACTCTATCGAGTGCCCATCGGCGGCGGTGATGTCGGTGAGGCCCTGGTTACGCTCCCCTATCCTGTCTTTGACCTGGCCCTGGATGCTGCGGGTCAAGTTTGGGCTGCCACGGGGGGTGGGCCATTACTCCAACTTGATCTAGAGACAGGAACGATTCTCAATCAGTTTGGAGAAGGGTTAACCCAATCCCTCGCAATTGAATCAGGGACGGGGCTGATCTACATATCCTCTGGCAACGGAATTGAAATCTTTGACCCCGTTACTGCTGAATTTACCCATTACAGCGATCTGAGAGTGGGGAATCTAGCCTTTGCGCCTGATGGTACCCTCTGGGCCGCCACCTGGCCAGACCGAGGAGATATTGTCCAGTTCACTGCGTCTGGCAAGCCCCAGCGCATGTTTGAATTCGATACGCCGGTGGATTCGATTACCTTTGGTCATACGGGAACGGCGCTAGAAGGGCTACTGTTTATTTCTAATAATGCTGGAGAGCAGTCTAGTGACCCCAGTGAACTGATTATGGTCGATTTAGCAACCTTACAGCAGGTTGCAGTCGCCCAGGGCGGCAGTCGAGGCGATATCGTCGAAGCAACAGCGGATGGGCAGCTTCTATTGAGTCAGTCGCTCCAGGTGGATAGCCTCAATCCCATCTTGACGCCCCGAGTCGTGGGTACGAATCCTGTTCCAGGGGCAACCATTGCTCTACCGCTAGGCACAGTGACGATTACCTTTGATCAGGCCATGTATGAGGGGGCAGACAGCGACGCTGCTTCTGTGCTCAATCCTGATAATTATCAGCTAATCGGGAGTACCTTAGGAGCGGTGCCTGTGCAGTCGGTCCAGTACGATGCCACGGATCGCACCGTCATTCTATTTTTTGATGCTTTAGTCCCTGACGTCTATGATCTCCAAATCTCAGATACCGTTAGTAGCGAAGCAGGGTCAGCGTTAGGCACAGCCTACACGGAACAATTTACAGCTATCTCTGACTTTTTACCCCTGATTGATCTCCAATTCAGCAATCCTCGCTCGGATCGGGCCTCACAGACCATTTCCTATGATGTAACGATCACCAATGAGGCGGATTACGATCTGCTGCTCCCCATCGCTCTCTTACTTAATCCAGAACAGGGCGTAACGGGGACACCAACCGATGCAGTTGGCCAAACTGAGCAAGGATCTTACTTGGTGGATTTGAGTGATAGCTTGCCAGATGGTCGTCTCGCCGCTGGTGCCACCATTACTAGTCGCACCATTACCATCAGTAACCCAGATTTTCGCCGTGTTGACTTTGGGCCAGGATTGTATGCCTTACCCTATCCCAATCAAGCCCCTATTTTCACCACTGTACCGCCTCAAGCCGCAACCGTAGGAGAATCCTATCGCCTGACGGTTAGCGCCACAGACCCGGATGGAAGCCAGCTCACTTACCTACTTCAGCGTGGTCCTGACGGGTTGAGTGTAGACGCCAATACAGGAGAAATCTCCTGGTCTTCCACAGTAGCTAGTCCAGCCACAAGTGATGTAACCCTACGGGTCTACGATTCACGCGGTGGCTATGATACGGCAAGCTTTAATATTGCTGTTGCTGGCGGCAATCGTGCGCCTGAGTGGACACCCCTTCCCACAAGCTTATTTGGGGCTGAAGGTGAAGCATTGACCTTGAGTGTGGGGGCAACCGACCCCGATGGCGATCGCCTGATCTATCGGGCAGATAATCTTCCAGGGGGAGCTAGTTTCAATCCATTGACTCAGGTACTGACCTGGACGCCTGGTTATGAGGCAGCAGGAGTCTACGAGGACGTCACTTTTATCGTTAGTGACGGCGTCACGGAAACTCGGCAAACCACAACCCTCTGGATTGCACCCACCGATCAAGCACCCATCCTCGCTCCACTCAGCGATCGCACCCTGCAAGAGGGCGAGACCGTTCGCTTCCGACTACAGGGCAGTGATCCAGAAGGGGAAGACCTAACCTATTTCAGCAACCTCCTACCTGGCGGGGCCATCCTGGATCCCAGAACGGGAGAATTTGAGTGGACTCCCACCTATTTCCAGGCCGGAGAGTTTGAAATTCCCTTTCTAGTCAGTGATGGGCAAACCACCACTTCTCAGACAGCAACCCTGACGGTCCTTAATGCCAATGCGGCTCCCGTATTTGATCCATTGACGAACTGGCAGGTCGCTGAAGGGCAATCTGTTCGATTCCGGGCCTTTGCCTTGGATCCAGATAATCCGGGTTTTATTCCCCAAGACCGCAATGCGGCTGGTGTACTAACCCTGCAAGAGGGCAGCGATCCATCAGTAACCTATACCGTGAGCGGTTTGCCGACAGGGGCTAGCTTTGATGCAGAAACCGCAATCTTTAGCTGGAATCCGGGCTTTACACAGGCAGGTACTTATCAAGTCACCTTTACGGCCACGGATGATGGTGATGGGACCGGGACACCCTTAAGCAGCACCACGACGGTGCCGATTACGGTGCTGAATGTCAATCGAGCCCCTGAATTTGTGCCGCTCGACAATCAGTTGCTCCAGCGGGGTGAGGTGCGTGAGCTACTGGTAGAAGCGACAGATGAAGAGGGCAATCCCCTAGTCTTGGCCGCTACAGGGGTCAATGGATTTGGTCTGCCAGATTTTATTACCTTTACCGATAACGGCGATGGCACGGGTCGATTGCGTCTAGAACCGGGTGATGGCCATCGAGGCGACTACACGATTACCCTGACAGCAACTGATGATGGCGATGGGGGTGGCACCTCAGCAGTAGAAACCAGCAGCTATCAGTTTGTGGTTTCTGTAGAGGCAGCCAATGAACGGCCTTTGCTGTCCTACCTAGGTGACAAAGTGGCGGTTGTCGGTGACTCTCTCCAGTTTGCGGTCAAAGTGAGCGATTTGGATCAGGATGGCCTGACCTTTAGTACCCAGGGACTCCCTCCAGGGGCAACGCTGACACCGCAATCTACCTATGGCACTGCTTTATTCGAATGGACGCCCACCTCCAACGATATTGGTCCCCATCAAATCACGGTGCAAGTGACGGACAGTGGTAATGGGGATGCGAACGCTATCCTCAGCGATACAGCCACCTTTACGCTCAATGTCCGAGGGACGAATACAGCTCCAGTGCTCAACCCCGTTGAGGATGTGACCCTACAAGAAGGTGAACCGTTGACGCTCTCCCTATCGGCACTGGATAGTGATGGCGATGCTCTCACCTATGGGGCCGTTAATCTACCCACGGGAGCCTCTTTAGATCCAGCGACAGGGGTTCTGAGCTGGACACCGGCGCTATTGCAGGCAGGGGTTTACGACAATATTCAGCTGACAGCTAGTGACGGCCATAGTACCAGTCGCCAACCCCTGCGCCTAACGGTTGTCAATACCAATCAAGCGCCTGTCCTGGCACCTTTACCCCCTCAGTCAGGTCGTGAAAACAGTACCTTGCAGTTCACGGTGGTGGCTTCTGATTTGGATCAGGATACACTGCTGTATTCGACCGTTGCACCCTTACCTGAAGGGGTTCGCTTTAATACCCGAACCGGTGAGTTTACCTGGCAGCCCACTTTTGAACAGGCGGGTAACTATACGGTTCAGTTTGTGGCAACAGATACCCAGGGCAGTACGGACCAAATCGAAGTCGCAATTGCCATTGACAATATCAACCGCAGTCCATCCCTAGACGTTTCTTCCCATGCTGCTGTGTTGGGACAACCCCTCAGCTTCCAAATTTCAGGGACAGATCCTGACCTGAATACAACCCTGACCTACAGTGCTGAGAATTTACCGGAAGGGGCGACTTTAGACCCAGTCACAGGTGAGTTTAGCTGGACCCCCAGTCCTGGCCAGGCAGGAATCTACACGATCCGTTATGGCGTGTCTGATGGTGAACAAACCGTGACGAGATCGGCGGTGATTGAGGTAGGAACCAGCGTTAGTGAGCTGGATGTGGTCCTGGAGCGCACACCTAGCTTTGCCACGGTACCAGGACAAGCCATTCTTTTACATCCGATTGCCGATAGTGTGGCCGATATCAGCTCAGTCACCTTAACGGTGGATGGGCAGCCTTTGGCTCTAGACGAGCAGGGACGAGCCCGGTTTACGCCCCCCACTCCTGGTCGGTTTACAGTGGTGGCAACGGCGACGGATGCTGATGGCTTTGTGGGGACAACCACCAGCATTATCAAAGTCCGCGATCCATTAGACCTGGATGCTCCTGTGGTCGCTCTCGATCCAACCCTGAGTAATGCGCCGATTTCCACATCGGTTGATCTAACGGGAACGGTGAGCGATACCAATCTAGATGAGTGGGTCTTAACCTTGGTCGATGGTGACCAGGTGCAGGTGATTGCCCAAGGCTATGACCCCTTTGAACAGACGGCTATTACCTCCTTTGATCCGACGACCTTGACCAATGGCTTTTATCAACTCCGGCTAACGGCAACGGATTTGAGCGGTCGGACCAGTATCAGCGAAGTAGATATTGCGATTACGGGTAGCGAGAAAACGGGTCAGTATGAACAGCTAGAAACAGATCTTTCGGTGGACATCGGGGGAACCACTCTGAACTTGGTGCGGGCCTACGACTCTCTGCAAGCGGACCAAGCGGGTCGCTTCGGCCTGGGCTGGCGGTTGGCGAATACGGAAGTGGATTTGGTAACGGATGTGCCCCTAACGGGTCGGGAACATCTAGGTATCTACAATCCCCTGACTGAAGGCACGCGATTGATGTTAACGCTGCCGGAGGGAAATCGCGTTGGCTTTACCTTTAAGCCGGAGCTACAGCAGATTCCTGGGTTGCTCTACTATGCCCCTAAATGGGTTGCCGATCCTGGGGTGGACTATCAGTTAGAGTCAACTCCAACGTTGCTGACCCGTGGCGAAGATCGGTTCTATGACCTGCAAACGGGTCGGGCTTATAATCCTGCGAATGGTCTGTTGGCGGGAGCAGAATATACGCTGACGGCGGCAGATGGGACGGAGTATGACCTCAGTACCACAAAGGGTGTGGTGGCCCAGCGTACACCGGATGGCGCTTCATTCACCTATAGCGACAGCGGTATTACCAGCCATACTGGCGAAACGATTCAGTTTATCCATGATGCTGAGGGACGGCTGACCCGGATTCAAGCCCCGAATGGAGAAACGGTGGTCTATGACTATGACCGCCAAGGGCAGCTGATTTCCGCCCGGAATTTAGGAGAAAGTGCTTCGGATCGCTACGGTTACGGATTAGCTGGACAATTGACGATCAGCACTTCGCTGGCAGGCTCTGGTGAGCAGGTCGTCTATACGGGGGCTACACCTGAAGTGTTGCCTATTACGGCGGATCTCGGAAGTGCTCATCAATTTACAGGCACGAATACAGACGGAATTTTAACGGTTGGTCAAACCGAGCGCTTTACCTTCACGCTGCGGGAGTCGGAGCTGCAATCGACGGCACAAGAGTTGGTCTTGATTGCTGTAGAGGTTGAAGGGGGTGAACAACCTGTTTTAGCAGGATTGACGCCGCTGGTGACTCAGAGCAATACGGATAGTAGCTATGCCCTTTATGCTCTGGAGCAAGAAGGGTTACATCTGCTAGAAGTTAGCGGTGATGGTGCTTACTCGCTAGCGCTGAGTGTCGCGGGAGATGTGAACCAGGATGGTCTAGTGGATGGGTTGGATAGTCAGCTTTTGACTGCGGCGATGGGTAGTGCAGTCGGTGATGCGGGCTATGATCTACAGCTGGATCTGAACCGTGATTTGGTGATTGATGGAGCAGATGCCCAGATTTTAGGTGGGAATTTTGGCTTTATTGCCAATCGGCCTCCAGTTGTAACGCCGGACTCGAGTTTGACCCATGTGGATCTGGAGACATTTGTATCGTTTGAGGATCGTATCAATGACCCAGATGGTGATCAGATCTTCTATCGAGTAGTGAATCCGGTCAATGGAGCAGTGCAAGTCAGTTCAGATGGTGCAGGAGTGATTTTTGTGCCAACGGCTGGATTTTCTGGAACAGCTAGTTTTGATGTGATTGCTGACGATGGATTCAGCTTCTCTGAGCCAACTCGGATGTCATTGGACGTAAGTGATGCACCGTTGATTGATCTGGACTTTGCCATACGTTCACCTCGACTAAATGTGGGAGACCAAGCCCAACTCCAGGTGATTGGAAGCTTTGCTGACCAAGACAATGTAGTGTTATCTTCATCCTATTTAGCCTTTAATTCAGATGCTTCCTCAGTAGCCACTATTTCAGAAGCAGGGATATATACAGGAGTAGCCGATGGGGTTGCCATTCTCAGTGCCTCTCGGAACAACTTAACAGCAGTCACAGCATTACGGGTGGGCAATATCCCTATCCCAACTACTGACTACTCTTTTAATATTTCTGTTGCTGAGAGTAATGGTTTAGATATCTATCCAGATGCCATTACCCTTTCAAGGGATGGACAACGTCAGTTGCTTGTAGAAATTGATGGAGTTGATGGATTCCCAGATTTAAGGTCAGCCTCTTTTGGAACCCGATATTATGCTGAAGACTCCTCAATACTTGATATTTCACCTAATGGTCTCGTTACCGCAGTTGCCAATGGGAATACCGATGTAACTGTTATTTTTGGAGCAACTGAACAGGTTATACCAGTTCGAGTTGAAGAGCCCATTATTGGTGAAGTAACTCTAGGAAAACTGGGTGGAGTTGTTGCCTCTGAAGATGGTGCAATGGTAATGATTCCCCAAGGGGCTTTAGAAGAAGAAACAAAAGTAAGTATTAGACAACTCGATCTTGCAGATATTTCCACTCCTTTTCCTAGTGAGTTTTATGAATTTGCGGGGGCCTTTGAATTCAATTTAGACGGGCAAGAGCAAGATCTGAATTTACCTGCTCAATTTGCGATCCCTGCACCAGCCGGGTTAGCACCAGGAACAGAAGTATTCTTTATGAGAGAAGGTGAATTCCCAGATGCCACAGGTATTCTGCAAGGAAAGTGGTTTATTGAAGAGTCTGGTGTCGTAGGAACTGATGGCTTTATTCGGACTCAGTCACCACCTTGGCCTGGGGTAGTCCGAAAAGATGTATATACAATTAGCGTACCAAAATTTGAGTATGAAGTTATTGAAGCAATACTTCCTCCTAATGATTTTACATATCTCCCATTTGGAATTGTGGCTACGATTGGACAGGCAGCCATCAATTTAGGTATTGGCGATAGAGAAAACAACATTGCATTCTTATTAACCGAAGATCGAACTGTTATAGATGCAGACTATGATTTAGTCTCTATACCTTCAGTGGGTTTTCCGGAGCCAACTCCTTTCGGCTCTTTACTGAACCTGAAACAACTTAAAGCCTCCGTGGATAGAGGTGAACGTCCTATTGCTCGAATTACACCACCTCCTCCACCTTTAGGCGCTCCACCTCAACCTACTATCGAGAGAATTGCTTTGGATTTCGATCAGCAAGGTGCTTATTTTAAAGTTTCTGGACAAAACTTCGATCTCATTCCACAGAAACCTGAAGAGATTGAGAAGAAGTCTCTGTCAGATAATGTATTTTTTGAGATCAGCTACGGATCAATTTCGACCCAGATTAATAATCCTATTTCATTAGCTACTAGTTCTGATAGTCAGCAAGAATACAAGCTATATCTTCCGAACAATATCCCATTCAGCGAAGAAGTAACTATCACAGCGGTTCGCCGAACGACATCCCCATTCACCAACAAACCTCTTGATCTAAAAAGTGCGACAATATCTCCTATCTTTAATCAATTTGATCGAATAGTTGGAGCCAATCCGTTATCTGGAAAGGTACAGGTTTTTGAAGCAAAAGATGCTTCTAATACTGCAAAGAATCTAGGTAGCGAGAAGCTTTTTCTAGCAGATATTCCCTTAGGCGTTAATACCTCCCCAAGATACACTGCTACTGTGGATGATCGTGTATACGTTCCTCTTGAGGGGGAAGGAACTTTAGCTGTTATTGATGCGATTGGCCTACGCCAATTAGATCTTAATCCAGAAACTACAGCAGTTGACCGTATCCCTTTGCCAGGCGGATCTACACCCTCAGCAATTGTGCTGAGTGCAGATAATAACTGGGCATATATAGCGGATCGAAATCAAGGAGCCATATATGTTGTAGACATCGACCCGTATTCACCTAATTTTCATCAGTTTCTTGGCACTATCAGAGTTAGTAAATCTGCTGGAATTCAAAGACTAGCCTGGAATAGTAGTGGAAAGTATTTATTTGCTACTAGCGCTACAACATCGTTACGTGGAACTGAGAAGAAAGGATCAATCACAATCATTAAGTTAGAAGCAGGAGGGCATAGAATTGTTAAAACTATTGAGACTTCTGCTGGGATTTCAGGTATTACGGCAACAGAAGATCCAAATGTGATGTATTTCACAAATCGATTAAAGGAAAGTGAAGGATTCGGTAAATTAGAGTTTTCTGAAAATACTGAAAGCGGTCTCAGTATAACTATTGATTATGCCCCCCTAGTGTTAGGAAGTATCCACGACACTTTTGATGTCAATGAAGGTATTGATGTTGCTTCTTGGCGTGATCCCGTATCACGCACAAACTATGCTTTTGTTGCAGGCTTCAATGGAAAAAACATTGGATCTGGTATACCTAGCGTTGATGGTTTCGGAGCCGGGAGCAATGTAGGTATTGTGCAAGTCGATGGTAGTGGTAAACCTAAATTAATAGGTGCAACCCGACCTATTCCTCAAGGTCTAGCAAGTTCAGTAAAGATTTCAGGCGATGACTTAAAACCACTACTCTACGTCGCCCAACCTGGAGTGGGAGCTACATTTATTTATGATGTTGTAGAACTCATTTCCACCGTAACAAATCCAAATAATACAGAAGATCTCCAGTCAAAGCCAATAGATGATATTAACCCATCAGTTGGTGTTGCAACTAATATTAGCAGGCTTGGTATTCCTGGATTACCAGATGAATTACCTGTTGCACAAGTTAACGAGCGTCCAATTGGATCAGGTGCAACTTATAGCCTAACGCCACATATCTCTTCCCCAAAGATTAGTGGTAGCAAAGTTGAAATTCTACCAGGAGATACCCCTGATGATGAACTCTTCCTTAGGAAAATTACTTTTGACTGGGGCATTGATCCATTGTTCGAAGTGCAGCCTCCAGAACAATCTCAAACATCGAATCAACTTCCAGCAATTCCGTTTATTACAGGTTTTGCAAATGTAATAACTCCATTTGGAGCACTAGCAGCATTTCCTGACATTGCATATCAGCCTAACGACAGATATATTCCAGGTGCTCGACAAGGTTCTCCTCCAATACCTGTTGGGCCCCGTCCAGGCTCTCGCCCAGGACCTCCCCTACCTGTTAATCCTCGTCCAGGTTCTACTCTACCTGTTAGTCCTGGTCAAAACCCAGGGCCTAATCAAATTCCAGCACCTCCACCTCCCAATATAGTTCCAGGGTTTAACCCAGGCTTAGGTCTTCCATCTAGGCCAGCTCAAGTACCATCTTCCAGCCCAGGACAAGCTACGCCGTCTGATCCAAATGGTTCTTCTCAAGGATCGGTTCAGGTCTCACTTCCTAGAAGAAATCCAAGGCGACTCATTCGAATATATCCGCAATCCAGCGGATTTAGGGTAGATGCACCACAACGTGACTCTCAAAACGAATCTCAACGGAATCGGACAGATATTCAAGAAATTGAATTTTTCCTAAGTGTTTTTCCCGAAGGAGAAGGCTTATTCCCAAATGATAACTGGGCTACTTCAGGTCTGCCAGAGAATCGAGATTACAATCCTAACCGAATCTTTAGTGGTGTTTGGCGCAACGGCCAATGGCAATACACTAACAACTTTGGGCAGAAAATCTTTGAAGATGGGTCTACAGAGGAACTTCTGCTTCCACCTGATCGAATGCTTACAGCAGGTCAAACCTATCACTGGGGAATTCAAGTTACTGGACAGCGCGGAAGTCGATCTTTTGAGATTCCCTACTCTGGGACCTTTAGTTTACCAACAGCTTTCCAGAGCGGTCTATCACGGGCAACTAACTTTGATAGTGTCACAATCTTAACTGATGGATTGGGACAAGAATCACTCGTCCATGTTGATGATATTGCTGAGCAGCTTGATCAAGCAAACAACCAGGCCAATATTTATATTTACGATGGCAAACAAAATAGATGGATAAGCAAAGGAGACAAGACGCCTGAAAACATTCAAGATGCCAGTAGAAATAAACCTTTAGTGCTGCTCCCTGATTGGAATCAAGATAATAATGGCTATGAACAACTGAAGTTATGGAATTCAGGTTTTACGGAAGCAGCAGCCGACTCAATTTTCACAAGTTTAGTTAAACTCAACACTAATCTTGGTGGCAACCTATTTAGCTCTCCCCTCCATTTTATTGGTTATAAAGAGGGTACAATCGTCAACTCAGAAATTGTTCAACGCCTTGGAAAATTTTTCCCAAACGCTGGTGGGCCTAGCAAAAATAACCGCGACCTTCAAGTTACAACAATTAACCCGCATAGAAGTGATGGCCGCGAAGTAATATCTCGTTTGGGCCGTTCTTCTACCGTTGATCCTCAAGTTAAGACCTGGGAAAATATCACTTATGCAGATAACTACTACCAAATCTACCCGCTTAATGAATTAGATGCTGCACAATTCTCAGGACCAGTACCGTCATTTCCTTTAGATCAGGCTGATTGGCAAGAAGATCTATCGAAGCGAGCCCTCTTTCCAGATGCCAATTCCGAAATTCTGTCATTACTCTGGTACACAGGAACAGCTAAATTCGGTGGTTCGAGGCCTAATCAGCAATACCGCCGCCTTGGTGATATTCTTGCCGCAGGATATAGACCAGATAATGCTTGGTATACACCAACTCATATTGATGCCAATGTAGAGCATGGAGCTTCTAATGCATCCTGGGAAGGTATTGGAACCGGTTGGTTTAACTCAATACTGGGTGGTGGGTACAGACTTCGTCCCTATCAAATCGGTTCTACAAAAGTTGGTCGCGATCAACTAAGCAGTAATTACTTTACACAGAACCGTACATCTGTAGAGTTTGATAACACTTATCCAACTACATATTCTGGCCCCAAAAACCTACATGGTGATTATGCAATCCCAACTATTTTTAATGGCAATTTTGATGCCATATCCCAAAAGCTATCTGCGCAATATATTCCCGGCTGGTCAATCTTCAATGGAGAAAATACTGATGCAACCCAAAAGTATTTAGAGCGTGGAGTTACATCAGACAACTCAACTTACGCTCTAAAACTAGGTGATGGGCTTAATAGCGTCACCCACAATCCTTTCTTAATTCCCGATTGGGGTGCATTGCGCTTTGACTTATTTACTGGAGATGTGCCAGAGAATAGATCTGCAGGTGAGTTAAAAGTTTACCTTGATACTTTAGATGGAACACCTAGCAATACCCCTCTGCAAACAATTTATTTACAAGAAGCAAGAGGGCAAGCAAGTACATATGCAGATGATCGCTGGCGAATTGGCTATGGAGAATCTGGTTTCGAGACATTTACTATTGATGTTGATGAATCACAACGCGGGAAAGCAGCAACACTGAGATTTGAATTTGAGGGAAGCAGCCCAGTTTATCTTGATAATGTTTTCTTCAAGAGTCAAAATTTGCTACTTGGAAGTCCAACTTTAAATGGACAGACTGCTCTTTCCGTCTCTACACAATCTACAAACTACTTATTAGAGAAGCCCCAATTCAGTGCTTCCTACAACAATGAAACGAAAACTCCAAATTGGGTGAGCTGGACTTTAAACAAAACTTGGTTTGGCGACGTAGATCGGAATAACTTAAGAATTACTAACCTACCAAATGGATATCCACCAGATACTGATTATTCCGCCAAATCTGGTGATGAGCCTTGGCAGTCTGACCCAAGCTTGCCGAATTCTATATTCCAAAGAAAAGTTGAGGGTGCTGACTATAACAATGCTATTTCTACTGGTTCTATACAGAGGGGGCATCTAACCGCTTTTTCTGATAGGAATAGAAACAATAAAGATTCTATCTCTACATTTCTGACTACAAACTTAATTCCTCAGCATACACAAAATAATACGGTTAATAGTGCTTGGCAGAAATTTGAGAATTATCTTCAGGAAACACTTGTAGATAAGAATGGTAAAGAGGTACATATTATTGCTGGTGGATACTTTGATCCCGAAAAGGACAATGTTCTCCGCAACAATGCAGTGGTTGACTCGTCAGGCAACTATGTCCTAGATCAAAACGGTAGAATTAAAACTATTCCAAATTCCGGTTCGCTCCAACCTGGTGAGAGCCTAGACCCACGTGTTAACTCTAAGCAGATCAAAATCCCTGATTTTACTTGGAAAATCGCTGTTGTTCTTGAGCCTGGACAAGGTATTGGAGAGGTAAATGAACATACACAAGTAATTGCTATCATCACTCCAAATCGACAAACACCACCAAGCGGTGGTGGAAGTATTCAGCTACCAAACCAACCGCTACCCATTGCTACGAACAATTGGAGTCATTGGCCTTATTGGAGAGTCAATGTTAATTATCTCGAAGAAATTACAGGATACGACTTTCTATCGAACTTGCCTGACGAGATTGAAGAGGTAATTGAAAGCGATGATTCTAGCCCATTACTCAACCCGCTTTTCTCAGCGCCTCTAATGGCAGATTCAGAAATCGCCTCCCTCACGAATGAATTGATCTCTATCGGGATCTGGAGTGGAGATGATATTCCCATCAGGGAGAATGGTGTTGTACATGTACCCACCCAAGGTAGTTCCCTTTACAATACAGTTTCTGAAGTTAGCTCTATCCATGGAGGATTCCCGGCTGTCAGAGTAACTCAGGTCAGCCCCTTCGAAATCGGACTCTCTCAGATCAGTCCACATCAATTCAGCTCTCACCAAGCTGGCATGTCTGAAATTGGCTCTGCTCAAATCGGAGTGATTGAAAATACTATCGCTGAGGTTGGCACCACTCAAGTTGGCTCTACTCAGGCCAGCCTCACTCAGTCTAGCCCCAGTCACATTAGCCTCGGACAGATTGGCTCTGCCCAGATTGGTTCTATTCAAATTAGCCCCAGACAAGTTAGCCCTGGACAAGTTGGCCTCGGACAAATTGGCTTTTCTCAAGACACTCCCACTGAGATCAACCCCACTGAAGTCTCTTTCTCCAGCAGCATAGCGCTCCAACAATTCCTCAGCAGTC
>NZ_JANQOP010000340.1 GCF_028285745.1 Acaryochloris sp. IP29b_bin.137 | reverse complement strand
AATGCAACTGAAACCCCATAAACGACTCAATTACCAGAGAGGCATGAGGGCGCTATCACTGATTCAGAACACATTGTGAAACCCTTGTCATCCCCAAAGAGGTAAAGCTTTCGCAGATTTGACAGTTGTCCGATCACATCGGGAATCGTCGTCAGTTGATTATCTCTTAGGTTAAGCACTTGCAGGTTTTTTAGTTGTCCGATCACATCGGGAACCATCGTCAGTTGATTCTGAAATAAAATAAGCTTTGATAAGTTTTCCAGTTGTCCGATCGCATCGGGAATCGTGGTCAGTTGATTCTCGGATAGGTAAAGCTCTTGCAGGCTTGCCAGCTGTGCGATCGCATCGGGAATCGTGGTCAGTTGATTCCCGAGTAGGTAAAGCGTTTGCAGGTTTTCCAATTTTCCAATCGCATCGGGAATCGTGGTCAGTTGATTGTTGTATAGGTAAAGCGTTTGCAGGCTTGCCAGTTGTCCAATCGCATCGGGAATCGTCGTCAGTTGATTCCTCTGTAGGTAAAGCTTTTGCAGGTTTGTCAGTTGTCCAATCGCATCGGGAATCGTCGTCAGTTGATTCCTCTGTAGGTCAAGCAATTGCAGGTTTGTCAGTTGTCCAATCGCATCGGGAATCGTGGTTAACTCTAATCTTGATAAATTGAGTGACGTAGATTGTTGCTTCGCCGCCTCTTGAATCCGTCGTTCCGCTTCTTCCCAAGACATACCTTTCTCCCCTACAAGAACCTCGCACTATCCTCAAGAAAATCAGCAGAAAGATCACCTAATAGCTGAATCTAAAGCGAAACTCAGCAATGCACTACGCTTTATCCAATTTTTTTCATAAACACAAATATCTTTGGCGCTTACCGCACCTCAATTAGGCCAACATCGCCCGTGCCATATAAAACCCACAAATCGACTTCGCATCAATCGGCTCTCCCGCCAAAATCGCTTGTTCCAACTCCTCCGAAGTCATCAAAACCGTTTCAATATCCTCATCCTCATCCTGCTCCGGTGGGTTCTCCAACAACTCCAAATCCTGGGCCAAAAACGCATAGATAATCTCATCCGAATATCCCGGCGCCAGAGGGAACTCTCCCAACTTTTGCCACTGATGAGCCCGGTACCCTGTTTCCTCCTCAATTTCTCGCCGAATGGTTACCCCCGGATCTTCATGGACTTCTACCGTACCCGCCGGGAACTCCAATAGCCTTCCTTTCAGGGCAAAACGATACTGCTTGACCAACACAAATTTGCCGTCATTGTTAATTGGCACCGCCATTGCCCCACCCGGATGCCGCACACAAGACCAATCCCCTTCACTGCCATTCGGCAACCGTAGTCGATTCGCTTCAAACGTATACTTGCGACCGTCATAAAACATTAACGGCTTCAGGATTTCGGGCGGTTCTTGGAATAAAGACATGGGTTAGCTGTTAAGGGTGGAGGTCCTGGCTAGTTAGGCAGCCGATGAACGCCTGTATAGTCTACCGCTTTGGCCAGCTCGGCAATGGTTTGCTGTTGCACGGGATGTACCCAGCCTGGACAGATTTCGACCAAGGGGGCCAGCACAAACGCGCGTTCATGCAGAAAGGGATGGGGCACTGTCAGCGTTGGCGTCTGAATGATAACCTGTCCAAACAACAACACATCTAGATCCAGGGTGCGAGGTCCCCAGCGCTCGCGCCGGACTCGTCCAAACTGGGCTTCGATCGCCAATAGCTTCTGAAGCAAGGATTCAGGCGAGTAAGTCGTCAATAAACTGACACAACCATTGAGATAGTCGGGTTGGGGTGGCCCAACGGCTGCGGTTTGATACCAATGGGATTGGGTCAACACCAGGATTTGGGCGTCGTTTTGCAGGGTGGTAATTGCAGCAGAAAGGGTCGCTTTGGGATTGCCTAAATTTCCCCCTAAGGCAACCGCCGATTGCACCCAATTTGATTTTTCTCCGCCCATCTCCGAGCATTCAACCATAGGTGGGTCGATCTTGAGGTCGATCGGTCAGTGAGAACAGTGATTTACAGAATATACATGGTTCCTGGAAGCTGTTATGCTAGACACTCTAGAAGGTTTTGGCTGTGCCAACCGTTTTCTAGTGATTTAGCTAGAATTTTCTAGACTTATTTAATTTTATTTTTCTATAGTCTCCCTACTGAGTTCGACTCAATTATCCGTGGAGTTACAACACATTTTTAAATCCCCGAATCCCATTATTGGCGTTGTCCATCTCCTGCCATTGCCCACCTCCCCGCGTTGGGGCGGAAGTCTCAAGGCTGTTATTGCCAGAGCCGAACAAGAATCCACTGCCCTTGCCGCTGGTGGGGTTGATGGCCTTATTATTGAAAATTTCTTTGATGCCCCCTTTACCAAAGGCACGGTAGACCCAGCGGTGGTGAGTGCCATGAGTTTAGTGGTGCAGCGGGTCAAAAATCTGGTTCCCTTACCCATTGGGATTAACGTACTTCGCAACGATGCCTGTAGCGCGATGGCGATCGCATCTTGTGTCGAAGCCCAGTTTATTCGCGTCAATGTCCTCACTGGCGTGATGGAAACGGATCAAGGACTGATTGAAGGGGAAGCCCACCGTCTCCTGCGCTATCGCCGTGAACTGGGAAGCGACGTCAAAATTTTTGCCGATGTTTTGGTTAAACATGCCCGTCCTTTAGGCGCGCCCAACCTGACCACAACCGTCCATGAAACCATCGAACGGGGCTTGGCTGATGGCATTATTATTTCTGGTTGGGAAACGGGCAGTCCGCCCAATATCGGTGATTTGGAACTCGCAATTGATGCGGCTAAAGATGTTCCTGTCTTTATTGGTAGCGGTGCCAATTGGGAAAACATTCCCAGCCTGATTCAAGCCGCGAACGGTGCCATTGTTTCCAGCTCACTCAAGCGCCATGGTCAAGTGGATCAACCCATTGATCCCATTCGCGTTAGCCGTTTTGTGGAAGCGATGCGCCGTAGCTTAACCCAGCAAGACGCAGCAAATGTGAAATCATCGGTTATGCTCGAGTCATAAATTAAGAGCGCCGTATCAATATGCCGCCTTGGGTTGCCTATGTAGCCCCGATGGCTACGTTTATGCTGATCACTACCCTGGAAGGGCTATGGCCAGGGGCCTATCCTTGGCTCTATGGGGTAAAGGTGATGGTGGTGTCTATACTGCTGGGCATTTTGGCGCGTCCGTGGCACGATGTTCGACCCGGTGGCAAGGTAACCTTGACTGCGATACTAGTCGGTCTCATTGTCTTTGCCGAATGGATTTTGCTCGATCAATGGATTCCTTATCCTCACCTCGGTGAGCGGTTGGGGTACAATCCCTTCGTCAATTTACAGGGCTGGAACCTGCCCGTTTTTCTGGCCTTTCGCTTCTATGGCTTAGTAATTATGGTCCCGATTATGGAGGAGATTTTTTGGCGTTCCTTTCTCCTTCGCTATCTGAGCGTCCCTGAGTTTCAGAAGATTCCCGTGGGCACCTTTACCTGGGGAGCCTTTGCCCTCTCTTGTGTGCTGTTTGGGCTCCTCCATAGCGAGTGGCTGGTGGCCATTATCTGTGCGGTGATTTATACGCTGTTGCTGAAGGTTACCAAGAGTCTTTATGCCTGCATGATTGCCCACAGCACAACCAATTTGGCGTTGGGGATTTATATTCTGACCCATTCAGCTTGGCAATATTGGTAAATGACGCTACCACCCAGGAATTTTGATGGCAAAGTGGGCGACCAGAATCCTGAGGGAACGCTCAAACCAACACTTCATTGTCTACAGACGTTTTGAGAAAGAAGAGACAAGCGGTGACTGACACTGCCTTAGGATGCACTGAATCAGTGTCAGAGCGAATATAGTCTCCTGGGCCGTATAAAGTTTCTCCGATCCTCAATTCTCCTTCTAACATCAAGATCTCTTCAGGGCCAGCATGACGATGAGCAGGGTAGGGGAGTCCGCCTGCGGCAGCTCGAACCAAGCAACTCAGTTCACGAGTGTCACGATCGAGGTGCAATTTTGCCATTTCAAACCCTGAGGCGTTAAAGGGCCGCCATCTCAAGTGATCAAAGTTGAAGTTTTTACCGACATAGGGAACAGAAGGCATCGCCTGGGCGGTGGGGGGCGCTTCTCCAGTCGTTTGGCGAAAGACGCGCTCTTTTAAGCCCGTGGGCAGAGATTGACGAGGGATGGCATAGGGGAGGGTTGCGATCGCAGTTTCATACTCCGCAATTTCTGCAGCTAAATCTGGATCGGTTTGCATCTGAGCTTCTACCCATTGACGCTCAGGGTCTTCCAAACTCCCCAGTACATACAGCGGAGCGAGTTCACAAAAACAGTAGGGTGATTGGGAGTCTTGCTCCGACATGGTTCTTTCCTTTGCTTACCCCAAGTGCGAGAATTGGAGCAGACTACGCAGCTTGCTTAAGCCCAGACGCAGACGGGTTTTGACGGTTCCTAATGTTTTACCCGTCGCGGCCCCGATCTCACTGTAAGTTAATCCTTGGAAGTATGCCAGTTCTAAGGCTTGACGTTGTTCCATCGGCAATTGTTCGAGGGCATCACTCACCCGTTCTCGACGTTCAGCGATGTACAGACTTTCCTCTGGGGTAAGAGAGGATTCAGGAGCACTATAGAGTTGGCAGGTGGAAGCATGCACCGCTTTTGTTTGTCGCTGTCTAGTCCGTAAACGATCCAATGAACGACTCCGGGTTAATAGAAATAGCCAGGCATCCACAGAGCCTCGTTCGGGTTGGTATTTCTGAGGATTTTGCCAAACTTGAACAAAGACATCTAGAATCACTTCTTCAGCTTCTTCTCTAACCCCTAAGATACGAAAAGCAAGGTTATATAGAATGGAGGCATAGCAGTCATAGAGTATCGATAGAGCATTCTCTTCTCGCTGGGTAATTTGCTGAATCAGCAACACCTCATTTCGCGGATGATTAACAGTCATCACATAGGATGGAATTAAGTTGGTATTGGCTTGTTGGTTCGCGCGCAAAAACCAACAAGCGACTTAAACAATGCCTAGGACGTAGAAATTAGCAAAAGCCAAGGATGCAGCGCCTTTGCATTTCGGTGGGACCGTCTTTTTTATATACTGCCACTGGTTCATCATCGTATCTCTGAACTGGTCCACCCAATGAACGTTTTTGCAGTTGATAGCCTCCACTAATTGCTGCTTGCTGTTCATCATCGATGGGTACCCAAAGCTCATTGGGCTCAGGCAACATCTCATCTTGAATGTTGTTTTGGGTGTGAATCATATTAATCGCCATATGAGTTTCCTCCACTATTTGTCAATGCGATAGCAGTGTACAGATAGTCAACGGGGCTCAACGCCTTCAAGATGGGTTCGGGTTGATTGGCGCTCTAGTAAGGTATACGCTCACACGAATCAAATCGGATCTATGGCGAGCAAAGTTTTTTCTAGAATTCAGAGAGCTGGGTGGGGTGACGGGTGAATCTTGATCGGGGCAGTCTAACGTTCTCCGCCAAGGAGAAGCTGGCATATCGCTCTAAGTTTGGCAGCAGGAGATTGAAGATCAAACCGCTGGGTTGTGAATATAAACCGCTAAATCCTTTACGGCTTGCTGAAACATCTGCTCGTAGGAGTTGAGTAGCCATGGACTTCCCAAACGGAGCCAAAATGAGGGTTCCAAGCAAACGGTATAGGTCAATTGACTGCGATTCTCGCCCAGTGGGATTAGTCGATACTCTTCAACCAATGCCTTCGCGAGGGGCAAGCTCATACTAGTCAGGTAGAATGCAAAACGTTTATCCTGCTCCCAAACAAAGAAAAATTCTTCTACGGTTATGGTTGTGAGTTTGACTGTGCGGGTTGTGCCTACGCCATAGGGCTTAGGGTGATGCCACTCCACTTGCACAATTTCTTTAAACCAATGGGGCCAAGCCTCGGCGTTCTCCAAAATGCTAAACACCTGAGCGGGGGAAGCATTCAGTTCGACTTCATTGATGAACTTAATCGGAGCCTTATTCAAAAACTCTAGCCCGACGGGCCGACAGTTGAATTTCATAATCCATTCCTTATTTGCAATATCGAAAGACTTTGACATCAACTGATCAGGTATACGCTGCCCTATCCACCGTTGGATCTGTGCTGAAGTTTCCAATGCCGACGAATTTACTAATCTCCGAGGGCAGCTATGTTCGGTTTGGCAGGGGATTCCACTCAAGGGATAAGGCTGACAAAACAGCCCAATGAAGGCTGATCCATGCATTGGGCTGAAATGAGATGTAAAAGGGCTGAGCGTAGAATAGACTAGCTGCCTGCGGCAACCTCGATAAAGTCTTGCACCTCTTCCAGTAAAATTTCACGATCCAACTGGCCTTTTTGGTGAATGCTCTGAACGGCATCTCCCAGTTCGAGTCGTTCGCTAGCAGTCAGGTCTTTGGCCGAAATAACAATCACGGGTATGCTTTGCCATTCTGGTTTTTGCCGCAGCACTTTGAGGAACTCGAATCCATCCATTTCTGGCATCATCAGATCCAAGAAAATTAAATCGGGGACACCATGGGTGCCCAGAATCTCAAGGGCTTGTTTGCCATTTCCTGCTGTTTTGTGGGGCCATTGTTCTCGTTCTAAGAGACGACCTAGCATTTCTTGCGACGGCAGATCGTCCTCAATCACCAGCATCCAGTTGTGATCGGCTGTTCCAACATATTTATCCAGCAGTTCAAGTAGTCGTTTTCGCTGCAAGGGCTTGGTCAAGAAGTCGGTGGCCCCTAATGAGAAACCGACTTTTTCGGCATCGACCATCGTCATCATAATGACGGGGATATCGGCTAGTTTTGGATTGCCTTTAAGATTCAAAAGGACTGACCAGCCGTCTACTTCTGGCATCAGCACATCCAGAATAATCATGTCAGGCATCATTTCTTCAGCCAGTTTTAACCCTTCTAGGCCAGAAGGAGTCACCACGGCCTTATACCCAGCATTTGTCAAAAACCGTTGCGTTAATTCCCGGGCATGTTCATCATCGTCAATCACGAGTACTGTACCGCCGGGCTGTTCTTCAAGGGCAGTTGGCAGTGCCATTTTACTCGGTGAGGCGTCTGACCGGGCGGACTCTGTCGATGTGGGTGCTACTTGGCGAGGAAGATGAATCGTAAACTCAGTGCCGTATCCATACTGACTGGTGACTGAAATATGACCGCCCATCATCTCTATAAATTGTTTGGTAATGGTGAGACCCAGCCCAGTTCCCCCATATTTTCGGGTCGTCGAAGCATCAGCTTGGGTAAAGGCTTTGAACACTTTTTCCAACTGTTCTGGGGTCATGCCAATTCCGGTGTCCTTAATGCTAAAGACCACTTCTTCACCGGCGTCCTCAGAAACGGTAAGGCTAATATTGCCGGATTCAGTAAACTTACAGGCGTTGCTCAGCAAGTTGTATAGACTCTGCCGAACTTTCGTTTGGTCGGCATATAGCGTCCCAATGTCTTTGGGGCACTCCAGAGTAATGGTGTTGCTTTGCTTCTCGGCAATGGGCTGTAGGGTGGTGGCAATGGTGTTGACCATCGGTGCGATCGCAAAGGATTCTAGGTAGAGATCCATCCGTCCGGCTTCGACCTTGGACAGATCGAGCACGGCATTAATCAACTCCAGCAAGTGCTTGGCCGACCCAGAAATTTTCTGTAAATCGGGGACAAAATCGTCTTGTCCCATATCTTCGGCATCTTCTTCCAGCATTTCGCTGTAACCAATAATGGCGTTGAGGGGCGTGCGCAGTTCGTGGCTCATATTCGCCAGGAATTCACTCTTACTCTTATTAGCCTCTTCCGCTTTTTCCCGCGCCTCTTCAGCGGCTTCCATACTGGAGGCCAGCTGAGCCGTGCGGGCTTTGACCCGAGTTTCCAGCTCTTGGTTCATTTGTTTGAGGCTGGCTTCCGCCTCCTTACGAATCGTCACATCCTGGAGGAACAGAGAAAGACCATCGACGCTGGGATAGACCCGAATTTCCAACCACATTTGGTTGGGGGGATAGAACACTTCAAAGGCGGTCTTTTGCTTTTCCTGTAGGGCTTGTCGATACTCACTGAGATGATCAGCCCCCAGAATATCCGGAAAGCTTTGCCAGAAATCTTGATTGAGGAGTTGTTGGGAATCCGCTTGCAGAATCTCAGCGGCTTTCTCGTTGATATAGGTGATTTGCCATTGGGGATTGAGGGCGACAAACGCATCCGTCAAACTGCTGAGGATACCAGAGACCCGCTCGTTGGAGCGGCGTTGTTGCTGAATGACCCAATAGGCACCGCCACTTATTAGGACGAGCAGGCAGCCAAAGCTGAGGAGTCGAAACAGATCTGCGGTTTGGGTCGCGGCATCATATTGATGGGTATAAGCCGTTTCTAAGGTGCTGATGGCTTTGGCCGTTGGCAGTTTGAGAATATCACGGGTGATGGCATCCACCTGGGGCTTATACGCCAGAATCATCCGAGTATGGGCAATGGCCAGTTGGATACCCTGGGAAGACTTTCTGGCCTCAAGTTCAGCAATCTGGGATTTAATCTGAGGGACAAGATCTTCATCTGAGGACAAGCTGTACAGCAAGACGTTATCCAACAGGCTTTCTACCTGAAGCGCCTCAACACCAGACAGACCCTTGGCAGAGCCTTGGCGAATCTCCTTCACTAGCTCAGGCAAGTAGGTCAACGAGTTTTTGAGGATCGCATTCTTGGATTTGAAGGACTCAACGAGTTCTTCCTTTTGGGTAAAAATCTGACCGTTATCACTGAGCTGAGCGGTGATTGTTTGGGAGTTGCCGACAAAATCCGGCACTTGCTTCAGATTCTTCTGTAGGGCCAACTGCTCTGACATCGCCCGCACCAGCGGATCGTAGGAGGTCAGTAGGGCATAGCGGGCCTTGAGCACACTTTGGTTAACCGTGGCATCTTTGTCCAACTGTTGAGCCATTAAGGTCCGATAGTCTTGATGCTGTTGATTATCAACCGATAAACTTTTGGTGACGAGACCGCCAAATAAGAGAAGTGCTCCGGAAGCCCCGAGGAGGCCAAGTAATTTTTGTTTCTGCATTAGGCGACCTCTTTAATCTCACCGTTGAGGGTATTTAGGAATTGGATCATCAGGTCAACATCCTCTTGGGTGGCGTCGCGGCCGAGCTGATATTTGACCATAATTTTGACGGCTTCATCGAGGGTTTTAGCAGACCCATCATGAAAATAGGGGGCCGTTAAAGCGATATTGCGTAAGCTGGGCACCTTGAACATATAGCGATCATCTTCTTTGCCCGTGACGTTGTATCGTCCCAGATCCGCTTTGGTTTCGTTGCCACGATCCTTGATGTAGTCGCCAAAGACACCAAATTTTTGGTACATATTGCCGCCGAGCAGCACACCTTGGTGGCAGGCTACACAGCCATAGCCTTTAAAGCGTCGATAGCCTTCTTTCTCGTCTGGGGTTAAGGCGTTGGCATTGCCCCGGAGGAATTGATCAAATTTCGAATTGGGGGTGTAGAGGGAGCGTTCGAAGGTTGCGATAGCATCTTTGATATGCTCTGCTGAGATATCACTGTCATAGAGCTGGTTAAAGGCATTCACATACTCAGGAGACTGCTTAAGCTTGCCAATAATTTCTGGCCAGCTCGACCCCATTTCGTTGTCAGCATGAACTGGCCCTTCAATTTGCTCTTCCAAGGACGAGGCTCGGCCATCCCAAAATTGCTTGAAGTGAAAGCTGTTATTGAAGACAGTGGGTGAATTGATGGCACCCACTTGACCATTAATACCAATGGAGACCGGTAGGCGATCGGTGCCACCCATCGTCAAATCATGGCAGCTAGCACAGGAAATATTGTTGGTTTTAGACAGTTTTGGATCATGGAACAACTGCTTGCCGAGAACCACTTTTTCCATGTTCAAAGACACTTGCAGCGGGATCGGTTCGATGGGTTCATCCCCAGCAGCGGTAATCGGCGGTCCCAGCTTAGCAATTACAGGTTGCTCAGTCAGCTGTGCCAGTTGTAATGACAGTAGTGATGCCACTGCGAACAAAACAATCAATACCAGATGGCGTTTTTTAAACAGTCTGTTCACACCCAAGACCCTCCTGGAGATAGCATTTCTCTGATCGTTGATGCATTTTTTACATAAGTCTTAAAAAAGACCTTTGAGAACAGTAGGTGCCCTCGGCCTCCAATCCTTAGTTTGCCCAAATATTAGCCTCTCTCAACAATATATTTGTAAACAAAAATATCGCAAAGACAGAGATTAACGCGAGAGAAGCTGATAATCAGAAATAAACTCAAAAAATTAAAATATCCTGTGTAAATCAATGCTTTACGCCTATTTTTAACCATTTATCATCATCAAGTAAAAGGTTTTGAAGTTCAGTTTGCAGCATTCAAATGGGCAAACTAATTCTAGTCTGCGTGCGCTGGTTCCCTAAATTTTTTCTAGGAAAACTCCCGTCAGCTAGTAAACTATTGTGGACTCATTCCTTAAGATTTCAGTATGAACCGTCGAAAAGTTTTGTCATGGTTGACCTTGAGTTGGATTTCAGGAATCCTATCGGCTTTGGTTGGAGCTTGTAGTACAAAACAATCTTCAACGTCCACACCCCCAGCCCCTAGCGCCGAAACGACCCAAGATGGATTTATCAAGGTTGGACAGGTTAAAGACTTAGATCGGAATGGTCGACTCCTGCAAACGTTCTCCGGGGACCAAAAAGTCTTAGTTGTTCGGGATCCGAAGACCACCGATACCCTCCACGCCCTCAACCCGATTTGCACCCATCGGCGTTGCCCTGTGGATTGGCAGCAGGACTCTCAAAATATTTTTTGTGCTTGTCATGGATCAACCTATCAACCAGATGGAGCAGTTGTTAAAGGACCTGCATCTGACCCTCTAGAGAGCTATGACATCAAGGTAGAAGGGGATGCCATTTGGGTTAAATCGCAAGCCAGTTAAGCTATCCCACGACCAATACACCTCGCGGATCAAAAAGGTTAATATTGATGCCGAAAATCCTATTAGTTGAAGACAATGAACTGAATCGCGATATGCTGGGGCGTCGATTGAAGCGTCGAGGGTATGACGTAGTCATTGCAATTGATGGAGGCGAGGGGGTCACTAAAGCGATATCAGAGCAACCCGATCTCATCCTAATGGACATGAGTTTGCCAGTCATGAATGGCTGGGAAGCCACCAAAATCCTCAAATCTGGGAGCCAGACTGCTTCAATTCCGATTATTGCCCTCACTGCCCATGCCATGGTTGGCGATCGCGAAGAAGCTTTAGCCGCTGGTTGTGACGACTACGACACCAAACCGGTCGATCTCAAACGACTGCTCCAGAAAATAGAGGCACTGTTGCAAGCAGTGCCCGAACAGTCAAGGCCGCTGGAAGCGGTGGCAAAAGCGACAGCCCGCACTACTGTTGAACCCCCTGCAGCTCCGCCTGCAGAGCAGCTCGTTATCGCCGCGCCTCAACCCACTCCATCAGTGCCCCATCCAGCAGCAGAACGTGAGGTCATGCCCCGGGTTGTCAGCCCCCCTGCTCCCCTGCCCTCTCCTCCCCCAACGCATACCTTGGCGCCAACGACTTTAAAACTATTGGTGGTTGATGATGTCGAGGCCAACCGGGATATGTTAGGTCGCCGGCTACAGCGCAAGGGATACGACGTGGCCTTAGCAGATAGCGGTGAAGCAGCATTGGAACTGATTGCCACCACTGATATTGCTCTGGTCTTGCTGGATATTATGATGCCAGGCATGGGAGGGATTGAGACCCTCAAGCGCATCCGGCAAACCTATTCTCAGGAACAGCTGCCCGTGATTATGGCAACGGCTAAAGACGCGAGTGAAGATGTGGTGGAAGCGCTGGAATTGGGGGCCAACGATTACATCACGAAACCGATTGATTTACCTGTAGCCCTCGCTCGTATTCAAAGCCACCTGAAAACGCGTGAAGCTTCAGCGATGGCTCGACAGCAGCTATTGGCATCAACTATTGCTGCCGCCCCGAAGCCCAGCTTCTGGGATAAGCACTTTCGCTTGGTTGAGGTTATCAGTCAGCATGCCTTCGGACAGATTGCGATCGCACAAGATCTGCAAGATCCCGAAAAACCACAGCGAATCATTCATACGTATCGTTTAGACACCAATAGTCCAGAAATCCTGAATGCTGTTGAAGCGCTATTTTTAACCGAAATGGCCACTCTAAAACAGCTTCCTCCCCACCCACAATGTCTGCCTGTGCTCAGCTTCTTACAAGATGGTGAAGTTTTTCATGTGGTTCATGACTATCTTAAAGGGACCGTTTTAAGCAAGGAGTTAGAAGCCCAAGCTTCCATCAATCCCAGAATGGCCTGCAAATTTGCAGATGAGCTATTAACCATTGTTGAGGTACTGCATCAGGCAGATTTTGTCCATACTCATCCGCATCCTGATTGTTTCTTGCAACCCTCGGAGAAAGGTAAAAAATTAGTCTTGATCGACTATGGTGTGATTCCCCGCATCCTCAGTAAACTGAGCCTTCAATATCCTCAATATAAACAGCTCCTTCTGGAGCAAGGAGATTCTGTCGCACCTGAGATGAGTTTTGGTACCTTTAAACCTGAAACCGATCAATATGTCATTGGCAAACTTTTTATGCAAGCCCTGCAACAATCAGATCCAGGAGCGAATCCACAACTTGCAGAGCTACATGAGGCAACCCTTCAGATCTTTGCCAAAATGTGCCAATTTAATATCCAAGAGCGGTACCCTACGCTATATGATGCCAACCGGGCCGTTCGGAACCATTGGCATCAATTGTGGAAAGTAGAGTTATCCCACAAGCTAGAGCAACCCCGCTAAATGGAGCGGGCCATAGCCACTAATTAACTCCACTAATAGGGCAATAAAACCAATCATTGCAAATCGACCATTCCAGCGTTCAGCCGTGGTCGTCATCCCCCATTCCCAACGCTCTTGGGGATAAAGTTTAATCTTTTTCTGCGGTCGAAAGACTTGGGAAAAATCGAGAAAGGGCTGGTCTAAATATTCAAGCACCATGGTGCTCAGGGTCTCGATAAAGTCAGGATTGGTATTTACGGCAGGCATACGCCGGAAATTCTCAATTCCTGATTCCAGCGCCAAATGTCGATATTCCATATCGATTTCCTGCAGGGTTTCAATATGCTCAGAGATAAAGCTAATGGGCACCACCACTAGATCCTTGACCCCCTGCTGACCTAAATGGGCAATCACATTTGTGGTGTAAGGACGGAGCCATTCCATGGGTCCGACCCGACTCTGATAGGCCAGGATATGGGGGTTGGGTCGTTCTAGCGTCTCCATAATTAGTTGGGTACTCGTCTCAATCTCTTGCTGATAGGGATCTCCTGATTCGGTCACATAGCTGAGGGGGACCCCATGAGCACTGAAAAAGATCGTTGTGTGATCGGGATCTGAAAACTGATCAAGCTCCTTGCGCAAAAAGTCAGCCATGACCTGCACATAGCCCGGGCGATCATGCCAAGAAGAGATAACGGTATACTTGATGTCTTGCAATTCTGGATCCTCAGCCCAGATCTTCTCCAACAACCGGATACTCGACCCACTCGTACTGATCGAGAACTGGGGATACAACGGCAGGATCACCAGTTCTTCAATCCGATCTCGCTTAATCCGGTCAATGGCTTCTTCCGTAAAGGGATGCCAGTACCGCATGCCAATATAAACCTGAGCGTCGCACCCTTTGGCCTGTAGATCATCCTGGAGGGCGTGAGCCTGAGCTTCCGTAATTCGGCGGAGGGGGGAGCCCCCCCCAATTTGCCGATAGTTGTCCCGAGAGGTCCGGGCTCGCAGGGTGGAAATAAAGCCCGCAAAAGGCTTTTGCATCCAGGCAAACGGCAATCGCAAAATTTCAGGATCCGCAAACAGGTTATACAAAAAAGGACGGACATCCTTTAGCTGCTCTGGTCCCCCAAGATTCAGTAGTAGAACACCAACACGGCCCATAACCTGATGATTGCCTTTGTTAAACTCTGTAACTTATTTTAACAACATTGCCTAGGGAAAACATTGACAAATGACCAATGTCTCTGATACAGCCTTACAGCTTGAGCAAAACTGATTGGAAAAGACGCCAAGACAACGTTCGAACTTAGAATCGTTGTCCAAAACTACAGTGGGGATGGGGAGGATTAACCGCCACCCACGATCGTTACGATTTCTAAGCGATCTCCCCGCTGCAAGTGGGTTGTTTCCCAAAACTGTCGATGCAGAATTTCGCCATTGTATTCTACCGCCACGAGGCGAGGATTGAGGTTTAACTGTACCAGAAAATCTGGCAATAACATG
>NZ_JANQOP010000304.1 GCF_028285745.1 Acaryochloris sp. IP29b_bin.137 | reverse complement strand
AGCCTTGAAAGGATGGTGTGGGGCTATTAATAAAGCGGATTTCTGAAACATCGCTCAAAGTGGCAGCTACATCTGTACCCCCGACAGCAGTTAAATCTGTCGCTTCAATACTAAAGGTGGCATCTTGCCAACTGCTGTCAGGGGCAAGAGTAATCACTTCAGTGGTGACAAAACGTCCTCCAGCGCCATCTATGGCAACCCTGAGATCAATATTGCTACTCCCTTGATTGTTCACGGATGCAGTAATGTCAGTGACACCACCCGTGGTGTAGTCTCCTGTCCACTCTGCACCTCTATTGAAGAATGCTAGACGGCTACCGGCACCAGCGCCGCCAATGGCCTGGGTCTGCAAAAAGTTGTCGTCAGCTCCATTCGGTCCACCGGAGTCAACATTTGTGGGAGGATTCGGATGGGTTGCTGAGTTGCCAATCCCCCATCCCTGGGTCGTTCCATCTTCAAAATCATTGGTGAGAACCATAGAAAAACCGTCTCCATTATTGTTTGGGTTGTTTAAAAAGCAGAATGTCCTCAAACTGCTGGATACCTCCTTAGCCATGCCTAACAAGGACCACTAGGGCTAAGGAGTGGCTTGGTAGATAAGGCTAAAGATTGATTGGCATTGAACACATTGGGAGAATTAGACGTTCTCAACCAATGCAAAGACTTGAATATTGCTCAGCACAACTTCAGCACCGCTAAAGTTTCACTACTGCTAAACACTTGGTCAGGCATCGTGAATGCCTCTATCAAGAGTGACTAAGCATTTATCACGTTTGAAGAGTGAAGTTGAAGAAGCAGAACTGATTGTTTTAGAGAGCATGTTCGCAAATCCTTATCGAGAATAAACCTAATTAGCTTATGCAATAGAATGCAAATATGACCTAATTCGACGCAGACTTGACCATATAGTTAGTATGGCACTATGACCTTTCCCTTATCTGTAAATATCCTGGGCGAGCTTAAGTCGTTTCCCAAAGGATAAAAACAAAAGAAGAAAAGTCTAATACAGTTATTGCAAGGTTAAGTAACCTATTGGTCAAGAAAGAGAATTATCAATCAAAGGTAAATTTTTGCCTGGAAGAACAACATCTGAGTCCAAAAAATCTCCACGCATCCCCCGCGTTTAGCACCAATATTGTAAATTTCACTCTCCTTGAGATAGGGAAGATTGAAGGTACCGTTATTAAGACTGATTTGCAATAATATACCATTTGGTTGGTCTAATTGAGTAACGGTTTTTAAATTTCTTGTAAAGACAATTTCTGCTCTGTAAAGGCCTCAAGGTAGCGACACTACAACGAGGTGTCACGCAACGGCTGGAAGCCATACTTAGTAACGGGCGGCCCAGTTTTGAAGCGGCTTCCACGCTCCGATGTCCGATAGGACTCTATCTTTCACAATGGATATAGTTCCTTTACCCCGGTTTATCGCTAATACAGCGTAAATTAAATAATGTGCTACACCTCTGTAGGGTTCTTTGCGAATAAGCTATATATTTGAGCGAAGAGCATACCAATGCCTAAAGAGCCATTAGAGTTAAGTCCAACAGACCGCCATTACCTTGAAGCGTTGCTGCGCAAAGGGACGATGGGCGTTAAACAGTTCAAGCGTGCTACAGCGCTACTGGAGTTGGATCGTGGTAAATCGATAACAGCAAT
>NZ_JANQOP010000300.1 GCF_028285745.1 Acaryochloris sp. IP29b_bin.137 | reverse complement strand
TACCGTCCTTAATGACAAGGTCGCGCCAGCTGTTTAGCCAAGATTGCCATTGCTCGTCGAGTTGTTGTGACGTTTTACCATAGAAGCTCTTTTTCAAGGCTGAGACATCCTCTGGTATGTGGGATAACTCCCGGAAGAAAATGGTGTAATCTACCTCTGAGTCAGTCATTAACTGCATTAATGTCTTAAACAGCTCTGGGGTAAATTCAGTCAAGCCCAGTTTGGCTGCCCACATTTTTTGGACTTGTTGTTGCATGGCTTCTGCAAAGCCACGGCCTATTTGGTCAAACTGTTCTAATGCTTCAGCATCTTCTGCCAGTAGAGGTCTCACCGCTTTCCAAAACATATAATAATTCGCTTCTGCTGCGATGGGCTGATAGAAGAATGAAAATTGTTCGGCGCCACCGGTCCAAGGTTGAAACCAAGGGTCAAAAATTTCACAAAACCCAAAGGGTCCATAGTCGAGGGTAAAGCCACCAGCGGCGCAGTTGTCACTGTTAAAATTACCCTGGCAATAACCAACACGTAGCCAGTTGGCCACCAGTGACGTAAGACGCTGGCGAAATAGCTTAGCCAACTCAACCAGTTGATTTGTAAAACCAAGATTTTGACTAATGTCGCGTTTGTATTCTCGCTCAATTAAATGAGACACGATCATGCTCAACTCTTCTAATGCTCTTGGATGAGCATTGTTGCGAGCGCGGCGGGCAAATAACTCTAGCTGCCCCACGCGCAAAAACGAGGGTGCAACGCGAGTTGAAATGGCCACAGGATCGTCCACCAAAATATCAGGGTCAGTGGAGTAGGAGTTTTGTGAATACCAAGGCCGCTTAACAGTCTCAGATTTAGAAACATACAGGGTCAAAGCACGCGATGTTGGCACACCTAAAGCCTGCATATATTCTTGTGCTAGAAACTCACGCACACTTGAACGGAGTACTGCGCGGCCGTCACCACCACGGCAATATGGTGTTGGGCCACCTCCCTTCAGTTGCATTTCCCAGCGTTGGCCATTGATGATTCCTTCAAACACAGATATCGCCCGACCATCGCCATAACCATTACCCGTACCAAATGGACATTGTTGGATATATTCGGTGCCAAGAATCGATAGGGCATAACCCGTCGCCCAGCCAACCTGACGCATAGGCTCATGGGCAGCAGTGATATCACCCGAAAATACATGGCGAAATTTTTCATTCAGCGCCAGCTCATTGCTTAACCCAAGTTCCTTAAAAAAAGTGCTGCTGTGAGCTACATATTCTGGTTCTGCAAGCGGCTTGGGTGTCACAGGTACGAAATGACCAGAAAAAACCTGGCGGGCACGATGATCATCTCCATCGACCGTGGCATCAGGATCGGCATTTAAGGTGTCCATCAGAGAATAATCCGCCAATTGAACAAATTCATCGAAGGTCGTTACGCAGGGCTCAGCAGACGGTTTAGCTGGATATGACATTGTTGCTAGTGCTGTTATGGTCGGGAAAGGTTTATGTTTAATTTTAGACCTTGTAGAGTTATGACAACGATTAACCAAATGAAAGAGCATGGAGCTGAAAGGCAATGGCAATATATGCTCTAGCTTGCAGTGCTACCAAATCCTGAATATTATGAGGACAAAAGAATATAAAAAGAGGTTTATTTGGGGAAGATCATCCTTTTTGAGGGTTTAAGAAATTTGGACCGTATGATAGACGAGTATTATTAGCTTCAACAAATAGACGAGTATTATTAGCTTCAACAAATAGATTGGATCAGGATTGGTAATTACTATCTTTAAAGATGCTCTTGGATAAGGCTTTTAGATGTTTTTCTCTTACCTAAGTTGGAATGGTTACGCTTGTAAACAAGAAATTGAGCTTTGAATCCCCTTAAGCTATGAAGCAACCCAAAATTTGTCCTGTCATTTCCCCTCGTATAAGGCGTCGGGCTTTTCTCTCGATGGTGGGGGCAATGGTCAGCACAGTCGCCAGCGGTCGCCTTTGGAGTCCTGCCGCCCATGCCTACGAGGTGACACTCTCACCAACGAACCCCAGGCTGGGCGATACCATCTCGGTCGTGATCTCTAGCGCTTCAACGGCTGGCACTGCCCCAGTTGTTTCCGTCAACGGCACCAACTATCCCAGCTTTCAGGTATCCGGCAATCGTTATCGGGCATTGATTCCCACTAGTCCACTAGATACCCCTGGACAGCTAACATTGAATGTTTCTGGCTCAGACGTATCGCGTCACCTAACCGTAAACCTGGCAGGTCGCTCCTTCGCCACCCAGCGCATTTGGCTCCCCTCGGGCAGCAGCGACTTGGGGACCGATCACGAATTTGACCGCGTCGACAAATTCAAGCGCATCGTCACCCCAAAGCGTTATTGGAAAGGCGCGCTGGCCCGCCCTAGCCAGGGCTATGTCAGTACTGAATTTGGTGTCCGGCGATATTACAACGGCGTGTTTGCTAAAGACTATTACCACCGAGGCGTAGATTACGCTGCCGCCACTGGGTCGCCCGTAGTCTCCCCAGCGGCAGGTTATGTCCGGCTAGTGGGAAGAGTGGTTGACGGCTTCGAACTCCACGGAAACACCATCGGTATCGATCACGGTCAGGGCGTGTTGAGCATTATGATTCACCTAAGCCGCATAGACGTTGCTGAAGGAGACTTTGTCACCGCAGGGCAGCGGATCGGTGGTGTTGGCTCAACGGGAGCATCAACCGGCCCGCACCTGCACTGGGGTCTTTACCTGCATGGGGTAGCAGTTGATCCAGTTCCCTGGCGTTTTAAAGGTGTTGAGTAGTCATCAAAACCCTGCATCAATTACCAAAGTTCAGAACCGCTTGCCTCCCCAAATCACTCGGCCAATAATCTGAAACTCCTCTGTCAACTGAGATAAATCCACCTCAATCGGTTGATAGATGGGATTATCACTAATAATCTTCAAAACCTTTCCTGATAGCCAATGCAGACGTTTAATTTGCAGATGCCCATCCCAGCGCAACACATAACCCCCATCCGGACCCCCTTCAGCTTGGTGCTGATCCACCAGCACCACATCCCCAGGTCGCAGGGTTGGTTCCATCGAATCTCCACTGACATGAATCAAACTCAACTGAGCTGGACTAGTGCGTAATTCACTGCGAATCCAGGATCGACTAAACGCGATCAGCTCCTCGATTTGCTCCTTATCTTCAGCAATCATGCCTTCCCCAGCCCTTGCTCGAGCATCATAAAGGGGGATTTGGACATAGGTGCCATCACCACCAATCTCCCCATCCGACCGCCGAATAGGTCCTCGGCCCAACACTAGCCATTTAATATTGACCTCAAGTTTTTTAGCCAATAGCTCCAGATAGTTTCAACGTCTGCTTTGAAATCTGGCGGGCGACGTCCTATCAGCATCTTGGTCAGCTTTTCTGTGAGTGTCACAAATCTCGCCCGGTTAGTTTTAGTAGCCTTACGAACCCCACGACTGAGTGTTTCGCCGATCGACCGTGGAACAATCTTCTGAAAGGTGTTTCCATCTCAGCCCCATGGCTTCACCTATACGGCAACCTTGTCCCAAATAGGATCTACGTAATCAGAGTAGTGGTAATAGTAGCGATCAGTTCTGAAGGCAAGAATAATAGCCCCGATCTCTTCACAGGTGAACGGTTTCGGCATTTGTTTTGGCGGAATTTTTATTCTGGAGACTAAATCTCTCCAGGGGTTGTCTGATAAAACGTCTCTTCGTAGTGCCTAAGCCCAGCAAGCCTTAACCAGAGTAAGTCGTTCTTTAGCAGTAATGGGAGCTAGTTTCTGCGCAAGCCAATCAGTGAACTGTTTAGCCTCTCGCTCTGAAATAGCGCTGGCAGGTTTATCCTTAAAATATCTTCTCAGGTAGGTTTGCGCTGCATTGTACTTTTCTAGCGATCGCTGATACAACTCTGCAGCTTTGTAATCCGTGTACTGTTGGGAAAGTGCCACTGCTGTAATTTGCTTCTTTTTGGAAACAGACTGAGGCTTATACTTTTTCAGACTAGGATCGGAGTTATCGCTGGCCATGTCCAGCTCAGTCTGGCGGGCCTTTTGCTCAGCAACCATCCGGTTCACCGTGGAATCTGGCAATCCAATATAGAGGTAGTAGCGTTTGCCAAGATAGCTCCAAACTAGCCTTAAACGCTCTTTGAAGACTTGCACGACAACAGTCCCCTTGGCTGCCTTTCTCCGCGTTGGTTTCGATTAGGATACGAATTGAGATTGTGAGTTCATCTCAATCGGGTTCTCAATATCTTCTAAAATCCTTACCATATAACGTTTTTATCAATAATTCAGTATCTCGATTTTATCCCAATTATTGACCTAAGCACCCCTAAAATGCCCCAAACTGCCCCGCTTATTGAGAATAGGCAGAGCCGGAAATCAAGGAGTTTAAAGCAACAAAACCCCCTACCAAAGGAGGTTTGAATAGAATCGGAGCGGCGGGATTTGAACCCACGACCCCCACTACCCCAAAGTGGTGCGCTACCAAGCTGCGCTACGCCCCGTTTTGCTTTACAAGCCTAACATAAAACCCTGATTAAAAGACCTCGATTGTTTGGATAGCCCCTACCAATTCAGCAGTGCTTTCCACCGACCACTGCCCTTCCGCTCGGCGACCGCTTAAGAGGATAAAACTGAGATTAAACTGCTGAGGATAGCCCCTCACCTCCACCCAAATCAAATCACTACTCGCCTCACAGGCAATGGTTTCCTCCACCATCAATTGATCTTGTAATTGCGCGACTGAATCGATTAATTGCAAGAGTAGACGTCGAAAATCAACAAACTCCGTTGCAGTCAGCTCTACCGCCCATTGATTTGTCCCCAATAGGGCGGGAAAGGTCGCGCTAGGCTGCCATCCTAATCGCCAACCTTTGCCCTCTTTGAGCTGTCGATCCATTCCTCACCATTAAAATGAGAGCTTTTGAGCCTCACCCGTGGGCTTACGAGCGGGGGTCGTTGACTGGGGAGAGCTTGATTTTGGCGGTGCTTGGGGCCGTAAGAGATCTGCACTCCCTGAACTAGGTAAAGGAATGATTTTCGGTCGGGTGATCGGCTCTGGCTCTGGATTAGCGGGCTTTGCCGATTCCGGCTGGGATTTCTCTGCTGACGGCGCTGCCTGTTGTTGTGGGGCTTGACTGGCGTAGAGATCGCTGAGGATTTGAGTTAGAGCGAGTCGCTGTTTACGGGTTAACTGGCGAATCAACTTGCGATCGCCCTCCATTGCACTCTCTTTTAGAAACGCATGCCCTGGATATTGTTCTTCTCGCAGGTTTTCGTAGAGCCCTAGATAGTCTGCTAAGGTGATTTTCCAGTCAAACCGATACTGGGGAGATCGCCCTTTAACCAGCGTGTGATACTGGATAAACCGACTGACTAGGGTACTGTTCGTAGCCGGTTTATTCCCCTTCTTGCGTTGATATTGATTTTCCTTGGGTAACTCTGGCAATTGGGAGTATACTGCATCGGCCGCAATCTTAGGATTGATTCTCTGGGCTATCGCTGGTTGAGCAACCATCCAGCCGCACACAGCCAAGGATGCACAAATCAATGCCCGATTGGAATGCTGAATTAGAGTCTGCTGAGCGCTCACTCGCCAATAATCTCCGGTTGCGTTAGTTCATCCGACATTTCAATAATGGCCTGCATCACAGATTTCATGCCTGCATCATCAAAATCTTCTAAGTTCTCACGCCGACGACGCTTCTTGGCCCGATTCGCAACTTGCACCGTAATGCGATAGCGATTGGAAGACGCACTAATTAATTCTTCGGCTCGCCGCATAATGTGCGTTGTGTCGATGGTGGGGCGCTTAGACATAAGGTTTCTCTAGAATTTGCTGATTACCAGTTTAGCAACAATGCTCTCGTTCAGAGTGGAGTAGGTCGCAAACCCTGAGTCCGGGGACTGATTGATTGTAGGATATGCAAAGCATCCTTAAGGCCTGCACGTTATTTTGATGTGGCAGTGGCTTACATGCTTCACCTTTGACCCGGCTCAAGTTGTCACTTATCCCATTAGCCTGACCGGATCAGTCCTTTAACTGACCCTCTTCTACTCGACCCCTTCCTATGACCTTCACTGTCACCATTAATGAGACCCATCGTCAGCAAACCGCTCAACTAGATGTCCCCCCCCGTCTGCTCATGGGACCCGGGCCATCGAATGCCCATCCTCGAGTCTTGCAAGCCTTGGGGATGCGCCAAGTCGGTCACTTAGATCCCTGTTTTATCGAGCTGATGAATGAGGTCCAGTCTCTGCTCAAATATGCTTGGCAGACGGAGAATCCAACCACGATACCGGTGAGCGCCACGGGTAGCGCAGCGATGGAAGCTACATTGGCGAATACCGTCGAACCGGGAGATGTAATCTTAGTGGGGGTAAATGGGTATTTCGGCCATCGGATGATGGATATGGCCGGACGTTATGGGGCGGATGTGCGTCGCATTGACAAACCCTGGGGAGAGGTCTTTTCCCTGGATGAATTAAAAGCGGGGCTAGAAGAGCATCGTCCCAAGATTTTGGGGCTGGTTCATGCTGAGACGTCCACCGGAGCCTGTCAGCCCTTAGATGGGGTGGGCAACCTATGCCGGGAATATAATTGTTTGCTGTTGGCAGATACAGTCACCAGTTTGGGTGGCTTACCCCTATTTTTGGATGCATGGGGGGTGGATATGGCCTATAGCGGTAGCCAAAAATGTTTGAGCTGCCCACCGGGAATTAGCCCTTTCACGTTGGGACCCCGAGCGGTCGAGAAGCTCAACAACCGACAGAATAAGGTACCCAACTGGTATTTGGATATGTCGATGGTGGGTAAATATTGGGGGTCAGAGCGGACTTATCACCATACGGCTCCGATTAATATGATCTATGGGTTTCGGGAAGCCCTCCGCCTGATTGCCGAAGAAGGGCTAGCCGAACGCTGGGCTCGGCATCAGTCCAATGCTGAGCTGCTCTGGGAAGGGCTAGCTGAAATCGGACTAGAGTGTTATGTGGAGCGTCAGCATCGATTGCCTTCCCTGATTACGGTGCGTATCCCAGAGGGGGTAGATGGCAAAGCGGTTACTCAGCAATTCCTGAAGAATTTCAATATTGAGATCGGCAATGGTTTAGGCGAGCTGGCGGGCAAAGCTTGGCGAATTGGCCTGATGGGCTTTAATAGCCGTCCTGAAAACGTCCGTATGATTTTAGATGCCTTTAAGCAAACCTTGAAACGCTAGTTTACGGGGTCACAGCGGATTTCGAGTAAGAATCCATCGGGGTCATAGAAGTAGATGCCGCGCCCGGTGGGTCGGGTGACTGGGCCTTGTGCGATCGCAACTTGATTCGCACGCAAAACCTGCACGGCTTCGTCAAAGGCGCCTGGGGCAATATCAAAAGCGAGATGATTGGCGCGGGTAAACTGCTGCTCTGGGTCTGGATGCGGAGGGGATAAATCAGGCTCCCAAAATAAATCCAACACCCACCCATCGGGAGTAATAAAGTTACTAATTCGCTCCTGTTTTACGAGTTCTACTAAGGTTTCTGGGACTTCAGATCCCGTCAACTCATGTAAGCCCAAAATGTTGCCATAAAAATGGCGCGAGGCTTGCAGATCTTTCACATTCAAGGCAAAGTGATGGGTTTTACGCAGCTTGCCTTTGGCTAATGTATTCATCTCTCCAACCCCTAAGCAGGTAGAACTGCCTGTAGCACCCGTAATGTATTTCCTCCCATAATCTTACCAATCTCCTCAGTGGAGAATCCCTCTGCTTGTAAGGCCGCAGTCAGCAGGGGTAATCCGGTGACATCAAAGGGGGCATGAACGGCCCCATCAAAGTCTGACCCTAAACTGACATGATCCACCCCGACTAAATCCGCCACGTAGCGAATCGCTTGGGCAATCGCCTGGGCATCATCGCCGCACACTGCCCTTGGCCAAAACCCGATGCCAATCACGCCCCCAGTATTCGCAATCGCCTTAATTTGACGATCAGAGAGATTGCGGACATTATCACAAGTCCCCTTCACACCCGTATGGGAGACCACCACAGGTTGGCGACTAAGCGCCACCACCTCATTGATTACTTGGGATGAAGAGTGGGCTAAGTCTAACAGCATATGTTTTTCCTGAGCCTGCAGCACCACTTGTCGCCCCAGTGGGGTTAAGCCGCCTTGCTGGCTGCCGTGCGCCGATCCTCCCACTTCAGTATCAAAGAAATGAGCTAAACCCAGCATTCTAAATCCGGCTTGATACAGCCGCTCAACATTCTCTAGTCGGCCTTCTAGGGCATGGGCACCTTCCAGTCCCAAAATACCCGCCGTTAATTGAGGCTGTTGTTTTCGGTCACGAATAAAGCGCTGTAGGTCTGATTGGGTTTCGATTAAGCGGAATTGTGCCTGAGACTGGGCGAGCGTATGGAGCTGTTGCCCCTGATGTAACGCTCTGGCCAGCAAACTATGCCAGGTCGCCAACGGCCATCCCTGGACTACCGCCAACTTAATAATGTCATCAGAATCGGGGGTATTTCCCTCTAGCTTGAGGTTGCTAGGAACTTGGGTAACAACGGTAAATATTTGGAGGGCCACATTGGCGGTTTGCAACCGAGGGAGGTCAATATGTCCTTGTTGATGGCGCTGGCTTAAATCTCTACCCCATAGCAATGAATCGGCATGGAGGTCGGCAACCCATAAGCGATCATGCACTTCGGCAGCTTCTGCAGGAACCGAGTAGGGGGGCAGGGTGAGGACGGGGTTTAAGCGTTTGTCTACAAAAGTCGGTAATTGAGCAAAGATAAGGTAAAGTGCGATCGCAAATCCAATCACACCTAATATTACCCATCGCTTAATCGGTTTACTGAAGCGTTGCCGACGTCTTGACATGGTCGAAGCAGGCTCAACACCCTCAATCCTAACTTGCTGACACGAATGATTCTTTTTACTTTGGCCTTTCTGTAACAATGAATCGCGGTCGTATTACCTTCACTCTTTTGCTGCTTAGCCTACTAACGGCCGGAGGACTGTCCATTCAGCTGTGGCGAGAGCATCGACGGATCCATGTTTTGACTTTGGCCACGGCCAGTCCATCTGGTGAATATTATGCCTTTGGTCAAGCGTTAGCCAAAGTCGTGGCCCGCCATTACCCTCATATCCAAATTAAGGTCATCACGACAGCAGGATCGGCGCGAAATTTAAAGTTGATTGATCATGACACGGCCCAATTGGCGCTGATCCAAGGCGATTCCCCGGTGCAAGCATCTGCCCAAGCCGTGGCGAACCTGTTCCCGGAGGTGGGTCATGTTCTGGTCAATACCCAGTCAGGGATTGAAACGATGGCCGATCTGCAGGGGAAACAGGTTGGTTTACCCCCAAAGGGGAGTGGGGCATATCAACTGTTTATGCCCATTGCTCAACATTACGGAATCCAGACCGAACAACTACAGCCATCACCCTCCACAGCAGACGCCTACACCCAATTACAAAAGGGGGAGGTGGATGCTTTATTCCAAGTTATTCGGCCAGGCAGTACGGCCCTCAAGCAGGTATTGCGTTCCCCAACGATCCGTTTGCTGCCGATTCGGCAAACGGATGCTCTACGGTTAACCTATCCCTATTTGGAATCAGCCTCTATCCCGATCGGCACTTACAATGGCATCCTGCCCGTTCCCGATCAAGCCATAAAAACTATCGCCGTTCGCGCCCTTCTGATTGCTCAGCACCAAGTTAGAGATGATGTCATCTACGCCATCACTCGGGTTCTCCAAAAACACAAAATGGAATTGGTCAATCAATACCCTCCCGCTTACAATATTGAACCCCCTCAATCTCAGGAATTCTTAGGTTGGCCCCTGCATCCAGGCGCAGAGCAGTACTACAACAAAAACCAACCCAGCTTTTGGGTCCAATATGCCGAATTACTCGGTTTATTTCTGTCTCTGGGGGTATTGGGGATCTCGGGTATGTGGCAACTTCGCCTTTGGCTTATTGGTCGGCAGAAAAATCGAGCAGACATGTACAATCTCCAACTGCTCGATCTAATCAAGACCATTCAGTCAACCCATGACCTTGAACAGTTAAATCAAGCCAGGCAGCGTTTATTAAACATATTGGAAGCCGTTGTCATTGATTTAGATAAAGATCGTATTTCTCCCGAATCATTTCAATCCTTTACCATGCCTTGGGATGTGGCGATCACTACATTGCGGCACAGAGAGACGATTCTGCTAAATTCAAAATCCCCATAATATCGATGGGGCTATGGTCTTCATCATTATTGTTGTGCTTAAAGCTCACGATATTCAGGGCAATGGCCCATTGATCAGCAAGGAGGGACAGGGTATCGCTAAGCAGTTGTCCTAACTCTCTGCTTTGAGGACCTTTCTGTAAACGATCTTGTCATCTCCTGCCGCATAGAACTCACGAATGCGGGCTTCCGCTTCGTAACCACATTGGCGATAAAACGTTTGTGTACGCTTAAAACTGGGCAATCCTGATGTTTCGACCAGGAGTTGACGAACGCCTTGAGCGGTCAAGACTTGCTCAACATAATGCACAAGGGCGGTGCCTCGTCCCTGTCCCTGATGTTCGGGATGAACGGCAAGAAAGAGCAGATTCCAGGTTCCGGTCGTCATCCGCTCTGAGGCACAGTAGGCAACCCCTACAGGACCCTGATCGTCATCGGTAAACCAAAACTGCTCGCGATTGCCATTAAACGTATCCACCAGCATTTCGCTTAGAACCTCCAGTTCGTCTGACTGGAATCCAATCGCCTTAGCGATGGCTAGAATGGCGGTTGTATCCTCGGGTTGAGTGGGTCGAATCATGGCAAATTTCCATTTGGATTCAGGTAAAAGCAGCTTATAAGGCTGATGATGATGGCTTCTCGCCAAGTTCAATAACATCAAACGATACGAGATCTCCCCAGTGGGCAATCCACTTGTCAAATAAAGCTGGATCAGAGGTCTCCATCAGTTGAAAACATCGATTCCCTTCAGCTTCCAGCCAGCTATCTAAATATTGGAGGCCAGGCGGTAGAAGACGACCTTTCTGATGAAATCGCTCATATGCAAGGGTTCGACAATTGGGCTTGAACGTTTCAATCACCATAAATTTTGGCATCATCAGTACCTCATTTTGCTTCCCACGAAATAGGATTTCAAGTCTGCCCTTGGATTTGGCTGGCTTCCCAACCCAGAATTGCGGCTTTGCGATCGCATCCCCATCGATAGCCCCCCATTTCCCCTGATCCACGAATCACCCGATGACAAGGAATCAGATAGGCAACCGGGTTGCAACCCACTGCATTGCCGATTGCCCGTGCAGCCGTGGGTTTGCCAATGGCAGTGGCTAAGGCTTGGTAAGTGGTCAGTCCCCCAAAGGGAATGTTCAATAGGGCTTGCCACACCTGAATCTGAAAATTGGTGCCTTTGAGATAGAGGGTTAACGGGGTGGATGCAGCGGCATGGAAGATCTGATCACAGATCTCACCCGTTGCCCCCTGATCCTGAAGGATTGAGGCTTGAGGCCAGGCCAGACGGAGGGGAAGCAGCACCGTTTCCTCATCGGTAGTGTCCACAAAATGGATGTTGCAAATCCCCCGGCCCGTTAGGGCAATTAGGCAATGGCCAAAAGGCGTTTGATGCACGCCATAACGGATCTGTAAACCCGCCCCCCCTGCTCGATATTCGCCAGGGGACATCGCTTCCAGGGTGACAAATAGATCGTGCAAACGTCCAGGGCTAGAAAGTCCCACCGTCTCAGTTAGGTCCAGCAGATTTGGGGTATCGGCAATCCTAGACTTTGCATAGGCCAAGGTGAGGTATTGGAGAAAGCGCTTGGGGCTAATGCCTGCCCATTGGGTAAACAACCGTTGGAAGTGATATTCACTCAGATTGACGTGCTGGGCGATGGTCGACAAGTTGGGCTGTTCGAGGTGATGCTGCCGGATAAAGGCGATCGCTTTGGCGATGCGATCGTAGGTGTCAACTTCACTGGTAAGGGTTTCTGGAGAGGGCATAGGACCACATTATGATTCAGGGATGCTCCTCTACGGTATCGAGAGGGAGGCGTAAATACCACCCGTTTCTTGCGGATCTAAAATCTCCAGTCAATCCCTCGACCAGATGCCACAACGCTACGGCTGGGTCTGCACCCACAACTACCCTGATAGAAAGCCCCCGCTTTGGTCAGGATGCTTGTACACTGCAGGTAGAATGCGTCATTCAGACCTAACAAATCTATGGTTCACACATTGATCTCCCTCGTCTTAGTGGGGTTATTCTCTTTGGGGAATGGGGGTCTGTCCTCCCCCCTGACAAGTCCTTCCCTGGGCGCGTTACCCGGAGCAGCAGGCTTGTTCGCGGGCACACCGCCTGAGTTAGGCGTTCGCGACGGTCAACTCTCCCCCTGCCCAGAGTCCCCCAACTGTGTAGTGAGTCAAAATGCAGATGCGGATCATGCGATCGCACCCCTGTCTTATAGCAGCGATCGAGAGACGGCCCGGGCGACGGTGTTAAAAGTATTAACGGTTGTCCCGCGCACCCAAGTGATTGAGCAAACCGCCGACTATATCCGATTTGCATCCAGCAGTCGCCTGTTGGGATTTGTGGATGACGGCGAGTTTTATTTCCCTGCAGATGAAAATCTGATTCAGATGCGCTCTGCCTCGCGCTTAGGAGAATCTGACCTGGGCATCAATCGTAGGCGCATGGAACAAATTCGACTGGCCCTTCGAGACTTAGGTGCATAGACGTGATCAGGCTATTGCGGTATTGTCTATCGCTAGTTTGCTGTGCCCTGCTGCTAACGGGCTGTAATCTGCCCCAAGTGACGGCAGAAGCCCGTATTTTCTTGAATCTGTCTTTGGATTATTTGGGGGAGTACTCGCTCCATCAAACGGAGTTTGACGGAACTCACGTCGGTGGCATTTCAGCAATTACCTATGATCGAAAGCGCGATCGCATCTATGCCTTGTCTGACGATCGGGCTCAACCTCGGTTCTACACCTTGAACCTAAAATTAGATCAAGGCAACCCCGAACGTCCCCAGATTGAAACCCTTGCAATCGAAGCGGTCACCTTCCTCCAAAACGAACAAGCCCAGCCCTATGCGACTGATCGACTTGATCCAGAAGGATTAGCCTTAACACCTCAAGACACGCTGTGGGTGAGCAGTGAAGGGGTCTCCCGACGCCAAAGTCCACCAGCTCTGATCGAATTTGATCTGCAGGGTCAATGGCAGCAGCAGTTGACCTTACCCCAGCAATTTTTGCCCATCCCTACCACTGAGGACAATCCCGAACCGCCCCCCCACGGCGTTGATGATAATCGGGGGTTTGAAGCCTTAACCTTGAATCCAGAAGGCGATCGCATCTTTACCGCCATTGAAGCGCCCTTACAGCAAGATTACCCGGAAGCCCAGACTGAAGGGGAAACTCAACTTTATAATCGTCTCCTCCACTATTGGATCGGCGAACCTCAGCCTCAATTCTTAGCCAATTATCTCTATCCTTTGAAGCCAGCCGATCTGCTTAAGGGGATTAACGGTCTCACAGAACTTTTGACCGTAGACAGTGGTGGCCATTTTCTTAGTCTTGAGCGCTCCTATAGCCCCATCACCGGATTCAGAACTGAACTCTTCCAAATCACGACTGCCCTAGCGAGAGATACCTCAAAACTTGATCCGCTGCCCGACGATCTCACGGGCATTACACCTATCCAAAAACAACTGCTTCTCGATCTAAAACAGCTCAAAATTCCTGGCAGCAACTTAGAAGGCATGATGTGGGGGCCACCATTGGCCGACGGTAGCCAATCCCTGATCGTCGTCAGCGACAACAATTTTGAATCGAGTCAACCCACCCAATTCTTGCTGTTCCGCCTGCGCCAAGATCGACAGCTCGTGTCCTAAATTCTATTCGTTAACCGTGACTTCAGCGGCGGGCAAAGTCCCAATCCGGCCAAAGGGAAGAAAACGGAAGACCGCTCGTCCCACTAAATCTGCATGGGCCACTAATCCCCAACAGCGGCCATCGTAGCTATTGCCCCGGTTATCCCCTAGAACGAGGTAATGCTTATCTGGAATTGTGCGGGGCTTATCCAGAAAGACGGGAACGGGCGGCTCAATGGGCGTGCTATCGATATCTGCAGTGACAAAATTATTGCGGCAATGCTCGGCACTAGGACTACTGGTAACCCCCTCGGCGGTGTAGTTTTCTTTAATCGGCTGATGGTTGACCCACACAATCCCATTTTTTATCTCAACCCGGTCGCCGGGAATACCAATTATCCGTTTAATAAATGCTTCTTGAAAGTTAGCTCGCTTTAAGGACTCTGTTGGGTTAAACACGACGATATCGCCTCGTTCTGGATCGCGAAAGCGGTAGGTGACTTTGTCGATAATTAAGCGATCGTGAATTTGCAATGTCGGCTCCATCGACCCTGACGGAATAAACCGAGCTTCTGCCACAAAGGTGCGAATACCAAACGCTAACAGTAAACTGAGGCCAACCGTCTTGGCTGCTTCCACCCACCAAGATTCTTCTGGTTGTTTCGATTGTTGCAGCTCAGGCGGTTGGGGTTGCGTCATAGAGGTTGAACGGTGCAGGCCTTGAACGATAGGGATAGGAGTGGAAATGCCTTACGAATCAGTTTTCCCAGTAAATTGAGTTATAACACAATCCCGCCGGGTCAACTCTGGTGCCCAATCAACAACTGTTCCATTGCAGGACTCCCACCCCCTAGACTGGCCAGGAGCGACAGACGGCTTGTCCGAACAACTGGAAGTCAAGAACGAGATGCAATATAGGAAAGTCGCCCATCCAGGGGACTCAGGGTGTCGCTTCCCACACAACATTGATTCTGAGACAATAGACAGTTGAGAAAGATTGATGGTTCCATGCCGAGTTTGATCCAGCCCTGGTGTAATCGTTGCCTTCTCTGACGTCCGAATCCGAATCTAATAAAGAAGAGACCCCATGTCTGACAATCGCAACAGTCAAGCTGTTACCCAAGGCGTTCAACGAGCCCCCAACCGAGCTATGCTTCGGGCTGTGGGCTTTGGTGATGATGATTTTACCAAGCCGATTGTCGGACTCGCCAACGGCTTCAGTACGATTACCCCCTGCAATATGGGCATAGACGCCCTAGCCACTCGGGCCGAGGCTCGGATCAGAACGGCAGGAGCCATGCCTCAGAAGTTCGGCACCATCACTATCAGCGACGGTATTTCCATGGGCACAGAAGGGATGAAATATTCCTTGGTCTCCCGGGAAGTGATTGCAGACTCCATCGAAACCGCCTGTATGGGCCAGAGTATGGATGGGGTGTTAGCCATTGGCGGCTGTGATAAAAATATGCCGGGTGCTATGCTCGCCATGGCCCGAATGAATATTCCTGCCATCTTTGTCTACGGCGGTACGATCAAACCGGGTCATTTGAACGGTAAAGACCTCACCGTCGTCAGCGCCTTTGAAGCCGTTGGGGAGTACAGTGCGGGACGGATTGATAAAGCACAGTTAACGGCAGTGGAGAAACATGCCTGCCCCGGTGCTGGATCTTGCGGCGGCATGTATACAGCCAATACCATGTCGTCTGCCTTTGAAGCCATGGGCATGAGCCTGATGTATTCCTCGACGATGGCAGCGGAAGATGAGGAAAAAGCCGAAAGTGCAGAGCAGTCGGCGGCGGTTTTAGTGGAGGCGATTCGCCAGCAAATCTTACCCCGCGATATTCTGACCCGCAAAGCCTTTGAAAATGCCATTTCTGTGATCATGGCTGTCGGTGGCTCGACTAATGCCGTCCTTCACTTACTAGCTATTTCTCGTGCGGCGGGAGATCCCCTCACCCTCGATGACTTTGAAACCATCCGGGCCAAAGTCCCGGTGATCTGCGATCTCAAACCGTCGGGACGCTACGTTGCCACGGATCTCCACAAGGCGGGTGGTATTCCTTTGGTAATGAAAATGTTGTTGGAGCAGGGTCTCCTCCACGGTGATGCCCTAACGATCACGGGTAAAACCGTGGCTGAGCAGTTGGCGGATGTGCCATCAGAGCCGTCCCCCAATCAGGATGTGATTCGGCCTTGGGACAATCCCATGTATAAACAAGGCCACCTCGCTATACTCCGGGGTAACCTGGCCACGGAAGGAGCGGTTGCCAAAATCACGGGCATTAAAAATCCTCAAATTACGGGTCCAGCCCGCGTGTTTGAATCGGAAGAGGCTTGCTTGGATGCGATTTTGGCAGGTAAAATTCAGGCCAATGATATCATCGTAGTGCGGTATGAAGGGCCGAAGGGCGGCCCTGGGATGCGAGAGATGCTAGCACCCACATCTGCGATTATTGGCGCAGGTTTGGGGAACTCAGTGGGATTGATTACGGATGGCCGCTTTTCCGGTGGAACTTACGGCATGGTGGTCGGGCATGTAGCCCCGGAAGCTGCGGTGGGGGGAACGATTGCCCTGGTGCAGGAGGGGGATATGATTACGATTGATGCCCATGCCCGAAAGTTGGAGGTACATGTGTCTGATCAGGAACTGGAGACGCGGAAGGCTAAGTGGGAAAAACCTCAGCCTCTATATATCAAAGGAGTTTTGGCGAAATATGCCAAGCTGGTATCGTCTAGTAGTATTGGCGCAGTAACTGATTTTGACATCTTCTAAAGTCAAGTTTTAGTTACTCACTATTAAAGGCAGTAGTTAGGAGAGGAGAAGTACTCCTCTCCTAACTAGAAAGGTAAGACAATTAAAATCACCTAGGGGCTAAGGCTTTCTCTAACTTCAAGCGTTCGCTGGGGTCGGCAAAAAATGGTAATGCTTTTCCGGAGACAAACCATGCAACACCAAATGCGCCGAGGCCAATTGCTTCACCCCAATATATCAATCTCAGCCTAGCTACCAATTCAACTGGAAGAGCAAAATTTGCAATAGCCATACCCAGCATGCAAATTATCATCACTATTCCGCAAATTAGATAAAGAGTGTTCCGACGACTTTGTTTATTGCTAATTTCCCCTTTAAATTTTTTTCTAAATGGTCCTAGACAGAAATAAGCCAAAATTGAAAAGAGGATGGCTGCAGAGATGTAGTGCAGAGTGGATATAAAGCCTGCTTCACATTTCTCACAAGCAGTTGGGAAAATAGCAATACCAATGGCAGCAAAGGCTGCGATTTTACTAGCCACTAATTGTTTTCGCGTATGGCCATTGTAGGCTAATAAAAAACTACCGACAATAAAGAGTAATCCTACAAACCAATCACGACCTTCTGTATAGTATGAGGCACTAATAGATGCAAGTGTCTGTGAGGAGAAGAAACTAACAACAATAGGTAACAAGCAGGCTATTAAACCAATTATTAGTCTAAGGGTTCTATAGTCAAAAATGTTGTTTTTTGTTGTTATTGTTGTCGATTTGAGTTTTGTTGATCTTTCTGCCATGTCAGACCTCATAAAAATGTTTCTTTTTCAACAAAAGAGGTAAAAATATGTAGATTAAAAAAATCTCATCATATAGCAATGTAAACTTATTTATGGAAGCAAAATCTTTGTCTATGCCAATTTAGGTAGAAAATAATTTTCGCAACTCATTTCAGTTTCTATATCCATAAAATTTACGAATTAATAGAATAAATAAACTGGAGATAAATAGTTATTTGATATTAAATATTATACCTTTCTAATTATTGAGATTTAGAGGATTATTTAATTCATTCTGTAATCTAAAAATAATTACAAATAGTTTTTTTAGTGTCTATTTTTAATATAGTTAATATAAAAAAATATTTTTGATTTTCTAATTTCTAAAGTCATATATCACAACAGTTATTCCATTCCCAAATTTGATGCCATCTCAGAGTTAACAAATTGTATGGCAAACTTAAATCTTGAACTAGCGCTACAGTGATGTAAGAATTATTCCATTTGAAATTTATAAGTAATACTAAAACTAATATTAAGACTATCTGAATTCCCTGCAAGGGGCTTCTATATGCTGTGAAGCTCCTATTGGAGTTGGTGCTATAAGGTTCAAATACTCTGTTAGTTGAAATTGAGTCTTACAAAATGGAATTGTTCCAGCCGATTCATTTGGTTCTAGTGAGTATTTACCTCTAGCTTCTTGAGAGACAATTGGAAAATTCTGGCCAATCCCTAATGGTGTTGGGATGATAAATGAATTTGTCAATAATAGACTTTCATGAAATACATTTTGATTACCTCTAGAGAAGCTAAATAGATCACCAAGTCCTGGAATTCCACCAAATATAGCATGCCATAGGTGGCCTATAACTGGAATACGAAACCGTCCTCCATCTAATGTTGCTTGGTGTGTAAAGGTTGAAAGGTCAAAAAAGTCTACAGCTTGAGTGTAAACAGTAGTAATTACCTCTTGCACACCCACTCTTGAAATTTGTGGTTTCGAACTTCCATTATCACCAGTTGGAGTAAATTTTGGATCAGCAACTATTAAATGTAGATTTAGTTCAGCTGAAGTGAGATTACGGAGTATACCAGGTGTAACGGTCAAGCTAGTTCCTGTTTGTGCTTCAACAGGTTTAATTCTTTGTTCAGTTAATGCAACCGCAAGCCCTAATAGTTGAGATGCTGGTACACCAGAATTAGTGAGTGCAGCAGCGTTTGGTAGCCCCAAAGCTTCTGGTACAAGCCCTTGAAGACTTTTAGCTCTTGTCAATAATTCATGAGCATCTTGTGATTCGGCAACTTGAAAAACATTATTAGATTTGGAGTTAATAAATGTTGAAACTCCGTTCAAACTAGAGACTGTATTTCTACCGACTTGTGCGAAAGTCACTTTTTTTGTCTTACGAACTACTTTTTGAATCTTAGCTAGCGTTGGTCTAGTATAGAATTCGCTAATGTCTTTCTGGATTACATTAGACATATCTTGTAATTCGGTATTAACAGCATCGGCAGTCTTTGACAGTCTTTCAAAATTAAAAGAGTCTGGATTTGAAACGAAGTTTGCATACTGAAAAGCAAATTCTAAGATAGCTTTCCGTCTTTTTAGTGCTAGCTTAAGAACTAGATTTTCTCCTTGTGCTGTCTTTCTTGGATTTAATTTCCATGCTACTTTGCATTTTTCCTTATCTGTCTTTATCGATTTAATTTGATGTTCTGGTGGACATTGAAAGGTAAATCCACGGGAATGCAGAAATCTATTAAATGGATAATATCCTGCTTCTTGAGCATCAGCAAAATATTGCTGATATTTTGGATTATTCTGAAGCTCGTTGAATTTTTCGTATAGTTCTTCGTAGTATGTGACAGGATCTTTAACAAAATTCCCAATAACAATGACATCTAGTAGTGATAATCTGCGGGAAGGGTCTAAGAATTCTTCATATCCAATTGCTTCCACTACAGACAAAAAACCATTCTCAAAATTGGAATGGTCCTCTAATTTATCAACAGTGAATTGTTGCAACAAACTGAAAGAATCTCGAATAAATTGTTGTGTTTGGTCTATTTCTCCACGCACTTTAGTCATTGCTTCAGCTAATTTTTCTGGCTTGTTGCTTGAGACTTGTATACCCCATAACTGTAAATTAATGCCAGTAAGGGGGAGATCAAGAGCGGTAATCAATCTGTGAGTTCTATCGATATATTCTTGTGTGCCGTATAGTAATATGACGTTTCCACCTCCACGCCCTACTCCTGCGTTAGCTGCCGGTGCATTTAAAGGTAGCTCCGTGGCACAACCTTTAAGTTTTTTAATAGGAAGCTTATTCAATATAGAAATAATATTATTAGCATTTCGATAGTAGAACAACTCAACTCTTTTACTTTTCAGTTTTTTGGGATCTAATTCTAAATTGTTGCAATCTGTTTCTGATTGAGAATTAGTAGTAGATGCTAAAGGTTTTGGCGTTGTATCTCCATCTGGTTTAGAGTTAGCTGGCCTTGAAGTTGTTACCTCTTGTTCTGCAGTTACAAAATCTTCTCCATCAACTGCATATGTGGATGAGTTTGCTCCTAGACAAGTAATTGTGCTAAGTAAGATAGAAATAGTGATTGATTTATAATTCATATGACTCACCTTGGCTTTCACTTTATTTCAGACGACAAACTTAAAAATAAAATTTAATGTACTGAGAAAATCCTAAACTTAAATCATATTCAATATCTCATGAGTACTAATAGGTATAAATAAGGTATTTAGTCTATTTTTTTTGAGATAAAATTTTGTTCTTGTGATTCTCGAAAACTTCAATATTTTTCCGTAATAGCTCTATATGAATTTATAATTTTTCAATTATTCCAGTACGCCATTTAGAAATTGATAGAACTTTTACATAAAGGTACAACTTAGTTTCGCTATATGACAGTGTTAAAAAGTGACTTATTTAACATGAAGATATATTTAGAAAAATGGCTCGAAAAAATGTCTGCATGGATTAGGGGATTCGTTCTACTATCAGATTGAATTTTCTTTGGCACTCAAAGAAATATCTCACTACTATCAATTTTGCATAAATCTGATACTAAGAACTGATAGTTAGTACAGAAGGATGTGATCTTAATTACATCTGGTCTTGTTGGAATACTCTACTTGTGCAGACAACAACGAATGACTATTGAGGATGCCTTAGCCTTAATTGATACAGCTCTTGATCCCTCTCACTTCAAGAACCTCCACCAAGATATCTTTCGCTTATCCTGGGAGGGCAAATCATACCAAGAAATAGCTGAAACCTGCGGCTATGACACCGATTACGTCAGACATGTTGGCTATCAACTCTGGCAAAAGTTATCTCAAGCCTTGAAACAAAAAGTGACAAAAAGGAACCTACATGTTGTGTTCCGTCGCCTAGAACAGAAAAATCAAACCTCAGGTCATGAGGTAGAAGAGATGGCTAGTCTTTTCCCCATATCTCAACAAGCCAAGAGCAATATCAACGCTTACTCTACGAAAGTTGAACTTGTCTCAGATCAAACAGCCTGTCTACTTCCATGGTCTGATGCCCGCAACCATCTCTATTCCAATCAGGGTCAACTCTTTATAGGTCGCCAACAGGAACAGAAAAACTTGATCCAGTGGCTAACTCACACAGCACAAAGTATTGAACGCAAACACCCAACCCAACTCATTAGTCTTCTAGGAATGGCGGGTATTGGCAAAACCTCTCTAGTTCAACAAGTTATTCACCACCTACAAGATCAATCCCAAAAGGTCATCTGGCGTTCCCTTCGCAATGCGCCAAACTTCGCCGACACCTTTGCCAACATCATTAAAACAGATGAGCAAAACCCTTCAGCATGGTTCACTCACATTGATGCCCGAATCGAAATGCTGATGCAATATTTCCGCCACCATCGGTGTTTATTGGTTTTGGATAATTTTGAAACCATCTTGCAACCGGGACAAATGGGAGGAAGCTATCGACCTAATCATCAAGCGTATGGTCAACTCCTCCGCCACTTAATGGATTCTCCCCATCAAAGTTGTGTCATCCTGACCAGTCGAGAACAACCGATTGGCATTAACTTGCGCAATCACCCCACCGTGCAAACCCTTTATTTACAAGGACTATCTTCATTAGAGACTCATTCGCTCTTAAACCAGCAAGCGGTAGAAGCAACCCAAACAGATGCGGCAACCTTACACACCTACTATGGTGGCAATCCTTACGCCCTGAAAGTGGCCGCTACCAACGTCACATCTCTATTTCATCGCCAAGTTTCTAAGTGGATAGACCAAGGTAACTTCGTATTTGGCACCATCCAGCAACTTCTGAATCAACAGCTCCAACGGCTAGCGCTTTCTGAACAGCAAATCGTTAACTGTATTGCGTCAGAGACAGGCACCGTCACCTTAGATCAACTTTATGAAGCACTAGTCCTCAAAGATCTCATTTCAACAGTCGATTTCTTGCCTGCCTTGCAATCTCTCCAGAGTCGCTCCTTATTATGCAACCAGGAAGATGGTCTGCGACTATTGCCTTATCTCCGTGAGTATTTGCGTTGTTACCAGCCTCCTAGTTGCGCAGTGGCAACTTCAACACTGGCCGAGTTAACCTCCTCTCAATCTAAACTGTATCCTCTTCAGAGCTATGCCAGATTAAATTATTTATTAAGTGCCAATCGTTGAATTAAAACAAGATTCCATCAAGTCAGAGGTGATATTCCCAACCAAGGGTAATGATGCTGAGCCTATAGCAAAGCGTGGGATTGGGTGCTACGCTATCACACAGATCAAATTTAATCAGGATTCAGCTCATCGCTAAACTCCATCGCTGAATCCATGTCACCAATTCTTCTGGTAGCGGTTGGCGTTGGCGATTAATGGGATTAATGCACACATGCCGAATCGTCGCTTTGGCAATCAGTCGTTCCCCTTTATTCACTGCCGTAATGTTGTAGCGAACCTCAAACTCATCCTCTGCCAGTTGATGGGTGCTGAGTTGAAGCATTAACTGATCGCCACAAAAGCTAGGTTTTAGAAAATCAATATCCGCATGGACAATCGGGGTAGCAATATCAGGATTACTGAAAAAGGTGCGAATATCCATCCCCGCTCCCATCAGTGAATCTTCAAAGGCTTCGTGGCAGATATCCAGTGCGCTGGTGAAATAGACTACTCCTGCGGCATCGGTATCTTGGAGACGGACGGTGCGAGTGTACATGGGCGATTGCATAATACTGAATATTAAGAGGATAGACATAGAAGGTCCCCTCTCGATCAGAAAGTATTGCCTCACTGTGGAAAAAATTTAAGTCTTATCCGTCCTTAAGCAAGTAAGCGCACCCTGCCCCCATCATCTCAGCCCCCACGTTCACGAATCGATAGATGGCGACTGCCGCTAACAGTAACCCAGGTGAAAGGTAAGGATGCAAAATATCAATCGCCGACGCTTCAAATACCCCCATGCCTGCAGGGGTGGGAATGACTAAGCTGAGCAGCCAAGCCATACTAAAACCACTCATGAGTGGACTGAAAGCTGCCCAATTAATGGGGGTAAAGGCCAAAACAATCAGAATAAAAATGATTCCTCGTAACACCATAAATAGGATTGCGCCAAACAAAACTCGTAGTGGATAATATTGCATCTGTATCCCACTCACCTGTTTGCCTTTGAGTTTGCGCACCTGTTGCCACAAAAAGTTGAGAACTCGAGGGTGAAGGATAAGCAAAATAACGCCCAGTAAGGCTCCAAGTAAAAGAGCGTAGGGCGTATTCCATAAAGCCAATCCCATAGCCCCCGCAATGACAAAGAGCGGTTCTAACAAAACACTGAGCGTCGCTAACTCCAGCCCTAAGCCTTTTTTCTGGGCGGCTTTGACCTGACCATATAAATGCCACACACTGCCAGGAATATATTTAGCGGGGGTATGTCTAAGAAAAGTGATAATGGCCCAGCGTTTGGGGAGTGGATGTTTGAAAGCCGCTAAAATCCAGCACCACAATACTCCTAACCAGAGTTGGGCGAAGAGTGCGATCGCAAATGCAGCACAACCGTATAACCAAGCTTGATGTTGCAATTCCAGCGCTTTGACATCTTGCCAGTGGCTCAACAGGGTCTTGATCAAAAAAATAAGGGTTGCCCCTAATATTCCCCAGCGAATAAAAAAATTAAAGTACCGACGCATGAACCTCTTCCTAACTGCCCCCGGCTCTGCTCATAAGGTACCCAGATTCACGGTGGAGCTGTAATCAAAACAAAAGACTTAACCCTTTGGATAGAACCATCATGCACGATCTACCCCAGGTGATGTTGTATGGTGGGTCACAGGGGCAGGCCAATGGGCTGTATATGACGCCATCTCTTGAACCATCCTGATACTGTTAGAAATACTCTTCTTCATACGTCATGAGAGATATCGGATTGACCCATATTGCCCTCCCAGTTGCTGACATTGGTCGCAGTATTGAGTTCTATTCCACCTATGCCCGAATGCAGGTGGTACATAAACGGGTCGATGGATCTTCAGGCATTCCGGTAGTGTGGTTGTCCGATGGCACTCGACCCTTCGTGATTGTGTTGATTCAAAAGGATGTGGTACACCCAGTGTTATCACCTTTGGCCCATTTGGGTGTGGGCTGTCACAGTCGCGAAGAATTGGAACGCCTTTGTGACCAAGCCAAGCAGAAAGGCATTCTATTAGATGGTCCCAAGGATTCAGGTTATCCGATTGGTTACTGGGCCTTCTTGCGCGATCCAGATGGTCACACCCTAGAGTTGTCCTATGGCCAAGAAGTGGAGTTAATTGTGGAACAAGCTGCTCAACAAAAATAACGGCGATGCATTCTCATCCGTCCATTATGGCTACCCTTCAATTACCCCAAATTCCGAAAGAGCGAGCATTGCAAAGCCTCCAAAACTCAGACTAGGCAATGCACCCGAAAAAATTTCCAGGTGGGAGTTAGAGGAAGTTGATGGGGATGCGGAACTGCTACTTGAATACTTAGTTATGCTGTCTACGATCCGTGGATAAGTCCAACGCTTGCCGACAGCATTGGTGTGGCGATAGATTGAAAAGTTGAAGCCATTTCCCGCTGCAGGGCCTGAATGGAGTAGGATCGCAATGTCGTTTTTACGGGCTCGCTTTACGATGTAATCTGTATATTGGGCTCTTTCTTTTTCTTCGATACGGCCATTCTTATAAACCCAAGTTGATGGGCCTCCAAATTTAGCTTTGTGACGAGTACCGAATTCGGTAATGGCAACTGGATGTCTCTTACCATCACTATGACGTGATTTGTCATTGACGAAGGTTGAGATCTTATTAAAGTATTGATTCATTTCAGTCACTTGAGAATTGCTTGGTCCCCAGAGTGCTTTCCCCCGTGAATGAAAGTCTTTACCGGGATAACCGTGCTGTGAACCAAAATAATAAGCTCCTAAGCCAGGGATATCCTTAGGGCGAATTTGTGATATGTTCCAGTGATTTCTGGCAAAGAAAGTAATATTACGATTCTTGTCATTCGCACGTATTGCCTTTACAGAATCCTTCAATAGCTTCATGTAGACTGCATTTGAAGGCATGCTCCATGAGAGGCCATGAGTCGCTGCTGGTTCGTTCAGTATCTGATAAACTAGGTTTTCTGATTTGTTTTTCCAACGCTTAGAGGCTTGTGCCCAAAATTTAACAATGCGGTCCAAGATTGCCTTTTTTTGCGCTGCGGTATTACTAGGTTTATTGTATTGATTATACGAACCTGAATACCACTTTTCATCTACTACCAGGATTACGTTAAGACCTGCATTCAAACTGTCGTCAATCTGAGCTTCGATGTTAGCCCAGTAGCTGGCTTTAACAATGTAGTTAGGTGGACCTCCAGTATCCTTTGCACTTGGTTTCGCCCATAAACGTACAGTATCGAATCCTGCATTAGCGATGTCTGTGGCAAATCGTTTCTGCCAAACCGGATCACCTCCAGAACTGGTTCCTCGACAAACCGCATTGATACCGACGCCGAGTCGTTTAACCATGGTCCAGGGATCGACCAAATTAGGCGCAGCATATACCGCTTGTGCCGACAGTATTAATGGTATTGAGAATAGCAATTGGATAAGATTCTTTTTCATGCCTCACCCTTTGTTGGTATACACCCAAGGAAGTGTAAATCATTTACATCTACTGCTAGAATCCCCACTACTTTAAATTCATCCTATAACTTGAGCTATAAAAATTTTCCAAAAAACTTATTGCTATTACAACCGAAATCACCAAATTAAATGGTTTCATGATAATACACGACTTGGCAAAGTTTCTCTTTGAGGTCATCAATTTATGTCGTCAATGGTGGTAGTTGCGTCATGCCTGTTTCAGTTCTGTAGCACCATCAACCATCTGCACCTGAATTTAGAGATACGCTGAGTCAGCGTTTTAGCAGCTGGCATGAATTGACGGGTCTGAGCGCTGCTGCTTAAACTTACATCTTGAGCCTATTGTTGAAAAATAGTGCCTAGTTCTTGAGATTGGCGGTTAAGTTGACAATGCCTCACCAGGTATAAGAATTACGGCCAATGGACACATCCCGACTCGAACGGGAGACCCCCACGATGTCAACGTGGTGCTCTAACCAACTGAGCTATGCGTCCGTAGACATTAACGCTATCACACGTTTAGAGTTTATGTAAACTGAGCCGTTGGAGCTGACACTCAGCCCATCCTTTAAGTCTGTTCTAATGGAAAGTGGATTAAGCATAGGCGGTCTTGTGAGGACTTACTGCTAATACCCATAGCGTCGATCCGTCATCACTCCATTCAATCCGTTGTGGAATGCCAGAACAGTGGTTCTCGACGGCCTGAGTTATTGAGACAATTTTTTGTACCAGTTGTGACGGCAAAGGTTGCGTTGGGCTGAGCGCATAAGCATGAGCTTCTTCTGGAATCGATACCTGGATCTGTTGAGTCGACGGATGCATCAATGCTTCAGCAGGCGTTGCACCTGGCCCCCCCGTAATGACCACGGTGGAATCGCCATTTGGGGTGCTTTGACGCCAGGCCAGTCCGCTCAATTGCCCCTTAATTTGGACTTGGACGATCACCGCTACCCCTCGATCATGGGATCTGGGGGAGGCTGGGGTGATGCTATAGGCAGTGCGGCAGGCCCCAATCACCTGAGCTAAAGCTCGACGAGAGGTAATTTGATAAATGGGTTCAGGTGGTGGATCGGCATCCAACTGGACCGCCCCAATCACACTCGATCGAATCATTAGAGGTTGTTCTGGACTGGGATTGAGTAACTGGATTAGCGGATTCGCGTCATCGCCCGGTGGCAATACCCAACTGGGTGGTACGTTTTGTCCTAAAGCTTTGAGTTGGCTAAGGGTTGCTGCCATTTGCCCCACCTGATCGGCCTTAAGGGGATGGTTCAGGGTGCGGATATTGCGATCGCGCCGAAAGAAACCAAACAAATGGGCATCGTTGGCGGCCGAAACCGTCATCAGGGCTTGGTCCTGGCTCACAGAAGATGGGGATACGTCAGGAAACTGATCGTCCATCCAAACGAAGAGACTACTGAGACCGATTGCTGCGAGGACTTGAGCACCCTGTTGACTATGGAGTCCCACAACAATGGGGAATAACACCCATAAGCCTATTCGTCCCAGGCGACGTTCTCGCAGTAAGGTCAGGCCAATGCCACCGATCAGCACCATCAAAAAGGTAATTTGCCAACTATAGGTCAGGCAACCTGCCGCCACTCCCCATATCTGCTTTGACTTTCGCAATCCAAACTGACCAAAGAGTAAGGCAATCAGCGCTATCAACCACCAAGTGGCATCCATCGGAAAGTAATAGCGAGCCAGGGCCACAGAGGCCACCCCTTTGCTGGCTTCTACACTTCCTGTGATCAGTGTTTTGAGGTTGAAGAATTGGGTGGTGGGCAGTCGCGAAATCAGCCATTCCGCGATGGGCAGTCCTCCGAGTACGGGGCAAAGAACAAAGATCAGTAAACACCCCCAAACTTGGATTAAGGTCATGGGCCATTTACCCTTAGGGGGATAATCGTTGAAGGGCCCAAGACTGATCCTGGCGTTGGTAACATAATCGATCGTGGAGACGGTTCGGACGGCCTTGCCAAAATTCAATCAAATCCGGCTGCAGCCGATAGCCGCCCCAATGGGGTGGACGAGGAATGGACTGATCTTGATATTGCTGTTCTAAGTCCTGCAGCCGCTGTTCGAGGACGATGCGATCGCAAATGACTTGACTCTGTTCTGAGGCCCAAGCCCCAAGCTGGCTACCCCGAGGACGACTATCAAAATAGGTCTCGGTTTCTGTATCACTAACTTTGCTGACTCGACCTTCAATCCGCACCTGTCGCTCTAACTCAGCCCACCAAAACACCAAGGCCGCCCAAGGGGTAGCGGCCAGTTCCTGCCCTTTTCGGCTCTGGTAGTTGGTATAAAAGACAAACCCCGCTGGATCAACCCCTTTTAACAGGACTATCCGCGCTGACGGTCTCCCATCGGCACTGACAGTCGCTAAGGTCATGGCATTGGGTTCTGGCAAGTCTGCTTGTAGGGCTTGATCAAACCAAAGTTGGAATTGCTGAATCGGATTGGCATTCACTTCGGTTTCTAACAATGCTTTTAACCGATAGTCACACCGTAAATCTGCGATCGCAGGTGGTTTCGAATCTTGGGAAGGCATCAGTACAAGGGCAGGAAGGGGGATATCACAGTACTTATTGTTGTAGATCTTCAGGTTGGGTTTGTCCAGGCGCTTCAACTGAACCATTCTCTAGATACGATTGACCCGCAAGAATAGACCTTGATTGGGCAGCGATACGGTTTTGACCCTATTGGTTCATCGGTAATAACTGCTGCATCAGCCAATTTGCTGCTGCCGTATTAGTCTCCACCGCTAAACGTTCTAGCGTTTGTTCTACCAGGTCAGTCGGCAAGCCTGTCAATACCTGTGAAGATTGAATTGCTTCATATACACCGTCTTCAGATAGCCCAAAGGCAAAAATCTGTCGGCCTTTGACATCAATCACCCAATATTCAGCAATCCCCAAGCTTGCATACAGCCGCTTTTGCTCATCTAAGTCGATGTTCAGCGTCGTATCCGCAATTTCTCCTACCAAGTCAGGCAGACGATGGCGATTCAGCTCAATACGGCGTGGTTCACCCGGTTGCCATCTGGGAAAATCTTCCCCCTTATACAGCACTAAATCAGGCGCACAAGCATGGGTGTCCGGTAGCTCAAAGAGGCAACGACCATAGGATTGCAACACTTCCTCAGGATGCAAAAACGCCCAAACAAAAAAGATTGCCGTCATTAAATCACTAAAAGAAGCATGATTGGGTCCTTCTGTGCCCATATCGATCCATAGCCATCCTGCATGAAAGGCAATCTTGCGCCAGTCGTCTTCCCCATCTCGAATGGCCACATAGTCTTGCCAAGTCGCATCTCGACGCTGGAAACTAAGCGATTCAGTTTTGTCTAGAGAAAGAGTCATGGGTAGACATTGATCGCACCCTCTTATCATATCTTTATCTATCTGGCCTCTTAGCAAAATAGATAAAGCCTCTATGTGCATAAAGCAGAAACACTACGGCATAAACATTCACATTATGCATAGGTACTGTGCAAAATACGGATTAATTTCTCACTGTTGACCTTCAATTTGATACATCCACTACTTTATAGGGCAACTAATTCCGACTAAATAGGGGCATAGTGCTGGTTATCTGAGGTCTTCATGGTCGCCAAGCTTGTCCGTTTTTTGGGTTCTATTCAGCTGGCAGTGCCCGTATTAGGTGCGATCGCAAGTATTTTAATCTGGGCCACCTTCTATGAAAGCAAAGTTGGATCGCTGGCGGTCCAACAGCAGATCTATAAGAGTCCTTGGTTTGGAGCCTTGATGTTTCTGCTCGCGGTCAATTTGGGTGTCTCTACCCTTTCCCGTTATCCCTGGCGCGGGGCGCGAAAAGTGGGCTTTGCCCTGACTCACTTAGGGTTGATTGTGCTGATTGCCGGTTCTGCGGCGGTGATTCACCTAGGTGTAGAAGGACTTTTGCTGGTGCGCACAGATCAACCGGCTAATCACTTGGTGCGGGTCGAGGGTGAACTCTTAGAAGTGATGGATGATCAAGGTCAAGTTCAGCAGGCAGCGGTGATGGTGAAGCCAGGCCAGGTCATTTCACCCCACCAATTTGCTGGGTTGACCTTGTTGGACTACAGCGATAATTCTGTTGAAACCGTTGATTATCGAGCAGGAGACGCTACAGATAGCCCTGCCGTCCGGTTGGTATTGAGTAGCGATCGCATGGGTCAAACCTTCGATCAGTGGTTGTCGCCTACTGCTGAAACGGTGGATTTAGGACCAGCCCAACTAGAACTACGGCAAGCTGAAAATCAAACCGATCTCCAACAGCTCTTGGCCGATCCAGCTCAAACGCAAGCCCATCCATCTGGAACCCTACTGATCAAGTTAGGAGATGCAAACACCTCGCTGGCCATTGATGACTTACGCCGTCATGATGCCGTCATTAATGATATCCAGGTTCACCTACTGAATGTGTGGCCAGATTTTCGCTTGGATGACCAGAATCAGCCGATCACGGCGTCTCAGGATTGGCAAAATCCAGCCCTAGAAATAGAAGTGACCCAGGCTGATCTGCAAGAACGCTGGTTTGTCTTTGCTCAGGCCGGGCCGATCTTGGCGGGGGATGAGTCCTTACTGGATTTGGACTGGGAGTATCAAGTCCCGCCGCCCCCAGCTAGCGATTACTTCCGAGTCGTGGTTGCCAATCAAAATCTCTATTATGCAGCCCGCTCCTCTAAGTCTTTTACCTCAGGGCCTTTGGTGATGGATCAAATGATTCAGCCGGGCTGGGCAGATTTCAAAATCACTCTGGCAGACTGGCTCCCCCATGGGAAGCGAATCCAAGAGCGCCTGACCACTCCACCTGGGATGGAAGGAGTTCCGGCGTTGCAAGTGGCCTCAGCGGATGGGCAGCAATGGCTAACCTGGGGAGAATCAACACTGATTGCCGATGGTTCGCATCCCAAAATGGCGGCCTTTGGCCCTCGCATGCTGGCCTTACCCTTTCGGGTGGGTTTGGATGATTTTATCGTTGAGCGCAATGAAGGCAGCGACTCGGTAGCCATGTGGACCAGCCAGATTCGGATTGAAGATCTCCAGGGCGAATCAGCCCAACGACGCTCAGTCTGGATGAATCATCCTACCTGGTACCAGGGGTGGAAAATTGCCCAAGCTTCCTGGAATCCAGGCGATTTAAACCAATCCACCCTGCAAGTTAAACGGGAACCCCTATGGGTGACCGCGTTGACTTGGAATGGCGCCTTATTAACCGTATTGGGTATAGGCGTTATGTTCTACGGCCCCACCCTATTCAAAAAACGGGCTACAGCGTTAGAGAGACCCAATGAACCTATCGCGGCTAAGCCCGCCCCCATGCCCCTTGCACCTCAGGACGGATAATGAATCAACTGAAATTTTTATGGGGACTTTGTCTCGCCTGTGTCTTAATGGTCACTCCGTCAAGTCAATGGCAACCCCCTGCCCAAACCGCAGTGGACACGTTGGCCGTTCAGTTGGATGGCCGCAAAAAGCCCTTAGATACAGTGGCCCGGGAAACCGTCACCACGATTCATGGGGCATCGCGATATCAACTAGCCAGTGGTGATGTTTTAGATGCGCCACAGACCTATTGGTCTTTGTGGCTAAATAGCCGAGATTGGAATGACGAGCCCTTTATTCTCGTCAACTATCGCCCCCTCAAAGCCCAATTGGGACTGCCCTTGGAGCAAAAGCACTTTAGCTTTTCTACCCTGATTAATTCTGATTTGGGTCTGATCTTGCAACAAGCCCATACCAAACAGCTGCAAGAGCAACCCCTGACACGAGATGAACGAGAAGCCTTAACCCTCGAAGATCGCCTCAATTTAATGTTGGATACGGTTGGCAGTCAAACTTTGCCTCTGGTGCCCCACCCCATGGATATCAAAGGAACTTGGGTCGGGATTGCGGACGCTGAACAACTTTATCCTCCTGAGATGGCGGCCAAGATTCAGACCCAGTTTGAACAGCTCAACCAGCAGTATCAAGCCCAGGGGGATGATTTAGAGTCTTTGGCAGAGCCTGCGGCCCTATTGCAGCAGTCCCTAGCAGATTTAAGTCCTGAGATTTATCCAGCGATGGCCACGTTGCAACGGGAAGCCTTTTTCAATCACTTCCATCCCTTTGGTAAAGCTTGGAAACTGTATGGAATCGCATTTCTGGTCCTCCTCACGAGCCAACTCGTTCCCAGCTTTAACTTGTATTGGACTGGCATGGGAACCTTCCTCGGAGGCATCTTGGTCCAAGCCTTGGGCTTTGGCCTGCGCATGCAAATTGCAGGCCGTCCCCCCGTTACCAATATGTATGAATCTGTGGTGTGGGTTGGTTTTGGAATTGCCGCCTTAGCCTTTTACTTTGAGCTACAGACCCGAGCCAGATCTTATTTGTTAGCTGCAGCACCGTTGGCAGTGGTTTGTCTGCTGCTGGCAGATAGCTTACCCGCGGTGCTGGACCCCAGTATTGAGCCCTTAGTGCCTGTATTGCGGGATAACTTTTGGCTCAGTATCCATGTCCCCACGATCACCCTTAGCTATGCCAGCTTTGCCTTGGCCATGGGCTTAGGACATCTGGCACTGATGCAATATTGGCGACAGCCCCAGGGCGGTTCAACGGCAACGGCCCTGTCCCGATTAAATACCCGAGTGATTCAAGTGGGGATATTGTTGCTGACGACAGGCATTATTTTGGGGGGCATCTGGGCGCATTTTTCCTGGGGTCGGTTCTGGGGGTGGGATCCAAAAGAGACCTGGGCTTTAATTGCCTTGCTTTGCTATTTAGCGCCTGTTCATGGTCGTTTAGCGGGCTGGTTAGGACAATTTGGCATGAATGTTGCCAGTGTCTTAGGGTTTAATGCCGTACTGATGGCTTGGTATGGCGTTAATTTTGTGCTGGGAACAGGATTACACAGTTATGGATTCGGTACGGGCGGTTCTGCAGTGCTGATCGCCGGTTTGGTCGGTATGGATAGCTTATTTGTGCTGGCAACCATTCTCCGCTATCGGTCTCAGCAGCATCGCAGTGCTTCTTCCTCGGTATCTGAAGTGCAAACTGCTGATGCTTAGTGCTGTCCCCCTTATACAAACCAATTGGAAAACTAAGCGATGGCCGTTCTTACACCGGAAGAGGTGCAAACGAAAGTTCAACAAGGCATTTCTTTACGAGGAGCAGAACTCAGCAATATTAATTTGCAGGGATTCTCCCTGGATGATGGTCATTTCCCACAAGCCTATTTACGGGTGGCGAATTTATCCGAAGCCTCCTGTAATCGAGCCGATTTTACTGAGGCGATCTTGATCTTTGCAACCCTCACGGGAATTAGCCTGCAGGATGCTCTCCTAACGGAAGCTCAATTTACCTCTGCCCGTCTCGACTCGGCTAATTTGATGGGGATTCATGGGGTTAAGCTCAAGCTCCATGGTGCCCATTTAAGTCAAGCGAATGCGGCCACAGCTATTTTGGAGGCAGTGGATTTAGCAGAAGCCACTGGCCAATATGCCTCCTTTAGAGATGCCATTTTAATCAGAGCTGATCTGTCTCAGGGGAATTTTAAAGGGGCTAACTTTAGTCGAGCAAAGCTTAATGACGCCAATATGAGTCAGGCTCAATTCCCTGAAGCCATTTTCGCCCATGCCCGTCTAGAACGATCTCGCTTTGTGCAGACCGATTTGCAAAAGGCCGATTTTACAGGGGCTGATTTAATCGGCAGTAACTTTGATCAGGCCAATTTAAAGGGAGCCCAACTTCAACAGGCCAGTTTAGATCATGTGTTCTTAGGACAAACCTGTATGCGCGACACTCTTTTGAACCATGCTTCTTTCTATAGTGCTTATTTAGAGCAGGCGGACTTATCTGGAGCAAAAGTAGAGCAGACAGATTTTCGGGATGCCAATTTGGAAAAGACTCAACTTTTTAATGTTGATTTTTCCAACAGCATTGTTTCAGGGGCTATTTTTACTGATGCAGAAGGGCTGTCCAGTGAGCAAAAATTACTACTACGAAAACGGGGTGCTTTGAATATCCCTAAATAATGTATATTTTTATACTATTTACTAGTTCTATTTACATTATCAAAAATTGCTCTTGATTATGCTGTTTTCGCATCGGCGCCATGCGTTTTTTGGCTTATCAATCATGCCATTTGTATTAATTGATACGACCCGCTGAATAATTATTTTTTACCTTTGAATGCATATTTTGATTTTGCAGCATAATGCTGTTTGGGAATGTCAAGATATCCATAATGCATCATCTTGGGTGAAGGTGTTTTAGCAGTCTTTGATCCGCATATGATGCGGAAAGGTTGGCGTGAATTGGTGTTATAAAAGTCCATTCTAAAAATGCTCAATCCATCTCTTTATGGCCTGAATAGGCAGAAAAAGAATCTCCATGAATGAGTGCTGATTGATCTGTCTTTATTGAGCTGTTAACTCCTTTTTTCATCCTTGAAAGCAGCTTTTTGAGACGATGAATATTTTTAGCTAGCCTCTGATTTTAATATCTTTAATAGGTGAATCTATGGCCTTACAAGTCGAAATTCTTGAAAGTAGCTTTGAGAAAGTAAAACCTCAAGCCAATGAATTTGTTTCAAGCTTTTATAACCATTTATTCACGGATTATCCAGAGGCCCAACCTCTTTTTGAGGGAACTGACATGGAAAAGCAAGGTGGCAAGCTCTTGCAGTCTCTCGTGCTAGTGATTGAAAATCTGCGCAAACCCGATACGTTGAGTAATGCTCTAAAAGGTCTTGGTGCTCGACATGTGAAATATGGGGCCTTACCCGAGCATTACCCATTGGTGGGGGCAACCTTACTCAAAACCTTTGAAGAATACCTAGGGGATGCCTGGACTGAGGAGGTTCAAACAGCCTGGGTAGATGCCTATGGGGCGATTACCACCATCATGTTGGACGGTGCCGATTATTCAGAGGCTGATGTTCAACTCAAACCAGAAGCTACCGCGCCACCTACTGATTCCGGCTTGCAAGTTGAGTTATTGGAAACGAGCTTTGCCCAAGTCAAGCCTGTCGCCAATGAGTTTGCAGATCGCTTCTACGAAAACTTGTTCACCGATTACCCGGCCGCCCAACCCTTATTCGCGAATACGGATATTAAGCAACAAAGCAAGAAGCTCCTGCAATCTCTGGTTTTGGTTGTGGAGAACCTGCGCAAGCCAGACGTCTTGGGAGATGCACTACAGGGACTGGGGGCTCGGCATGTGAAGTATGGGGCCTTACCGGAGCATTATCCATTGGTGGGCAATACTCTGCTTAAGACCTTTGGGCAATTTTTAGGGTCAGCTTGGACGGATGAGGTCAAGCAGGCTTGGGTGGATGCCTATGGTGCGATTAGCACGATTATGTTGGATGGAGCGGATTATTCCGAAGCAGATATTCAGCTCGAACCAGAAACTCCAGCGCCACCTGCTGATTCTGGCTTGCAAGTTGAGCTATTGGAAACGAGCTTTGCTCAAGTGAAGCCCATGGCCAATGAGTTTGCAGATCGCTTTTACGACAACTTATTCACTGATTACCCAGCTGCCCAACCCTTATTCGCAAATACGGATATTAAGCAGCAAAGCAAGAAACTCCTGCAATCTCTGGTTCTGGTCGTTGAAAATTTACGTAAGCCGGACGTATTGGGAGATGCCCTCACAGGTCTGGGGGCTCGGCATGTGAAATATGGGGCCTTACCGGAGCATTACCCGTTGGTGGGTAATACGCTACTCAAAACCTTTGAGGAATTTCTAGGCGCAGCGTGGACAGATGAGGTCAAACAAGCTTGGGTGGATGCCTATGGGGCCATCAGCACCATTATGTTGGATGGTGCCGACTACTCTCAGTCAGATTTAGATTTGAACTCAACTCAGCCCATACCTGCCTCGCCTGAGCCCGCTAATGTTTCTAGCGACTTTTCAGGATCTGATCGGCCAACAGGCCTGCTATTGGGTCTGGCAGGTGGCGGCATTATTGCGATCATAATCGCCATTTTGCTGGTCTAATTTTTTAGGGCAATTGTAGTGGCCAAAACGCAAAGATCATTTTTGAGTCTGTCGGCTCTATTCAATGTCAGAAATACCGTGATTGTGCTGTGTTTACTCGTGATGGGTTGGTTGGGAGCCGCCTTTGCTTTAGACCACAAGACGATCTTTTTACCGGGCGTGACATCTAATGGACATCTCTTGTTTGAGGCGTCGTGCGCCTCTTGTCATGAAGGGTTTAAACCGGTGAGTAATGACACTTGCATGCGCTGCCATGAGGCCGAAATGGCCACAGATGCCCATGGCCCCAAGAAGTTCCGAGATCTGCGATGGGCTGCTGAATTAGAGAAATTGGAGGTATTAACTTGCACCACTTGCCACAACGAACATGTGCATATGTTTGATCGCGGGGTGCATCTCAAACCAGATCTCTGCATGATTTGCCATGAAGGCATTATTCAAGGGGAATTGGCCAGTCATAAGGGGTTTTCACCGGATGGATGTTGGACAGCAGGCTGTCATAATTTCCACGACCATCGCAGTATTTCAACGGGCTTTTTACGTCAGAGTATGGGCCAAGCGGATATGTTGCCTAAGCCTGCGTTACCAGCCCGTACCTTTAAGCCTGAATTGACGGCACCGCCTCAGCCTGACTTGGGGAAAGAGCTTCTCGGAGGGCAAGCATGAGGAATTGGGTCTTGGAAGGGTTGTTGCTGTTGGTGCTCTGGAACGGGTTGACCATTTCTGCATTGGCGGTGGATCAGGCCCAGCTCCAGTCCATTAATCAGAGTTGGTCCCAAAGTGCCCATGCCTTTGCTGACGTGAACTGCTCCAGTTGTCACCAAAATAGTTCTACTAAGCAGGTGACACAGCGCCCCAACCACGAAAGCTGTCGGTCTTGCCATGAATCACAAGTGGATACCTTTTTACTCGGGAAGCATGGCATTCGCCTCTTGGAAGGACAAACCGCATTAACACCTGCCTTAGCTCATCTGCCAATGCAGGCGGCTGCCCATAACAAGCAGATGAACTGTAATACTTGCCATGATGTGCATTCAGTGAAAACGCTACCGGCCTCGGTTGATTCTTGTCTGACCTGCCATAAGGACACCCATTCGCTGAATTATAAGAACTCCCGGCATGCTGAGTTACTGAGAGAAGAGGGGGCACTCCCACGTCCTTCCACAGTTTCAACGACTTGTGCCACTTGCCATCTGCCCCGACAAACATCAGCATCAGGGACGGTGATGGTCAACCACAACAATACCTTCACGTTACTACCACGCGATCGCATGGTGAAAGAGGTCTGTATGAATTGCCACGGCATGGAATTTGCCTACAACAGCATTTTTGATGACGACTTAGTGGAATCGAATTTTGCCCGACCCCCCACCTTATCGATGGACACTTTGAAAATGGTCCGTGCACTAGAAAAACAACGGTCGGGCAATTCCCAATCAGAGTAGTCCATCCCACCAAAACGAATCGCATGTCATTGAGAGGAGACACAAGATGAATTTGACACGACAATGGTTCAGAACTTTGCGCTCAAGAACCCTTGCCTTTTTTGCCCTAGCCGCAGCCATCTGTTTTACCGCTGTGGCCTGTAGCGGAGGGGCCGAATCTCAAGCAACGGGAGGGGTAAAGCCTGAATTAGTAGCCGATTATATCCATACCGCTTTAGCCTCGGACCGAACGGCTTATACCAAACATGTGGTGAATCGAGCCAAAAAACTAGAGGGTAAGCCCAAGGAAGATGGTGTTCTGGAAATAGAAGCGACCGAAGGTTGGGAAAACAGCGATGGCATCCCTCTGCCAGCCCAAATGTTTCGTCTCGGGTCTGAAATTGCATCCGAGACAGGTAGTGCTTTCACCTACAACCTGATCTCTACTTGGTACATTAATGACGCTCAAGGGCCTAAAAATGAGTTTGAGAAAAAGGCCATAGCGGAAGTTGAGAAAACGGGAGAACCCTATAAAGAGTATCAGGAGGTCAGTGGCAAGAAATATTTCTCTGCCCTCTACCCAGACAAGGCTGTGGCAGAAGCTTGTGTTACTTGTCATAACAGTCATCCTATTCATAAGGAGCGCTATCCCGACAAGGTCTTCAAAATGGATGACGTGATGGGTGGTGTGATGATCAATATTCCTTTGGACGGTGCTTAGGTCGCCATAGCACTATCCAAAGGCGAAGGACGCTCTATGGGGGAAAGGGATCGCACCACCAGTCGGTCCCTTGGAGCATTTTTTACTAATTCGAAGGGGTGAACCAATGCTCCAACGTCCTATCACCCTAGTTAAGCTATGAAGCCTAGGTTTTCTACACTTATTATTCTGACGCTAGTGTTAGCAGCCATCTTGACCCCCTTTGCTCTGAGTGGGGTTTATATTCCGCTGCTTCGCGATCGCAACTTCAATGCTCTGATCATTCTCCAAACTGATCTGTATAAGCTGATCACTGGGTTTGTTGTTCTGGCTCTCGTCCTTTTTGAACTGGTGCTAGCCCTTCGCAAACGAGGACGGCGGTGGAAAATTTCGGTGCCGGGCTCCATCCTGCTGTGGCGTAGCTTGCATATTTTTGTTGGGGTTGCCCTTGTGGCTATCGTATTGCTCCATACGGGCGGAGCCGTTGGCGATAACTTTAATGCAATTTTTCTCTGGGTGTTTTTTGGGGTTGCCCTATCCGCCCTGGTGGGTGTTGTAGCCGAAACAGGAATTTTGGAGTCTTCCCAGAAATATTTTGGCTTGGTTCCGCAAAGCTGGCATGGCTTAGCTAAGCGGTTGCCCCAAGTCTCGAAGGGACCTCTGATTCGCAAACTCCGCTTAGTTTGGCTATCAACCCATATCATCCTGGTCAGTATGTTTTGCGTTATGTTGGGCTTTCATATTTTCTTGGCCTTTTATTTCCAATAGCTCAACCGCCAGTTCAGAGCAAAAAAGAGGGCGGTGTTTGCCACCCTCTTTGCTTATAACTTGGGTTCAGCGACCTTAGTTAGTAGTCAAAGTCTCCACCCATGCCAGCACCAGCAGGCGCATTTTCCTTCGGCTCAGGCTTATCAGAAATAATGCACTCAGTGGTGAGAACCATGCCAGCAATGGAAGCGGCATTTTGCAGGGCAGAACGAGTTACCTTGGCAGGATCGACAATGCCAGCCGCAAACATATCAGTGAACTCATTGACTGATGCATCGAAGCCTACGTTGAACTCCTTCTCGCGCACTCGCTCAGCGATAACGGCACCATTTTGACCCGCATTCTCAGCAATACGCTTCAAAGGGGCAGTTAAGGCCCGTTCTACGATGGTGGCGCCAATCAGCTCTTCGCCAGTTAAGTTATCCGCGGCCCAAGAGGCAAGTTGAGGACCAAGGTGAGCCAAGGTGGTACCGCCACCTGGAACAATCCCTTCTTCTACAGCAGCTTTAGTAGAGTTGATCGCATCTTCTAAGCGGAGCTTCCGATCCTTCATTTCAGTTTCAGTTGCAGCACCGACTTTGATCACAGCCACACCCCCTGCAAGCTTAGCTAGGCGCTCTTGCAGCTTTTCTTTATCGTAGGAGGACTCCGTCTCATCCATCTGACGGCGAATTTGTTCGCAGCGGGCTTGAACGTCCGTTTCATTACCTTCAGCCACTAAGGTTGTGGTGTCCTTAGTAATGGTGATTCGGCGAGCTTGACCCATCATTTCCAGCTTGGCGCTTTCTAGCTTGAGACCCGCATCCTCAGTAATCACCTGACCGCCCGTCAAAACGGCAATATCTTCCAGCATCGCTTTACGGCGGTCACCAAAACCGGGTGCTTTCACTGCCGCTACATTCAAGACACCCCGTAAACGATTGACGACTAGCGTCGCTAAGGCCTCTTTTTCAATATCTTCAGCAATGACCAGCAAGGGCTTACCGGCACGAGCGGCTTGCTCCAGCACGGGTACCAAATCTTGCACAAGGGTAATTTTCTTGTCCGTCAGCAACACATAAGGCTCGTCAAGCACAGCCTCCATCCGCTCGGTATCCGTTGCAAAGTAAGGAGAGATATAGCCTTTTTCAAAGCGCATCCCTTCAGTGACCTCCAGTTCGGTGGTCATGGATTTGCCTTCTTCCAGGGAAATGACCCCTTCTTTGCCCACTTTATCCATGGCACTAGAAATCATTTCACCGACTTCATCATCGTTTCCAGCGGAAATCGTACCTACTTGGGCGATTGCCTTGGAGTCTTCAACCGGGCGGGCATGCTCAGCAATTTTCTCCACAAGAAAACCAGCCGCCTTTTCAATCCCACGCTTGAGGGAAATCGCATTCGCACCAGCCACAACATTGCGCATCCCTTCTTTAACCATGGCATGGGCTAAAACAGTAGCCGTTGTGGTACCGTCTCCAGCTGCATCATTCGTTTTAGAAGCAGCTTGACGAATTAAGGCAACACCCGTGTTCTCAATGTTGTCTTCAAGCTCAATTTCCTTCGCAATGGTGACCCCATCATTAACGATCTGGGGGGCGCCAAATTTCTTTTCCAGAACGACATTGCGACCCTTAGGGCCTAATGTCACTGCCACGGATTCACAGAGGATATCCATCCCTTTTTCAAGGGCGCGACGAGCATTCTCGTTATAAATAATGCGTTTAGCCATGGAAGCTCAACCTCAAACTTAAAGGAGTAACAGCG